>CAYUFN010000008.1:4626-17921 GCA_964443965.1 uncultured Hyphomonas sp. | reverse complement strand
CTTGTGCTGGGCAAGCTGGGCGATGCCTATGTTCTGGCTTCAGAGACATGTGCCTTTGACATTATCGGTGCTGAGTTCATACGTGAAATTGAGAATGGCGAAGTGGTTATCATCACCGAAGATGGCATTGAGTCCATCACGCCGTTTGCACCGCGCCCGGCCAGACCATGTGTTTTTGAATATGTTTATTTTTCACGTCCGGATTCAATCATTCAGGGCCGCAGCGTTTATGAGGTGCGTCGCCGAATGGGGCACCAGCTAGCTCAGGAAACCCCTGCCGACGCTGATGTAGTTGTGCCTGTGCCTGATAGCGGTGTACCTGCAGCCATCGGTTTTTCTGAACAGTCAGGCATTCCCTTTCAGCTTGGAATCATTCGCAGCCATTATATCGGACGCACATTCATTCAACCCACACAAGCTGGCCGCGTGACGTCCGTTTCCAAAAAGCATTCGGCCAACCGTTCTGTTCTTAAAGGTAAGCGGGTTATACTGATTGATGACTCAATCGTGCGCGGCAACACATCAAGAAAAATCGTGCAGATGGTGCGCGATGCCGGTGCCACGGAAATTCACTTCCGAAGCGCCAGCCCCCCTATCAAACATCCTGATTTTTATGGCATTGACATGCCATCCGGAGACGAGCTGTTCGCCGCCAAATATGATCTTGAAACCATGCAGGCAAAGCTAGGTGTAGATAGCCTTGGCTTTCTTTCAGTTCCCGGATTATACACAGCTATTGACGGCTCTACCAGAGACGATGCGGCACCTGCCCATGCCGACCATTGCTTTACAGGTGATTACCCAACACCGCTCACCGACCATGATAGTGAAGAAAGCTCTAAAGAATTTCAGCTTTCACTCCTTCTTGATTAAGCTATAAGTGATCAGATGACAGACAAACGTATCATCCTTGTAACCGGGGCATCTCGCGGAATTGGTCGCGCGGCGGCTCTCCAATTGGCAGAAGAAGGCGCGCATGTGATTGCTCTGGCGCGCTCCAAATTGGCTCTTGAAGAAGTCGGCGACAAGATTATGGCTGCAGGTGGAGAAGCCACGCTCGTTCCACTGGATCTGACAGATCATGAAGGCATCATACGGCTTGGCGAAGCCTTAATGGATCGCTTCGGCAGGCTCGACGGCTGGGTTGCCAATGCCGCTATTCTTGGCACAATCGGTCCACTGGCCACAATTGGCCCGCGCAGCTTTGAACAAACGATCAATGTCAACCTGACAGCCAATTGGCGCTTAATCAGCGCTTTGACACCTGTTCTTCAAAATTCAAAATCTCCGCATATTGTTTTTGTTACCTCCAGCGTTGCCCGCAGGCCGCGCGCCTTTTGGGGACCTTATCAAACGGCCAAGGCCGGCCTGGAAGCTTTGGCTCTGGGCTGGGCTGATGAAACCGACGCGCTTGGATTCAAGATAAACCTATTTGATCCTGGTGGCACGCGCACAGGGATGCGCGCTGAAGCTATGCCCGGCGAAGACCCGTTGACACTGCCAACACCTGAAAGCGTTGCTGAAAAGCTCGTACCCTTGCTCAGCCCTGAAGAGCAGCGCTCGGGCGCACTCATTCGCGCGCGCGAGGAAACTTAAATCAACCTGCGCGCCTGAATGTTCACTTTATGGAACTTGCGGCCCATCAAACTGGCGGGCAAAGAAATCACCCTTGTTCCACAAAGGCCGCGCATCATCATTGGCCAAAGTCAGTGCGATACGGGTTTTCAACTCTGCAAACTTTGCCGCAGCCTCAAAATCGAGATTATTATCCATATCATCAGAAGGGCGGTGATAGTTGGTCGCGAAATGCGTGTTCCACGCTTCCTCGCCGCCATTAGCAAACCCCGTCGATAACATAACAGACGGTATGCCCTCCTCAACGAAGCGATAGTGATCAGATCGCGTGAAGATGCCCTGCTCTGCCATCGGGTCCGGGTTCACAACCAGCCCCATATCGCCCGCTGCTTTAACAACAGCCGCATTAATCGTCGAGCGTGTGCCCCCAAACACAATCAGATCGGTAAAATTATAGGTCAGCACCGGCATATCCAGATTGACATTGCCAACGATACGCTCTGCCGCCACGGTTGGGTTCTTGGCAAAATATTGGGAGCCGAGCAGGCCTTTTTCTTCGGCTGTTACAGCCAGAAACATAATCGAGCGGCGCGGTGCCGGACCAGCCTGAATCAGGCGCGCAGCCTCGAGCAAAGTGGCAATGCCAGCCGCATTGTCCAAAGCGCCATTATTAACCGTATCCGCCTCAAAAGATTTGCTAAGTCCAATATGATCCAGATGCGCAGAGAGAACAATAACCTGCTCTTTCAGAGTTGGATCACTGCCCTCAATCATCCCGGCAACATTTGGCGAGGTCACTTCGTCAATGGTCGAAGCCTGTTTGATCGTAACCGTAACAGGTAAATCGAAGGTAGGCGTAATACCACCTTCTGCTTCTGCCATTTCAAGCAGGTCTTCCCAGCTTGTTGGCGCATCGGCAAAAAGCTTTGCCGCCCCTGCCATAGAAAGTGCTGCGCCGCCTTGAATACCAGGGGCACGCGTGAAGGCAGTGCCCTCATCGTCAACCCAGCTAAGTTGCGCGCCATCAAGGCGTCCCTCGGTCACAAGCCGCTGAAACGCATACACCGCTTCAGACGTTGGGGTCGGCAAATTCAGAACACCAATCGCGCCGCGCTTGGAAGCTTCTGCTCCCTTCTGCGCGCCGTAATAGGCCCGTTCCTCACTATCAAAACCGCTTGGTGTGCGAGCGAATGTTGCAACGATTTTCCCTTCAACATCAAGGCCCTCATAATCATCACGGCCCGCTTCAGGCGCAACAATACCAAAGCCAGCAAAAACGACAGGCGCAGTAACCGCGCTCTGCGCATAACCGACGGAGCCACCAATAGCGTAGTCAACGCCGTTCTCCATCGCCAGCTCGCCTCCATCTGTGGCCACAGCGATAAGTTCGGCCTTATCAGCCTGACGCACGCCGCGCTTAAATGTGATACGTTGGAAGAATGTGCCATTGTCTCCTGCCGGGGTTAGCCCAAGCTTTTCAAATTCTTCGGCCAGATAAATAGCTGCTTTTTCGTAACCTTCCGTACCCGCTTCACGCCCTTCAAGCGCATCGTCAGCCAGGTATGCCATGTGCGACTCGATAAGATCCGCATCAGGAAAGAAAGTATCGCTCGCGTCTGCCTGAAATGGTGTAACCGTTGCCGACTCTGGTTGCCCACAGGCTGCCAAAACAAGCGCCACAATTGTAGCGCTTACAATATGTTTTCCATACATTTTGAGTACCTTTAATCTTGTCGCCTAATCCATCAGGCAATATTTGAGAATTGCTTTTTGAGCATGTAATCGATTTTCCGCCGCCTCAAACACAAGCGAAGCAGGGCCATCGATAACTTCTGAGTCGACTTCCTCATCACGGTGCGCAGGCAGGCAATGCAAAAAGACCGCATCTTGATTAGCAAGGTCCATGAGTTCAACAGTAACTGCAAAATCTTCAAGGTCACGCAGGCGAGCATCAGCATCCTCATCCCCCATTGATACGAACGTGTCAGTGATCACTACATCGGCGCCATCAACTGCTTCTTCAGCTGTTTGAAAAACATCAACACTCGCGCCAAGACTGACCGCCATTTCAACCTCTTCCTCATCGGGTGCATAGCGAAAAGGCGTACCGATCCCCAAAGAAAATCCAAACTTCGCGGCCGCATGAATATAACTTGCACAAACATTATTACCGTCCCCAACCCATGCAATGCGTGTTGATTTTAAATCCAGCCCATGTTCTTCCAACGTCATCAGATCAGCCATGATCTGGCAGGGATGAGAGCGATCCGTCAGCCCATTAATAACAGGAATAGAGGCGGCCTCGGCAAAAACCTCTACATCAGCATGGCGGTTGGCGCGAACCATGACCGCATCAACATAAGAGGACAAAACAATCGCCGTATCCTCAACCGTTTCACCGCGACCAAGCTGCATATCATTG
This sequence comes from uncultured Hyphomonas sp., assembly GCA_964443965.1. Classification (GTDB taxonomy): domain Bacteria; phylum Pseudomonadota; class Alphaproteobacteria; order Caulobacterales; family Hyphomonadaceae; genus CALLCD01. The sequence continues at coordinate 13,924 of CAYUFN010000008.1, read as the reverse complement.
GCTGTCGCTGTAATCGAAGCACCGCCGAGTTGTTGCATGGCCATATCAAAGCTGAATCTCGTGCGTGTTGAGCTTTTTTCAAAGATCATCGCCAGCGTGCGCCCTTCCAGCGGTGCACCTTTATCAACACGCCCCTTTGGCCAGCCCGCGCGCGCGAGTTTGGTCGCTTTTGCATCATCAAGAATGGCACGCAGATCATTTGATTCAAGCTGCCAGAGATCAAGGAAATGTTTTACAGCCATTTTAGCGCACCTGCAGAATTACACATCAAAGCGAAACCCATACGCGAAACGAACTGATTTGGCTATGAAAAGCAATAAGCCAAACAAGATTAGAAGCCGTCTGCTTAATCTGCGCCTAAGGCTGCATCTATTGTGCTTACTGCTTCGCGTACATCCGCGTCCGTTATGATCAGAGGTGGCGCGAGCCGCAACACATTATTCCCGGCAACCCCCACGAGCAGCTTTCTGTCACGCAACTCCCCTTGGAGAGGTTTAGGAGCCTCTTTCATTTGCAATCCACAGAGCAGGCCCTTGCCTGTTACACCCATGACCTTGTCAGAGTGGCTATCAGCAATCGACTTCAACCCCTGCGTCAGCGTGCCCGCGACACGGCGCACGCTTTCAAGAAATGCCTCATCAGAGATAATATCCCAAACAACATTACCAACAGCCATCGCCAGAGGGTTACCGCCATAGGTCGATCCATGAGAGCCCGGTTGCATTGGCGCACCCACAGCTTCAGTCATTAAACACGCCCCAAAGGGAAATCCGCCCCCTACGCCCTTTGCAACGCACATTATATCTGGCGCAGCATTATCAGCCCATTCATGCGCAAACAGTTTTCCCGTCCGCCCCATGCCGCACTGAACCTCATCATAAATCAGCAAAGCACCGCGTTCATCGCAAAGCTTGCGTAACTCGGTCAGGCAGGTCTCAGGGATAGCCCGCACCCCGCCTTCACCTTGCACAGGCTCAACAAAAACAGCTGCCGTTTTATCCCCAATTGCAGCATCAAGCGCCTCATGATCACCAAAAGGAAGTTGAACAAATCCAGGCAAAGTCGGGCCAAAACCCTCAAGGTATTTTGGGTTTCCACCAGCATTAATCGCACCAAGCGAACGCCCATGAAAGGCCCCTTGAAACGTAATTATGTCGACGCGCTCAGCTGCGCCATTGGCCCAATGAAACTTACGTGCGGCCTTGATCGCGCATTCAACAGCCTCAGTTCCCGAATTTGTAAAGAACACACGGTCAGCAAATGTATCCCGGCACATCTTTGCTGCCAGATCCTCTCCTGCCGGAACGCGGAACATGTTTGACGTATGCCACAATTTACCGGCTTGAGTTTGCAGTGTCTCCACCAAAGCCGGATGCGCATGCCCAAGTGCTGTGACCGCAATCCCTGCAACAAAATCAAGATAGCCTTCACCCTCAGCGGTGTACAAGCGCACGCCTTCACCACGCTCAAAGGCAACAGGTGGCGGTGCATAGACCGGCATGATGTGTTTACGGTTCTCAGTCATGAATCAAGCCTTCCAAGAGAAAATATCTGACCACACCTCGTGTAGAGCGCTTGCCAAGTCAATAGAGCTTCATAAAGCCAGAGGGTATCAACACCGTTTATGAACACATATTAATCGAATATCGATAATTTCCCTTGACGCAACGGATAAAGAAAGTTATCGTTTATCGGTAAGTCGCGTTGGTTCCGGTACCCTCTCCCTTTCCACAAACCCTGAGTGATCGAATTCTCAGCGCGACTTACATCTTTGATGAGACAGGTAAAAGCCAAGAAAAAAGGCGTACCTCGCAAAAGGTACGCCAATAGGTAGATCGTTTCCTCCCAGAAACTCACTTAACTACCTTTGGATAAGTGCGACCTTGTGTCAAGCGCTTTGTTACAGTTTCGACACAAAAGCTGTCATACGTGCTGTGTACACATCCTGATCGTTTATGTTTACTGCAGTTTTCGCAGCCAACACTTCCAGGCAAGTGCGCGCAGAGTCGGTCCAGTCAGCATAAAGCGAGCCTGCAAGTGAGGCCTGACTTTTCAACATGATTCCGTCTTCAAGAATCTTCAGCCCGTTTGCCTCAAGTGTTGCGCCCGTACTTGTAATATCAACTATTAGGTCTGCAATCCCTGTCGCCGGAGCCGCCTCGGTTGCCCCCGCGCTGTAAATCAAACGATATTCGCCAACCGCAGCATTGGCAAAAAATCGGCGCGTGATTCGCATATATTTCGTGGCCACTTTCAAGCGAAAGCCATGTTCGGCTCGATATAGCGCACCTGCAGCATCGAGGTCAGACATGGTTGAAACATCCACCCAAGCTTTAGGAACGGCAACAATTACATCAGCCCCGCCAAAGCCAAGTTGGCTAAAAACCACGGCATCCTCACCCGGTCGCTCTGAAAGATCGTGCAGTAGATCTTCCCCTGTAATGCCCAGATGAAACGCGCCATCAATCAGCCCCTGCGCGATCTCGCGTGCCGGAAGCAACAAAACGCGTGCCCCATCCAGCCCATCCAACCGGGCCTGATAGCCGCGTTCGCCACCGTCTTGAACAAGCGTCAGACCGCATTTGGCAAAAAACGCCTCAGACTTTTCTTTCAGCCGCCCCTTTGAAGGAATCGCGATTGTCAATGCCGTCATGATGAAGCCCCTTCGCGCGCAAGAGCCAAACGATCGGGACGCACAACGCCGCCTATGGCAGTTGCAGACACCTCACCACCTGAAAGATCATTGAGCAGATCATCATATCGTCCACCCGCACCAAATGGCCTTTTCATCCGCTCGCCAGCTTCACCAATCTCAAAAACAAAGCCATCATAATAGGTAAACCGCCGCCCAAAGGCAGGGCTGAAAGTCGCAGCCTCGAGAAAGTCTGCTGCACGCGTAGCAATCAAACCAAGTGTCGTCTCAAGGCGGTCAATCTTTTCGTGGACGGTTTGAAGCTCTGAGATTTCGGCAATCTCCCGCAAGCGCTGCGCCGCCTCGCGCGGATGACATGCAACTGCAAGAACAGCTTCTAGCACAGCTTGTGCATTAGCGGGCACTCGCCCATGTGTCGCCTCATCAGCTTGCTCCATCAGCCGTGTGACCACCTCAGCCTGGCTACGGTTGCCAAAATGCTTGATATTATCTGCTTCAAGTTTTGCCCGGAGTGCGCCTTCAACGGCGGATCTATCGAGACCAATCAATGATGTAACAAACGCGCTATGCGGCCGACTTGCCCGCGCAAGATAAGCCCCAACACCGCCTTCTTGACGAAAGGCACGCCGCAACCCGGCATTCACCGCAGGGCTGACCCCAAGCGCATCGATAAAGGCCGGCAACACACCAAGGTCACCAAACTTGGCAACGCCGCTTTGAACGCCAGCCTCTTGGGCCGCCTCGGAAACATAAATATATGTCTCTGCATCCACCCCATGCGTGCTTGCAGCACCAAACCTTTCAAACCCGATTTGCAGAAACTCCATAGGCTCGCCAGAAACATCAGGCTGCCTGAAAGCCCGCGCGCAATATCTATGCACAGTTTCTCCCTCAGAGCGCCCGCTCTTTCGCGCAGCAATTTCATGCAAAGCCACAGGCAGCGTCAGATCCGGGCGCAGCGCCACATCCTGATGATTATGATCTGTAAACACACAAAGCCTGGCACGCACAGATTCCCCGCAAAGATCAAGCGGCAGCGCAGCAGGCAACACAATACCCGGATCAATCAGCGCGCCACCAAGACGCTCAAAATTTTTACCTATAGAGCCTTGCATCAATCCGCCTCAACAATGCCCCTGACGGTGGCAATCATCTCGCCGCGCGCAACCTCGACCTGACCAGGGCGGCTTTCGCGCCATTCTTCATTCGATTTAATCGCGGCCGCTTTTGCGGCACCAACTTTCAAATCCTTGATCGTCACTGTTCCCTTGGCCAGCTCATCCTCACCAGCCATCACCACAGCAGGCGCGCCGCGGCGATCAGCATATTTCATTTGCGGCCGCATGCCAGAACTCCCCATATAGGCCTCAGCGCGCAAACCCGACTGGCGCAGCTCAGTGGCGATCTGCAAGGCAACTGTCGGGTTACTTTTGTCAAAGTTCAACACAACCACAGGCCCATTAAGCGGCTTAATATCTCCGGAAATAGCAAAGGCCGCTGCCAGACGCGAGATACCAACAGAAAAGCCGGTCGCCGGAACCTGCTCGCCGGTAAAGCGTGCAACCAGATCATCATAGCGCCCGCCGCCGCCAACAGAGCCAATCTGCACTTTGCGGCCTGTCTCATCAACGGTCTCTTTTAGAAGCGCCGCTTCAAACACGGGCCCGGTATAATATTCAAGGCCCCGCACAATAGATGGGTCAAAGATCACATCTTCAGCGGGCACACCAAGCGCTGCAAGCGCAACTTCCATGCCTTCAAGCTCGGCAAGCCCTGCACGGCCCTCTTCGGTGCCGCCTGCTGCCTGGCCTAGCGCATCAATCGTTTCAGCCCGCGTCGCCCGGCCCGCCTCAGCAAACGCCAGAACAGATTTAATCTCGGCTGCACCAAGCCCGGCCCCCTTGGTAAAGTCGCCAGATTCATCCATACGCCCTTCGCCCAAAAGCAACCCAACACCCTCAACGCCAAATTTATCCAGCTTATCGAGCGCACGCAGCACAGTCAGCCGAGCCGCTTCGGTGCGGGCACCAGCCTCTTCCAAAACACCATTGAGTAAGCGGCGCGTATTCACACGAATTGCAAACTCACCATCCCCTGCTCCCGCTGCGCGCATCGCCTCAGCCGCCATGGCAACCATTTCTGCGTCAGCATGGATGCCGCCTGCGCCAACTGTATCAGCATCGCATTGTAAAAACTCTCGAAACCGCCCAGGCCCCGGTTTTTCATTGCGCCAGACCGATCCTGCTGCATAGCGCCGAAACGGTTTGGGCAGGCCCTGCCAGTTTTCAGCCGCAAAGCGGGCCAGCGGCGCCGTCAAATCATAGCGCAGCGATAGCCATGCTTCATCATCATCCTGAAGCGCAAAAACACCCTCATTTGGACGATCCGCATCAGGCAGAAATTTCCCCAGACTATCTGCAAACTCAAACGCGCCTGTATCAAGCGCCTCAAAGCCCCATTGCTGATAAACCTCCGTTACACGTGCAATCATGGCCTGCTCGGCATGAATCAGGCCTTCCCGCTTATCAGGAAACCCGCGTGGCTTGCGGGCAAGGTCTTTGCGTGGGGCGTTTTTCTGGCTCATCAGCTTTGTCTTTCAACAACAAGATCGTCCCGCACGCCCTACAAGATTGAACGCACAATTGGAAGCCCGCCGCCGCCTTGTTAGCGTGGTTTCAGCTCCGCCATCACTTCGGCGACAACACGGTCCACATCAAAATGATCCCGGCTGCCATCTTGTGGTGGCTGCGTCGCGAAGGCTGTCTCAATCTCTTGCCAGCGCTTTTCAGCGGCCGCGCGGGCCGTTGGATGGCTAACAATCAAGAAGGCACCATCTGCTATCGCATCCAGCGTTTCACGCGCAACAATCATCGGATCAAGCCCTTTTGCCATCACCGCCGCTGCCATGGACTTAGCCCGCTCACTGCGCTTGATCCAATCATAGTGGCGTCCACTATCGGCAATATCAGTCGCAACAAGCCCCGGGCAAAGCACGCTTACGCCAACTTTCCCAGCCAATTCGGCACGCAACACATCGCCAAACCCAAGCACAGCATGCTTGGAGGCGGTATAAATACCGTTTCCGGCATGTTCCATCCCAAGCGAATGCTCCGAACCTGTCAGACATATGTGTCCCTTATGCCCGGCTTCAACCATACGCGCACCAAACGCTTTGGACACCGCCCAGACGCCCCGCATATTCACCCCCATTGTCGCCTCATACTCGGCGAGCGTTGACTTTAAAATAGAAGCATTTAGCCCTATCCCGGCATTGGCAAACACCAAATCCACGCTGCCATAGGCTGCCCAAATCTCTTCGGCCAACTTATCCACAGCCTGTGCATCACTCACATCGCAAGCCCGTGCTTCGGCCCGTTCGCCAAGCGTATGGGCCAGTTTTTGTGCTTTTTCGTCTTCGATATCGACAATCACCACATGTGCGCCCTGCTCAGCAAGTACGGTACATAGCCCGCGTCCTATGCCCGCCGCACCCCCTGTAATAATGGCCACTTTACCCGCATAATCCATTTTTCTCTCCCGCCAAACCCATGCGGCATAGGCCTTGCATTCCCCTAAGAGGCGAAAAAGGACCCATCCCATGTTGAAACGTCTCACACTTTCACTTGCTGTTTTGATCTTGTCCACTGCCCTTGCCCGCAGCCCAGCACATGCGAGCCCCGAAACGGCTGAATATTGGGGCATTCAAGCAAAGGAACTTTATAAAGTGACCGCCCAATTACTAACTGATTTGAATGCAGGCCAGACAGGTGATCTGGAAGCTGACTATCTTGATAACCTTGCCGATTTTTCTGTCATTGCCGGGCGGCTGGCTGTCTGGGTTGATACGAGCGGCGGAGCAAGAGACTTCAGTTGCATCTATCGCGGCATGGCTGAAGAAGCTGAGCGACAGCTCGATGCACTCGAAACAGCTAAAGATAAAGCCCAGGCTCATAACGCGCTCACACGTATCGCCACCCTGCTTGATGATGCCCAAAACATTGCTGTGGCCTCTGCCCACGCCGCCAGATCAGGTACAAGCACTGCGCCAACAGGCCATTGCCCGGCCAGCGCTATTCCCCTTGATAAGTATTTGGGGGCTGGCAGCTAGGCTGCTCGCTTACAGATTACTGTTCACTGGGTAGACGTCTTGTATCAGTGGAAACAGGAACTGCTTGAATTGATATAATCTTCTTTTCATCGCCAGACGCACGCGCCGTTGAGGCAATCATCGCACCAGCTGTCAGCAGAACAGCCGCCACCATCCCCAGTGCCAGGCCAATATTTCGTCGGTTGATCATAAAGCACTCTACCTGTCGCCCAGGTGCAGAATCTGTTTTTACAAATCAATCAGGGCGAGTTGCTAATTTCATCCATAATCAAGCCAGTACTCAGCACTTGTGGCAAGACCTTGGGGGTGCGGCTTCCCGGCGCATAGTAGAGATACATTGGCACACCCGGACGATTATGCTTCTGGATTTCGGCCGTAATCGCATCATCACGCGTTGTATAATCAGCGACCATAAAAGTGATATTATTGTCAGCAAAAGCTTTCTGTATGGATGCTTTTTTCAACGTGGTCAGCTTATTGACCTGACAGGTCGCACACCACGTCGCTGTAAAATCAATAAACAAGCCGCGCCCTTCATCCAAAAGCGCATCAACGCGAGCAGTTGACCAAACCTCGCTCGCATAGTCTCCTGAATAGGCTTGCACTATCCCTGCGCTGGCTGGACTTCCGCTTAAGCTTGCCCGCACCGGCAGCGCGATCCCGGCCAATAACATCAAAGCCCCAAAGCCACTTGCAATAAGTTTCAGCTTGCCACCAGAACTGTTCAGCGCCCAAACACCAAAGGCAATCAATGTTGCACCGACAACCGTCCACATCACTGCATTTATGCCCGCTTGTTGCCCCAGCACAGACAACAACCATGCGGCCGTCAGGAACATCGGAAATGCGAAGAACTGCTTTAAACGGTCCATCCAGGCACCAGGCTTTGGTAAAAAGCGGTGTAGGCCGGGTGCAAAGCTAAGCAACAGGAATGGCAAAGCCATCCCCAAACCAATCAGGAAAAAGACAAAGATAACCGTCGGTGCCGGACGTGTAATCACAGCCCCAAGCGCCGCAGCCAAAAATGGCCCCACACACGGCGCACCAACGACAGCGGCCAGAACACCTGTAAAAAAAGCTCCGGATTTTCCTTGTTTTGCAGCCAAACCACCGCCCACATTCTGCACAGAACCACCAAGCTCAAACATACCCAACAGCCACAGGCCGATCGCAAACATGACAAGCGCCAAGACGGCAACAATCACCGGAAACTGTAGCTGAAAACCAAGGCTCACCAATTCACCTGCCGCGCGCAGCGCCAGAAAGATTCCGGCAATTACGATAAAAGACACAACAACACCAATCGTGTACCAAATCCCATGCGCACGCATGTGAGCCCTATCACCTTGAGTCGCTACCTGCACCATGCCAACCGCTTTGATCGATAAAACGGGTAGCACACAAGGCATCAGGTTCAGGATCAACCCACCCAACAACGCCAACCCTGCGATCGCGAATAAGTTAAAAGATCCGCTCGCACCAGACCCGGAAATTCCGCCAGTACGGCCAATCGTGCCGGCCAAAGGCGATGAACCAATCGGCGCAGAAACTTCATAAGCTTCGGTCTCACCACCCGCGCGTTCGACCACAAGCACTCCGTCAACGCGCTGCCCCAATTCGGGCTTATAGCCAGGGGTAAGCGTTAATGTAATACCGCCATCCCCATAAGAGACAGGCTGAGTAGCGGCGTGTTTGATCTCATTCTGATATGGGAAAAACCGAATATAATTGGCAGGTAAAGCAAGCTGCGGTGCCGCCAGACTTAAAGCCCAGCTTGCATCTTCATTTTGGCCGATGAACCGGGCGTCCCCTTCAAAACTAATAGGGGCTTTTGCAATCCAGTCGGCAATGAGTTGACCATTAGCTTTGTTAATCCACGGCTCGGCACCAACCGGAAGGCTAAGGGAAAAATCTTCCCGCTCAATAATGCAAACATCATCGCAAATCTGATATTCAAGCGTGCCTGCAAGATCGACCGTATCACCAATATCTGCCCCAATCGGGACGGTGACAGAAAATGGCAGCACCAATTGGTCACTATAGCCATAATTCATGATTTCATTTGCGAGCACTTCCTGCTCATGCGGTGCGGCCCAAATGAATGGCCCCACATCCGGGGCTTGCCCCTCAGCCCAAAATATTTCTGGCGGCAAGCCTGAATCTCCGGCATTGCGCCAATAAACGTGCCAGTTCGGCTTAATCTTCAAATCAAAAGCAACAAAAAATGTCTCACCAGCCTGTGCAACATTGCGCTCGCTTATAAGCGTCACGTCAGCTTGGCGTTGTCCTTGAGGCTGAGCATGCGCAAAACCATGCATGAAGCATAGCACCAGTAGAAGAGACAAAAGTCTGCGGAACATTGTTTTGAAGGCCTTAATTTCAAGTGGTTATGAATGGATAAGACGATTTAACAGCCAAGTACAAGTGCCTCTCACCTTTGTGTCTCAAGATAACAAAACGGGCAGCCCACCAGGAGCTGCCCGTCAATAATATTCTCAACAAGAATTTACGCGTTGCCTTGTGTGCTCGCTGCTTCA
>CAYUFN010000008.1:883-4616 GCA_964443965.1 uncultured Hyphomonas sp. | reverse complement strand
GTGTCTTCCATGCCTAAAAAACTGCTTATTTTTGCTTCAAGCGCTTTGTGAATAACACGCGGCCAAAGCAATAGAGAAACAAGGTGAGCATAGATGATGCCTGTGCCACCTGCTGTGCGAATCTCTTCATGCGCTTCAGACGAAAGCGCATTAAAGCGTTCTTCGGAAACTGCCATATAATCGGCAATCTTTTGTGGGTCACCAGCCGGATTACCCTGTGCATCGCGTGGCTGAAAGCTAACTGTCTTCTGTTCGAAGAGGTCATGCTTCTTCATTAAAGCGATAAAATTGTTTGTTCCAGACCGCTGTCTCTCAAATTCTTTGCAGAATTCAATCGCATCATTTGTAAATTTTGAGGGTTCACCATTTTCGAAAAATGCGACATCCGGCGCGTCCGAAACCATAGGGGCTTCGCTGTCAACGCACAGCAATAGCTGATCTGAGTTATTATCGGCGGCAAATACGAATGGGTAACGACGTACAAATGCTGGCACATAGTAATTTGGCTCTGTGCGGCCATCTTTTGTGACATACAAATTCTCACCTGAGCGAACACCCATAACAGCAACAGGGGTATAATCATCGCCCACGAAGATGATCGGGTAAGATGTCGCCGCAACACCGAACTCTGTTGTTGTAACAGGAACAGCATGGGCTGCGCGCAAGAAGCCAAAAGGCTCATCGATTTGTTTGACACCAAGCTTGCCATGCGCCTGAAAATTAAGCGGCTCGGGTTTATTATAGAAGAGCACATTGCCAGTGATTGGCGTTTGCGCTGCACCTTGTGAAGTTTCCAACTTATTCACTCCTGATTTGCATATTGCCGCTACCTAACGGAAATGCTCGTATAGGACAACTGATCTACTTGAGAATCAGTTGAAATTTTGCAGATTCCTGAAGGCCAGATCGGATGCACACCTCTTTTACAGTCAAACACCGCCTCTTGGCGCTATCCAGTATCATCATTCTTCTGCTGGGCGGCTGTGGCCAGAACGGTGCACCTGGTAAAACAGCCAGCATTGAAGACATTAAAACCGTGACCGCCATTTTGAACACTTTCGGCGAGCAAGAGCTAAGGCGTTCACCTGAAACCAGTTCACGACTTGGCCTGCCGCCTGAAAAAGTGGGCTATTTTTACAATAACAGGCTGGACGACCGCTCGCAGGCAGAATTCGAACGCATACGACTCGAACGCCTTGAAGCACTTGAACGTCTTGAAAAGATTGACGCTGAAAATTTACCAAAAGACACCTCGCTGACCCTACAAGTGGCACGCGCCTCTCTTGAGAGCGTAATCAAGATGTCCGCTTTTGGTCATGGGCAAGTCTCATTAGGCTTCAGCAGACCCTTTGCCGCTGACCAGCTTTCGGGCGCGTATATCGATCTGCCCGATTTATTTATCAATAGACAATCCATTCGCAGCAGAAGCGAAGCGATAGACTATATTGAGCGTTTGGGGCAGATGGCCGATGCGATAGATGATGACCGCCGTCGCCTCATTGCAGATTCCCAAGCAGGCGTCAGCCCACCAGACTTTATTCTTGAGCGCATGGCCGGGTTGGTCGATCAGTTCTATATGCCTTCTCCGGAAACGGGCGCGCGCGCGCACCCAATTCTGGTGGCTTTTGAAAACCTAAGCGTCGGCGCAACTGGCCTGAATGAAGCTGAGCGGGCGCAAATGACTGCGCTCATCGAACAGCTTATTCGAGAAGATATAAATCCTGCTTATGCCCGATTTGCCAATATGCTTGAAAGGCTGAAAGCCGCCGCTCAGGAAACACCCGGTATTTGGGCCATCCGCGAGGGGGACGCTTATTATGAAGCCGCATTAAAATTCTATACCGGGGAAGCACTCAACCCTGCTGACCTACACGATCAAGGCTTGGCCATTGTTGCCCAGCTTAGCGGTGAGCTCGATATTGCACTCCAGGAAGCAGGGTTTGCCAGCGGAACTATTTATGAGCGTTTGGAAATGATTAACAAGCTTCCTGAACAAATCTTTGACAACACACCCGAAGGCCGGGCTGCGCTGCTTCAAAGCCTCAGGGAACGGATAAACGCAACGCAGTCGAAACTCTCCAGCCTCATTTCCTCACCCCCTCGCACGGGCCTGCGTGTCGCTGCAATCCCAGATTTTCTGTCGATCAATGCGCCAGGTGCCTATTATGCAGCCGCACCTGCAGACGATACGGTGCCAGCAATTTTCTACATTAATTTACGCGACACACGCGAATGGCCCGCCTATACATTGCCGACACTTCTTTATCATGAAGCCATCCCGGGGCATCACTTTGAAAGCGCGCTTACATCCGAGCGCGGCAGTCTACCGATCCTACGCCAGCTCATCTGGCTACCCGTCTACGGAGAAGGCTGGGCGCTTTATGCCGAAGATCTTGCCAATGAGCTCGGTGTTTATGACGATGATCCCTTGGGCAAGGTTGGCTACCTGCAATCCCTGCTTTTCCGCGCAGCACGGCTGGTCACCGATACAGGCATACATTATCAGCGATGGAGCCGAACGCGCGCCGTTAACTATTTGGTGGAAACAACCGGTCAATCACGTACAGCCATGGAAAGCGAAGTCGACCGCTACGCTGTTTGGCCAGGCCAAGCGGTCGCCTATATGGTTGGCCGCCAGTTCATCTGGGAGCAACGCCAGCGCAGCCAACAAACCCTCGGTTCCAAATTCAGTCTGGCCAAATTCCATAACGCCATTCTCGGCAATGGCCCACGATCTCTCGACTTGATTAAAGCCGATATTGACAATTGGATTATGGCTGAAAATCGTAGATAATTGCGCGCATATCAGGCAGCCAATGCAAACTGTTGCTGACCGATAACCGGGCTAAGCCCCATTTCAAGATCTCGAATCATGGTTTTGCGCTGGGCGCTATCGAACGTGCGTGTCAGAAAGACTGCACTCGCGCCATAACGCTCCGCATCATAATAAGCCCAAATCGGGCGGACATCATGTTCACGGCCCGTCAGCCCAACGATCTGAATAACCCGCCAGCCATAAGCATCAGGTGCAGCAAACACAGCGACACCTGATTGGGTCGCCCATGCATCTTTCGGCCTCACCTCTTCAAAACCATACCCGTTTCCTGACGCCCCATAAAATGTAATCACTTTTGCCATGTTCACTCTCCGTTCTCATTTCAATATATTCACTTTTTGTTCTCGCGCAAGCAAAATTTTGAATCTCCTAAAAACACCTCTCCCTCGCGCAGCGTCATGCCTTGCTCTTCGCGCAGGCTCGACTATGGTCCCTCCAACAAAGAGGAGTCCCCCTAATGCGCTTTGAAGGCACTGAGAATTATGTCGCAACCGATGACCTGCGTGTTGCTGTGAATGCGGCCATTGCACTGGAGCGTCCCCTCCTGATCAAAGGCGAGCCGGGCACTGGCAAAACAGTGCTGGCCGTTGAGGTCGCAAAAGCGCTCGGCGTTGATCTGATTGAATGGCACATCAAATCAACCACCAAAGCCTCTCAGGGCCTTTACGAATACGACGCCGTTTCGCGCCTACGCGACGGGCAAATGGGTGACGCGCGCGCCAATGACGTGAAAAACTACATCAAAAAAGGTAAGCTATGGGAAGCCTTCACCGCCGAGGGCCGCCCGATCCTGTTGATCGACGAGATCGACAAGGCCGATATCGAGTTTCCAAACGACCTGCTGCAAGAGCTCGACCGGATGGAATTCTATGTCTACGAGACCGGCCAGACCATCAC
>CAYUFN010000008.1:0-873 GCA_964443965.1 uncultured Hyphomonas sp. | reverse complement strand
AAACGGTGAAAGCCAAACAACGCCCGATCGTCATCATCACTTCAAACAATGAGAAAGAACTACCAGACGCCTTCCTGCGCCGTTGCTTCTTCCACTACATCAAATTCCCTGATGAGCAGACGATGAAAGATATCATCGAAGTGCACTATCCGGGTATCAAGAAAAAGCTCGTCGGCGATGCGCTCACCACCTTTTATTCCATGCGCGAAGTGCCGGGCATGAAGAAGAAGCCCTCCACCAGCGAACTGCTCGACTGGTTAAAGCTCCTTATGAATGAAGACATCGATCTGGAAACCCTGCGCGAGAGCGACCCATCAAAGCTCACCCCGCCCCTGCACGGTGCACTTTTAAAGAACGAGCAAGACATCGCCCTCTTCGAACGCTTGGCTTTCCTCGCCCGCCGCGACACAGGCGGTAGCCGCGGCCCTGCGGGGTAGCGCCAGATTACCAGCTGCTATCTTCAAGGCTGTGCTATATATTAGGCGATGGCAAATAAACTGACCATTTGGGCTTTTTCTTTGATATGGGCAACACTCTTTGTTATTTAGCCGGCGGTCATCGCAATACGGGCTAATTTTCCATCGCCAGTAGGATTTGGGGAAGGCTTACTACTTCTTTGGGTATTCTTCGGCTTAACAATAGGCGTCTCTGCAATTTTAATCTCGAGGCGCTTTCGTAAATAGACCTCGTATCGACATTATTTATTGTGGAAAATTTATGTGATACTCGTTGCATTCTAATACGTTTCAAGGCGGACAATTGTGTTGCGTGAAGCCTTCGTAAAAACCTAACTTTTTGAATTGATAGCTGGAGCCCCTCATGTGCGATGAAATTACCGAAAAAGACAATGCTGATTTTGCTGCTGCGGGTGGC
>CAYUFN010000007.1:0-34771 GCA_964443965.1 uncultured Hyphomonas sp. | reverse complement strand
GAACTTTCGGATCAGCCGTAGAAGATGTGTAGCTCATCATCTCGGTGCCGCCCGCGATCACACAATCTTCCATGCCGGACATAACTTGCGCGGCTGCGAGGTTGACCGAAGTGATGCCGGAGCCGCAAAATCGGTCAAGCGTGACGCCGGACGCCTTAATGTCAAACCCCGCATCCAGCGCGGCCATGCGGCCAAGGTCAGCCCCTTGTGCGCCGCGCTGGGAAGATGTGCCCCAGATGATGTCGTCAACGGTTGCCGTGTCGAGATTGTTTCGATCGCGGATCGCCCCGAGTACGGTTGCACCAAGATGTTGAGGATGGAGGTGGGCAAGGCTGCCCTTACCAACTTTTCCGATACCGCGCGGTGTACGACATGCGTCAATGATATAAGCTTCAGCCATTGGGATCTCCTTTTTATGATAACAGAGCTAAGCTTAACGCACACGTCAAGCGGTGCCGTTGGGGGAAGTGTCTGCGTTGTGGGCAAAGCGATTTGCCTGCAATGATAATTTTCCAGGCCTCAAATCACGCGCTGATGCGTGTCTTTGTAAAGCAGAGATATTCGTAGCTGGTTGGCACCTTTTTTAGGGTATCGCATTTTTTGATCAGTTGCTCGACAAAGTGTGCGCATACAGGCATTGTCGCGCTAGATAAAATGTCAGCAAGGATGGATTATATGTTCCTCAACAAGCCCGAACTTGGCACGACACACGCGCAACTTGCAGGTATAGTGGCTCCCTCACGCGAGAAGCGTGCGCCGGGCACTCTGGCGCTTAGTCGTCGCGGCTTTGTTTTGGCTTCTTCAGGGCTTGCGCTTGGGGTTGTGCTGGCTGGATGTTCATCAGAGGAAAATGCAACGCCGCCGCTAAGCGATAAAGGTCCAAGCCCGCTCACCGAAGTTGCTGGTGGGGATGCAACACCGGACCTCTGGATTGAGATTGAACAAAGTGGCAAAGTAAAAATTACGGTCCACCGCTCGGAAATGGGTCAGCAGGTTTGGACTAGCATGGCGCAGATCGTTGCCGATGAGCTAGAGGCTGACTGGGATGATGTCGAAATCGTTCAAGCGCTTGGCGACCCTAAATATGGAGATCAAAATACTGATGGGTCGCGTTCGGTGCGTTATAATTTCCATCGTTTGCGCGTAGCGGGTGCGGCAATGCGGACATTGCTGGAGCGCGCTGGCGCAGCCAAATGGGGTATAGCGGCTGATGATGTTAAGGCCGAGCTTGGCAGCATTGTGCGTATCGCTGATGGCAAGACCATCGATTATGGCGAGCTTGCCGAATCTGCTGGCGCTTTGCAGGTGCCCGCTGAGGCGGATATTAAGCTGAAGGCGCGTGAGGATTGGCGCTATATCGGCAAAAATGTTTCTTCTTTGACAGTTTCCCAAATTGTGCATGGGCAAGGCACTTATGGCATTGATGTGCAAAAGGAAGGCATGGTCTATGCTGTTGTGGCGCGCCCGCCACATGTTTTTGGCAAAACGGGCCGTGTTGATGATCGTGCGGCCAAGGCTGTGCCGGGCGTGCTGCAAACCGTAAAACTGCCTGATGCGGCTGCGCCTGCCAGGTTCCAGCCGATTGGTGGGGTCGCGATTGTCGCGACTGACACCTGGGCGGCCATTCAGGGGCGTAATGCGCTAAAGGTAGATTGGGTAGATGGGCCGAGTGCTGATCATACATCGGCGATATATGATGAAGCGTTAAGAGCAACTGCCCTTCAAACAGGTCAACCGCGCCGCAATCGTGGGGATGCGGTAGCGGCGCTGAAGACAGGTGCAAAACGCATCGTGGCTGATTACCACGTGCCCAATTACGCGCATTCACCTATGGAACCGCCGAGCGCGACGGCTGTGTGGAGCGGTGATAGGTTAGAATGTTGGGCCTGTGTTCAAGATCCGCAAGCGACGCGCAGCGTGCTGGCTGGGGCATTTAATCTGCCACCTGAAAGCATTTCAGTGCACGCAACATGGCTTGGTGGTGCGTTTGGCCGTAAGTCAAAACCTGACTTTGTTGTCGAAGCTGCAATGATCGCAAGGGACGTTGGGAGGCCGGTTAAGGTGACGTGGACACGCGAAGACGATCTTGGGTATGATTATTATCATGCCGTTAGCGCGCAGCATATGGAAGCCAGCCTGGATGAGACGGGCAAGTGTCATGCGCTTCTGCACAGGTCTGTGTTTCCGACGATTAGTTCAACATTTTCGGCAGGCGCAAATGAGGCCAGCGGCGGCGAGATGGGATTGGGGGCTACGGATAATCCGTTTGATATACCGCATTTACGTGTGGAGTCAGGTCAGGCAGAGGCACACCTGCGTATTGGTTGGGTCAGGTCTGTTTCAAACATTCACCATGCGTTTGCCGTGCAAAGCTTTGCGGCTGAAATGGCGCATGCTGCTGGAAAGGATCATAAGGATTACCTTTTGGACCTGATTGGAGAACCACGCACATTTAATCCTAATGATGAGGGGGCCGAATATGCTAATTATGATGCCTCGCAGGATGAGTATCCAATTGAAACCGGACGCCTGAGCCGTGTCGGCAAATTGGCCGCAGAAATGGCCGGATGGGGGCGAACATTGCCAGCAGGGCATGGGCTGGGCATTGCTATCCATCGGTCATTTCTGACATATGTGGCTACAGTGATTGAGGTTGCTGTGGATGCTGATGGTGCGCTGACTATTCCGGGTGTCTGGCTGGCCTGTGACGCTGGAACGGTTATTAACCCACGTCATGTTAAAGCGCAAATGGAGGGCGGCACATTGTTTGGTTTGTCTAACGCTCTTTACGGTGAAATAACGGCGGCCAATGGGCAGGTTACGCAGAAAAATTTTCCCGATTGGCGCTTGATGCGGATGGCAGAGGCCCCACGTCGTTTTGAAGTTGAGATTGTATCATCGACAGCTCGTCCCGGCGGGGTGGGGGAACCTGGCACGCCATCGGCTGCGCCCGCGCTCACAAATGCAATTTTTTCTGCAACGGGCCTGCGTATACGCCGCTTGCCTATATTGGGTGCAAATGGACAACGCCTGACAGTTGATACTGCACAAGCGACTTAACGGACGGAGACTGATCATGGCTGTAACATTGAAGATTAATGGCGAGAGCAGGCAGGTCGAGGCTGCTGAGGGTACGCCGCTCCTTTGGGTGCTTCGGGATCATTTGAAAATGACGGGTACGAAGTTTGGGTGCGGTGTTGCCCAGTGCGGTGCGTGTACGGTACATGTCGATGGGTTTCCGATCCGTGCCTGTGTGACGCCGCATGATACGTTAGATGGCGCAGAAATTACCACGATTGAGGGTAAAGACGGTAAAGCGGCAGATGCCATTCGTGAAACATGGATTGCAAACAATGTGCCCCAATGCGGCTACTGTCAGGCGGGGCAGATTATGTCGGCTGTGGCCCTGCTTGAAGACAATCCGAACCCTAGTGATGAAGACATCGATGATGCGATGAGTGGGAATCTTTGCAGATGCGCCACCTATATGAGCATTCGGCGCGCCATTAAGGCAGCCGCAGCTAAGCTTTCCTGATATCTATTTGATGTGCGGGCTTTGTTTCGGTGTGGCCAAGCGTAGATGGCTTTACAAGCCTTGTCAGTTTGCTTGAAATTTGCACCATAGCGTTAATCAATTGGTCATAAGTATTTCCAAAAGACTTACGAAAAGTAAGATATGCATGACAGTTTTTAACCGTATGCTGACTCTGCCTTGATAGACATATTTCATAACAAGCCATGGTATAAAAAAAATAAGGCCATGGCGGGCAATATGTTGGGAAGTTGGCGACTTGGGCTCGGAGAAGCACTCACAAGCGCAGGCAAATATACGTGCAGACAGTGATGCTTTTTTTGCGTCATATGTTGCCGATATGCTTGCAGATCTCGAAACGGCGTATACCGCTGTTAAAGAAGAGATTCAAAACGTTAAGGCTTGGGCGAGCCTGCGCGTTATTGCGCACAAGCTTAAGGCCAGTGCACCCCTTTACGGCTATGCGGCCCTGGGGGAGGTAGCGGCTAGTGCAGAACTTGCCATCTTGAAAGATACAGATCAGGCGCGAGTCATCTCACGTGTTGAGGCCTTTTTCCAAGCTCTGTGTGAGGTCGATAAAAAAACTGTATCGACACCGGGTTGTGAAGCAAGTGAAGCTAAGCTGATTCAGCTTCCAACAGCATCTAGTGCAGTTTCAGCGGCACATTTGCTGTCTGCAGGTACTGATATAAAGGAAAGCGCTGGATATCAACCGCCTGTCCAGTCCGGGCGCAAATCAAAAATTCTGACAGCTTTTCAAAGCAGTTGGATGGTTGGATATTTAACGCGTCATTTTGAAGATACAGCAGAGATTAAAAACCTGACTATGGCGACTGATGTTGCCGCTTGGTCTTCCTCTAATCAGGTTGATCTGTTTGTTTTCGAGCATACGCAAATGGGCATTGATGGATTCAACCTGGCTCGCCAGACGGCTTTACGCAATCCCATGAAAAGCGCACCTTGCTTGCTTGCGTTCTATCCGGGCACGTCTGGGCGAGCGGTGGCCGAGGCGGTCTCGCTTGGGGCGCATACGGTGATTGTTGACGAGAATAAACCGCGCTTGCTAGCCGAACGTATTGAAGGGCTATTGTCGCTAAAACAAAGGCGTGTCCTTTTGGTGGACGATGATAGCCCGGTTCAAAAAATACTCAAAGATGTGTTTGCTGGCGCGGGAATTAAGCTGGACATTGCCCGGGATGGCGTTGAGGCACTTGATCACCTCGCGGCGCATAGACCGGATCTGATCTTGTTAGACAGCATTATGCCGCGTTTGAACGGTGAGGCGACATTGCACGAAATACAATCCCGGGCTGGCATACAGGATATACCTGTCATTGTCCTGACGGCGGAGACGAGATCAGGCTCAGCTGCGCGATGGTTCAAGCGTGGTGCGGTAGACTTTATAACAAAACCTTTTGACCCCGAAGAAGTCGTGGCGCGAACGCTCAGATATCTGGAGGCGAGCCCCTGATGAACATCCGAAAACATCTTTTATGTATTGCCAGTTTTTTCGTTATCTCTTTTCCCGGTTATGCTGACACTGGGGCTTGTGAAGCAGCTTCAGCGCGTGTTGATGAATTTATTGAGGCAAAGCAGTTTAATGCGGCGATTGATCATCTAAGTCAGGTGTGCGCAGATCAGGCGGCAACGGCTGAAATTCAATTAAAGATAGCGCGTATATTGTCTTGGGCCGGGCGGTACGCTGAATCCGAGAAACTGTTTGATGAGCTTCTAAGAGAGGATGCAGGCAATCTGGATGTTCTGGTGGCGCGTGGCAGTTTGCATTACTATCAAGGTGAGCTGAATGAGGCCGAAGCTATTTTTAAAACCGTGCTTGAGCAAGCACCTGCATATACGGATGCAAGAATAGGCCTGGAAAATGTGCGCGCAGCCAAGGCTGCTGAAGATAAGAGACTCGGTCCAGTCTGGCGCATTGATACCAATTACAGCGAAACGCGCGTTGATGGCCCACAGCCTGATTGGCAGGAGTTCACCTTGCGGTCTGCCTATCGGCATAAGGCCTATTCTTATTCAGCGCAGGTTTCCCAGCTTGATCGGTTTGGGGTGAACGATACCGAACTGACCTTGGGGGTCGACCGGGTTGCGCGGCAGGGCACGAATGTTTCAGCGCATGTTTCGTTTACGCCGAGTGCGGATTTCCGCGCGGATGTTGGTGTTGGTGTTGGTGCCAGCCATACGTTTGATCCAAAATGGGGACCAATTTTACAGGTCGGCTTTAATTATGATTACGACTCTTTTGATCAAGCTGATGTCCATACCATTGTGCCAAGCATAGCTGCTTACTTCAAGAACGGAGTTGTCCTTTCAGGACGTGTCATTAATGTGGCTCAGGATTCGCAATTTACAACAGGTTGGTTGACGCAAGCTTATATGCCGCTTGGGGAGCGTTTTGCAGCGCGAATTGGATATGCGCAAGCCCCGGAAGTTATTAATGGTATTACGCTTGATACGGAAAGTATTTTTGGAGGCCTCTCCGTTAAATTGGTGGAGGGTGTCGAGTTATCCTTTAATTATTCTAAAGATGACCGGGAAGCTGCTTTCGACCGGGAGGGCTTCAATGTTGGGCTTACATTTAGACGATAATGCGCCTGTGTATGTTTGGATAGTTTTGGCGGCTTTGCTCTTCTTTGCTTTTTCTGCGGTGGCCTGCTTGGTTTTGATTGCACGCAGGATAATTCGCAATCATCAAGCCGAGCGGCATGACAAGCTTAAAGCTGAGTTTACTGATGTGGTGACGCAGGTTTTTGCGCGCAAGCTGACCCTTGAAGGCGTGCCGGATTGTCGTAAGTTCACGCCGCGTATCGTTTCTGAAGTGTTACTCTTTTATTTCCGTACGCTGGATTTTGGATATGCCCAAGAGTTGCGAAAATTTATTTCAGAACAAAAGCTTGAGCGACAACTTCAAAAAGGGTTGCGCGGTGGCACACTTGGGGATCGCACACGGGCCTTGCAGGTTTTATCATATCTGGAATCAGAAACCTCTTTACAAAGCTTAAGCGAAGCGCTGCATCAAAGATCAGTCTATGTCTGGCTGGTTGCTGCGCGCGGGTTGGCGAGGCGTAAAGCTTACACTTATATTCCTGAAATTATCGCGGCACTCGAAGGTGCATTTGCGCGAAAATCAAAGCTGGTGAAAACAGTTTTGATTTCCTTTGGTGCCGGAGCACTTCGGCAGATTGAAACTGTTTTAAATACGACGTCTGATAAGATGATAATGGTTGCTTGCCTGGAAGCTGCTGCGCACTTTGATGCAACAAGTAATCGGATCGATCCAGCGCTATACTTGCCCCATTCAGATGATAATGTGCGTGCTGCAGCACTTATTTTGTTGGCTGGTAAAGATGGCCCCTCTGTGATGCAATATATGGATGGAGATCTTGCAAAAGAGTCCGTCACCATAAGGATACGTGCGGCAAAACTTGCCTGCAAGGTTAAGCGGCCTGAATTTTCTATGCAGCTTGTTGATCTATTAGAAGATAGTCATTTCTGGGTGCGGTACTGGGCCGCGCGTGCGCTGTATGCACTTGGCGCGAACGGCGAGGACATACTGTCAACAATGGCTAAAGAGGGGACTGTTGCTGGGCGTATGGCAGGGGATGTTCTTCTGGAGATGGAAGCTATAAATGCTTGAGTTTCTTACAGATAGTGATCTGGTGCAATCGGTTCAGAGCTTTGTGGTCTGGAGTAGCCTGATATTATTAAGTGTTGGTATGCTGCAAAATATCTACTATTTGACATGCGTACCTAATGCCTGGCTTGAACTGAACAAGTTCTCTCAACGTGCAGACGAGCATGCGTTATGGGATATATTGCGCTCTAACAGTGTTCCAGGCGTCACGATTATCGTGCCTGCTTATAATGAGGAAGCAACGATTGAACAGAGCACTTTGGCTCTGTTGAAAACGCGCTATCCGGATTTTAGCATTATTGTCGTTAATGACGGGTCTTCCGACAACACCGCGCAAACAATGATTGATAGTTTTGGCATGAAGCGTACCTATCTTGTTCGCCAGACTGAGACGATACGTCATAAACCAATACGGGGTATATATAGATCGCAACGTCACCCAAATTTAGTTTTCATAGATAAGGAAAATGGTAAGAAGGCTGATGCGATCAACACTGGATTGACGTGTGTGCGTACACCTTTGTTTTGTGTGATTGACGCTGACTCCTTGCTTGCGCCAACGGCTCTTATGAAGGTTGTGCGGCCATTTATAGAAACCTCCGATAATGTGATTGCGGTGGGCGGGACTGTTGGCATTGCGAACGGATCTGAGGTTAAGGATGGTCAGGTGACCAAGTTTGGCCTGCCGAAGAATTTTCTGGCGCGCTTGCAAGTTGTTGAATATGTGCGTGCTTTCTTGCTCGCACGGCTTGCAGCGAGCCGGAAGGGAAGCCTTGCAATTATTTCTGGTGCGTTTGGTGTGTTTAGGCGAGATGTGGCCATCGAAGTTGGCGGCTATGATACAAGCACGGTTGGGGAGGATATGGAGCTTGTTCTTAAAATGCATCGACATATGCTTGAGAAGAAAGAACCGTATGCTGTACGCTATGTTCCAGAACCAGTTTGCTGGACAGAGGCACCTGAGGATTTGCGGTTCCTGTCTAATCAGAGAACCAGGTGGCAAAGGGGCGCGCTTGAGTGCCTTAGCCGTCATCGGAAGATGATCTTTAATCCACGCTATGGACGGCTTGGCATGGTTACATTGCCGCTTTTTATTTTGATTGATCTTTTAGGGCCAATCGCAGAGATACTGGGCTATTGTCTGTGCCTGATATTATTGCTGGTTGGTTGGCTTTCTCTGCCGTATTTTCTAGCAACGACAGGCTTGATTTTCGCATTTGGCGTTTTTATTAGCTTAATGGCGCTGGTGGTAGAGCAAGATGAGATTGAGCGTCTAAAAAGCGGCAAGGACATCGCTTCCATTCTCCTGATGGCCTGTGTTGAAAATCTCGGCTACAGACAACTTTGCTCTTATTGGCGTATCAAGGGGCTTTATCAATATTTCCGCGGAATGAACCATGTTTGGGGGCGCATGGAGCGCCGGGGATTCAACGCGAAGTCTTGATGCACTGCTTACCGGCTGCTTTTGGCCAGTTGGCCTGCGGTTTATATTTTTGCTGGGCAAATGTGGCCTGGACCGTATTCCAATGTTGAAAGTGCGCGTATAGACGGGGGGAGGCTGTGCTATATTTGGAGCGTTTGTTTTGAAATTCAGAAAGGCCGTGACCCCAGCAAGCTTAAAGACGGCTAGTATCGCTTGTGTTATGATCTTCTTATGGTTTGTGGCTTGGCGGATTGGCATGCGGTTGCCGCCTCTTTTGCTTTCAGTTTATCTGCTGATCAGCTTGATCAGTCTGGCCTGGTTTGACTTTGATCATTACCGTATTCCTAATTGGATTAGCTATCCGCTGATTTTTGCAGGATTTGGCCTGGCCTATGTCAAGGGCGTAGATGGTTTGGTTTGGCACATGCTAGGCGCAGCTATCGGGTATGGGTTTATCTGGTGCTTGAATGTTTATTGGCGACGCCGCCATGGAAAAGACGGTATTGGAATGGGAGATGCCAAGCTGCTGGCTGCAGCAGGGTCATGGCTTGGGCCCCTATCTTTGCCTTTCATTACGCTTATCGCATCGGGCGCGGCGCTATTTGTGATTTTGATGGCTAAAGCCTTTGGCAAGGGCGTGATGGCTGTGCCTCAGCGTATCGCGTTTGGCCCCTATATCGCACTTGGTTATTGGAGTGTTTGGCTTCACCCAGTTGTTTTGTAGGACACGCTGGGAGCATAACCATAAGTTTTCTTGCGCATGTAAAACGCCGTTTTAAAGGCGGCGTAAAAAAACGCCCCCAGCGCAAATGTGGGGGCGTCTTAAATTTGCTTTTGCTTGCTTACTTAGCAAAGAAGAGCTCGCTTAGTAACGGCGGCTGCTGCGCTTGCTATCCTCAGTAAAGCGCAATTCCATTTCCCAGTTCACAGGAACTCCAAAAATACCCGTTGTTGGTATTGCAGGCCCACCATTAAAGGTAAAGAGGGATGTTCCGTTGTCTGGGCCAGTTGTAGAGACACTAATGAATGGAATGATTGTTCCTGTTTCATCACTGGCAGCTGGAATGTCATCAATGCTAGCAACCATGAAAACTTGTAAGCTTTCATCGCGTTTCAGCGCGGAGGATAGCTTTCTGCTGATAACAGATGGCACCTTGAAATCAAGGTTGGTGAGGTCAGCAGTCTGTCCAGTTACATTATCAAAGCCACTGTAGAATGTGTCCCCAAGTGTAACTTCACCGGTTGCTTCATCAATTGTTCCTGTTACCAGATCAATAGATGAGAAGACTGGTGAAAGCGTGACCACCGAAGTGCCTGTTCCAGCATTTAGGCCAGTCAGGACATTACCTGCATCAAGCGACGCGAGAATTGCCTCTCTATCGAACAATTCGATGAACTGGAAGCTGTCTGTAATTCCAAAAGGAACTTGTAAGATATTTGGAATTGAGGCGAGAACGGTAGCACCATCAACGTTTTGTACGAATGTTTCATCGTTGAGCACAAAATCAAGTCGTGATGATTTTGATCCTGGCCGAGAGAAACGTGCTGGTAGGGCAAACACTCTGCGGTCGATAATAATGCGTGACTCTGTGTTTGACTCCCTGACGCTGAGACCCTCTTCAGGGAAGTCAGTTTGACCAAGACCGGCAGCAATCAAAGCTTCAGCACTAATTGAACCTGGAACAACAGGGTTACCATCCAGAGATTCCACATTAAGCGTGTAAACTTCTCTTGCTGGAACGGCTAATCTGAATGTTGAGTTATCGATGGAGCTTGCCAAAGTTGCACCGGTGGCTAAGTCTACGACTTGCTCTGTGACTTCACCGGAATAGGTAACAGCCACAACTTCACCTTCTCTGTTAATGGCAGAGACAGCAGCACTTAGAATAGGCTCGCCGTCTCCATTCGTTACAGTGCCTTCCAGAACGCTGAAAGCGTCAGTAAAGCGTACATCACCACTTTGGAGTGCGGCAGGGCCCTGATAATCTGATCCTTCCTGATAGATGAAGGCAGATGCAGCCAGGTCATCTGTATGCGGTGTGCGCACAGCTTCTTCTGCAACCGGACTGAATGTTGCGATCGACGGGAACATGGTTGATTGAGAGCCATCTTCAGTTGAGATTTGGTTGATGGTCGAGTGTGTTAAACCGTGTGAGTGGCCATATTCATGCGTTGAAACGGCATCAATATCTGCCCCACCTGTGGCGGTTGGCGTTGTTTCCCAGAGCACTGTTGAATTGAAGAAGACATCATTGTCGAGAATTGTGCCAGCAGCATAATCGCCTGCTGGATATTCGATATCGCCGTCACCATCTACGTCTGTACAAACATCAAGACCTTCCACTTCTGGGTCAAAAACGTCTGAGTCGCCGTCCCCGTCGATATCAAGACCGGCTGTAAATGTCGCGTCCGCAATCAATGGTGTTGAGATGGAGACTGCTAGTGTTGTTGCGCCCAGATCGAACTCAAAATTAGCTTGGTTTATGAAATCGAGGAAGGCAAACGGAACGGGCGCGGCATTATCAACTGACATGTCAATGAAAGATGAAGGGTTTGCATTCCACCTTTGCAGGCCGGCATCGATTGCTGCAGCTGTTTCTTCAACAGTGATTGCAGGCGCTCCAGCTAACGCTGCATTAGGAAGTAGATTTGTGTTAACCGTAACGGAGACGTTGCCCGCACACCTGGCATCCCAGAATGTATCGAAGATTGCTGTTGTGGTTGTTCCATCGCCATTGTCTACAGGCGCTGGTGATGTTGTCAGTTGACGTCCTGTCTGTGCGAGTGCGGTGCTGGATGCTAAGGCAACAGCAAGCGAACCCATCAATATTTTTTTAATTGTCATATTCTTGAAAATCCTTGTCTGAGGCTTACTGCGCTTCTACTGTTTCGCCGTCACGTATGGCCTGCATGGTTTCAATTGCCTGATCCAGGCTTATGCGGCCTTGGCCGCCTGCAAGGGCAACTTGTGGACCTGCTGCGCCATTCACAATGTTAATTGCGCCTGCTGACAGACCAGCGATTGTGTATTCATTGCTTTGCCCTGTTGCATCGAGAACAAACATTAGCTCTTGACCCTTGTGCAAACTAGGTACGCCGGCTGCGACTTGTGCAACAGGGACTGCCATATTTGGAATTGGACCACCAAGCGTGAGAACTGTAATTTCGGACGCTGTGCTGCCAAAGGCAGTGTCTGAGACAGAAACGGTGGATTTGGTATATATAAAAGGGCCACGCTGCTCATATTCTATCGCTGTGACCTCTCCAACAACGCATGCTGTCGCATTGTCGATATAGTTATCTAGTGCCGCTGCATCGAGTGTCGATGCCGTTGCGGGCATAGCGAGTGCTAGTGCCATAACACCACCAATAACGCTCTTTCTAAGTTTAAGTTTCAAGTCGGTTTCTCCCTTACCTGAGATATAGCCTAAGTCATCAAGGCTGCTTTTGAAATTGGAGGAAGCTTAGCGGGCGCTTATTAGCTCACTTTACTCCGTATCCAATAGATGTACTTAAAAGTAAGCTTAACGTTTGGGCAACCGTATTTTTTAAATTTTATAGAAATTATCGTTATAGATTATGAAGGGGGGGCATTATCTTTTGCCGATACCGGCTCTGAAACGTGTAATCTGTTGTCAGAGTTCTTGTTTTGGGGGAATTTCGGGCCGCCAAATTCTATATTTGTAACAGATGATCATATTATTGTGATCTTGTTTGCGATAAACTTGGATAGAGGGGGCAGAAAACGAGTAAGCTTGGAACTGTTTGATCATACCTCACATGTTAATGAATTGCGTGGAATGAAATTTGCTTAAAGATGTGTGCTTGTGAAGTTTGAATATAATTAACTAGACAGGCGCGCAATTGAACAGAAGATCACTTATTTGCTTGGCATTTAGACAAGGGTGCGACTGTTTTTTTAAGGTTTGGTATGAGTAGAATGCTTAAGACCCCTATGGATGTGACGGTTCTGTTGCAAAGAGCAATTGAGATTGCGCTTGTTCTGCTGCTTGTTCTGGTTGGTGTGCGAATGGTGTTTGGCCTGAGGTCTACGGACAGAGAGACAGATCTGGCTCCCGCAAGCACGCTTTTGGATCAGCCTCTTTTGATTGATGAGGCCTCTTATAACGATAATTATAGCGTGCTCGTTCTGGCTAATCCTTTTTTAGGTCAGGATAGAGGGCGGCAGATTGACGAAGAGGCGGTGTTGAATGCGCCTGAGACCAGTTTAAATCTTGCCCTTAAGGGGGTGCGTGCCGTTGGAGAGGGGAAGGGTGTGGCTTACGTTTTGCTTCCAGACGGTCGTCAGGTGCTAACCAGAGTTGGAGCTGAGATTCTGGATGGTGTTGTGGTTGAGTATGTTTTTGAAGACCGCATAACCCTGCGCACCCGTGACGGGCTTGAAACATTGTATTGGCGTGATCCTGACAATCGCGCACTTTTTGTTCGGCCCATAGAAGCAAGTGTGGAAGTTGATGATGACCTACAGTTTGTTCTGCACGGGACGGGCATATCTGCCAAAAGATTTGTTAGCGATGTTTCCTTGACGCGCGTGAAAGATAGTGGCGTGCCTGTGGGTTATCGCCTGACCCCCAAACGACAATCAGGTGCCTTACAGGCCGCGGGCTTTCAAAATGGTGATATCATTCTTGAGGTTAATGAGTTTCCAGTTTCAGAGATTGATCTTGAAGACATGCAGGACCTCTTGCTGGCGGCGACAGTTTTTGAATTTTATATAGAGCGCGGTGAACGAACTGAACGTGTAATTGTTGAGTTTGCGCAGGGAGTGGACAATTGAAGATCAGATATGCATTTATTGCAGGCCTTTTAATGGGGGCTGGCTTTGCAGCGCCAGCTTATGCGCAGGCGCCCGTCTCTGATGAGCATATCCTCAACTTAACGGATGTAGACATACAGACGCTGATTGATGATGTCTCTGCAATTACGGGCTATACATTCGTCGTAAACCCAGATGTGAGAGCGAATGTGACCGTTACATCGCAGGTGCCTATGTCAACGCAAGATGTATTTCAGGTCTTTCTGTCGACCTTGCGCGTGAACGGGTACGCCGCTGTTCCGATTAGTAGGGGGTTTTACAGTATTGAACCTGCTTCCGTGGCTGCTCAGAGCGCGGGCACCCGGGAGCGCGGGGACAATATATTCGTTACGGAAGTTTTCCACCTTAATCATTTCAGCGCCATCGAGGCTGCAAAAATGATCCAGCCACTATTAGGGGCTGATGGGGTGGTAACGGCGAGCCCGGCATCGAACGCACTTATCGTCGTTGGATATGGATCAAACCTGCCTCGCGTGCGTTCCGTATTGGGACGAATTGACGAAGACCGTTCGATCACAAAAACGATTGCGCTAAAGACAATTCCTGCAAGTGAGATGCAAGCTATTTTGACCGGTGTTCAGGGCGGTGAAGGAAATGCGCGCGGGCGCACAGGATTTTCTGCAACGGCGTCTGAGGCGAGCAATGCGATTGTTCTGCGAGGTGATGCTGGCTATGTGGCGCGTTCAGAACAGCTGATCCGTAGTCTTGATGTCAAATCCCAGCTTCGCCGTGAAACGCGTGTTGTGCGGCTTAATCATATTGAAGGCACGACGATTTTGCCAATTCTGAACGAAATTTCCGGAGGCGTGGAAAGCCAGCAAGGGGCCGCATCTTCAGGCGCTTCAGCGAGCATAACGCTGCACGAGCCCAGTAATGCGCTTATCATTAGTGCGACCCCTGAATCGATGGCGGCTATGACGCGCGTTATTTCAGATCTGGATATCAGGCGTAAGCAGGTTTTGGTTGAAGCGATTATCGTGAATGTGTCTGATTCTGCAGCGCGTGAATTGGGATTGCAGTTTTTAGTTGCCAGTGAGGACGGAAGCAATGTTCCATTTGCGTCTTCGACATTTCCTGCGGGGACGCCTGGCCTTTCAGGGGCTGCGCCGAATCTGTTGGCCTTAACGGGGGCCTTGGCAGGTGGAGAGACCACTGATTCCTTCGGGGGTAGTGAAATCTTCCAGCAGGCTGCAACATCTGCGCTTTTGGGGCTAACCGGGGGAACTGTTGGATTTGGCGGGCAGAGTAATGGGACACTTTTCAGTGTTATTCTGAATGCGCTTCAAACCGATGCGGAATCTAATATTCTATCGACACCCTCAATTGTGGCGCTTAATAATGAGGAGGCTCTTGTATCAGTGGGGCAGGAGATACCGATCTCCTCGGGCCAAGTTTTAGGAGACGCCAATTCAAACCCGTTCCAGACAACAGAGCGCCGAGAGATTGGGGTTATACTGAGCGTGACGCCGCGGATCGGGGATGATAATACAATCCGCCTGGACATAGACCAGGAAGTGTCTTCCATTGATGATACAATTGGAACGGTCACAACGGATTTTATTTTGAACCAAAGCCAGCTACAGACCAAAATTATTGCAAATGATGGCGAACTAATTGTGCTGGGTGGTTTGGTGACAGCACAAGATACAATAGCAGTTGCAAAGGTTCCGCTACTTGGGGACCTGCCGGGCGTTGGGAGATTGTTTCAGAGCAAGGAAACAGCGCGGGCAACAGGCAATTTGATGGTGTTTATTCGCCCAACCATTATCGAGGATGAGATTGACGCCAGGGCCGCCACGGATCGCTCTTACAATTATATCCGTGCCAGACAAATTCTTGCTAATGAGGGCGGTCCAGCCTCTCTTGATCAGTTTGTTGGAGAAGTCTTGAATGGTGAGTTGCCTGACACAGGAACTGATACGGCGGCAGGACAGTAACAGGCAAAAATTATGAGCGCGCACGGGTCATCTATTATCTACGCATTTGCAAGAGACAAAGGTGTTATGGTTTTGCCCGATCATGAGCCTCTAACCATTGCCATGCGCGAAGGGGTGGATCCATTTGTCTTGTTGGAGGTGCGCCGCGTTCTGGGGCAACCTTTCAAGGTGGAAATGTTTTCTGCTGAAGATTTTGCAAGGCAATTACCGGCCGTCTATGCAAGGACTGGTCTGGTGAAAGAAGATGAAGCGGCTGCTTTAGCCGGACATGACGACCTAGCCAGCTTGGCTGAAGGGCTGCACCAAACAGCCGATCTGCTGGATGGTGATGATGATGCGCCGGTTATCCGCTTGATCAATGGTATGATTTATGAAGCGATTAATCGCGGTGCTTCGGATATTCACATCGAGCCCAATGAAGACGAGCTGACAATCCGGTATCGTATTGATGGTGTGCTGCAAAAAGTATTGGCACCCTCACGGAGACTGGCTATGCCGCTGGTGTCTCGCATTAAGGTGATGGCGAGACTTGATATTGCTGAGCGGCGTATACCACAGGATGGACGGATTGCACTTTCAGTTGGTGGGCGATCAGTCGATATTCGCGTTTCTACCCTGCCGTCCCGTTATGGTGAACGTGTTGTTTTGCGACTGCTGGATAAGGCAAAAGCGCTCATGGGGCTTGAAGACTTGGGTATGCCGGAAGCCATGCTTTCTAAGTTCAAAGAAGCCCTTAAAGAGCCTAATGGAGTGATCCTTGTGAGTGGGCCGACGGGGTCTGGTAAAACAACGACACTCTATTCTGGGCTGAACCTTTTAAATGACGGTACAAAGAGCATTATCACTATTGAGGACCCAATTGAGTATGGTCTTGACGGGATCGGCCAGACGCAGGTGAATGATAAGGTTGGTATGACGTTTGCCTCTGGCTTGCGTGCTTTTTTAAGGCAAGATGCCAATATTGTTATGGTGGGTGAGATTCGTGACGTAGAAACAGCGAGCGTGGCAGCCCGCATGTCACTGGCAGGGCGTCTGGTCTTATCCACAATCCATACAAATTCAGCGGCGGCGGCGATAACACGGCTTAAAGATATGGGGGTTGAGTCTTATCTCTTGTCTTCAACCTTGAGGGCTGTGTTGGCCCAACGTTTGGTGCGAAAGCTTTGCGCGTCCTGCCGTGTTCCTTATCAGCCAAGCGCTGGGGAATTGGAAACAGCTGATATTGACCCCGATAAGCAGGTCGATTTTTATCGCGCGGAAGGATGCGCGCAATGCCGTGGGACCGGATATAATGGACGCATTGGTATTTATGAGCTGATGATGATCACACCCGACTTGCGCGATATGATACATGATGATGTTGATGAGGCGACTTTAAGCGAGACGGCCTTTGCTGATCAGGAAACGCTTTTTCAGGCGGGCATTGCGCGCGTTCTGTCTGGTGAGACCAGTCTTGAAGAAGTCGTCCGTGTGAGCCGTAAGGAAGGCATGATAAATGCCGACATATGAATATGTGGCGCTCGGGCCGGATGGTCGCAAGGAAAATGGTGTTGTTACCGCTGACACAGCCCGCTCTGCGCGTAAGGAACTAAGGTTCCGTAATCTCACACCGATGTCTCTGACCGAGGCGGTAAGCGATGATACGCGCGTGGGCAAGCGTAGGGCGCCCAAGCTGAAAGCATCGGAGCGTATTTTGGCTACGCGCCAGCTTGCGATTATGATTGGGTCTGGCATGCAGGTTGAACAGGCCTTGGCAGCTATTTCCGCGCAGGCTGAAAAACCATCGACGCGACGTCTTTATGCCAGCTTGAGGGACAAGGTGTCAGAGGGATACAAGTTTTCTGAGGCTTTGGCTGATTATCAGCACTCATTTTCAAATTTGTATATTGCCGCGAATGCGGCTGGTGAAGTTTCAGGGACGCAGGCCACGGTGCTTGAAAGCCTTGCTGACCATTTGGAGAAATCGCAAAAAACAAAACGCAAAGTGCAAACAGCGCTTATTTATCCTATGGTCCTTGGCGTCGTTGCGCTTTTGGTGATTGGCTTGTTGATGGTTTTTGTGGTGCCGCGTGTTGTTGAGCAATTTACCTCTTTTGAGCAGCAGCTACCCTTTCTGACCCGAGCTGTCATATGGGCATCTAACGGCCTGCAGACTTATGGGCTTATTTTGGCTGGTGGGCTTGCCCTTATGGTGCTCGGGCTGAAGCGGGCGCTACAGAATGTTGATTTGCGACGACGCTGTGACAAATGGATCCTGGGATTGCCTTTAATTGGCAAACTGGTCAGGACGGTGAATAGCGCCAGATTTTCGCGTACTTTTGCGATGCTCGTCGGGAGTGGTACGCCAGTTGTCGAGAGCCTGGTTGCGGCGCGTGGCGCGCTCGGAAATCTTGTGTTTATCGAAGCGGTGGATGACGCGATTGTATCTGTTCGTGAGGGTGTGACCCCTTCAAAAGCCTTAACGGCGGCAGGTGTATTTCCACCTATGCTGACAAGCCTGATTGCGAGCGGCAAGGGAAGCGATAGCTTGGCTGGCCTCATAGAAAAGGGGGCTGATTATCTCGAGGATGAGTTCGATAATAGCTCGGCCTTGATTTTAGGACTTTTGGAGCCATTGATTATTGTTATTCTTGGGACGATAGTCGCTCTTATTGTACTATCTATCATGCTGCCGATCATGCAGCTTAACACGCTTGCTTTTAGTTAAAAGTGGAGGAGCATATTATGCAGGAAAGAACCCGAAAGTCTGAAGCGGGCTTTACGTTAACGGAAATTATGGTCGTTGTGTTTATCATCGGGCTGCTTTCTACGGTTGTGCTTGTGAATGTGTTGGGGGCCAGAACGGATGCACAACTAAAAACAGCCCAAGCAAATGTGGCTGCTTTGTCTCAGAGTCTCGACCGCTACAGCTTGGTTCTGTATTCTTATCCAAGTGAAGAGCAAGGGCTCGAAGCGCTTGTTTCTGAACCTGAGGGGCTGGGCACAAACGCGCTTTATCCGCGCGGTGGCTTCATCCAAAAACTTCCGGTTGATCCGTGGGGGCGGCCTTATCAATATATCTTTCCGGCTGAGCGATCAGGCGGGGCCTATGATATTTTCTCGTTTGGCGCTGATGGGGAAGTTGGCGGTGAGGGTGAAAACGCTGATATTGGAAACTGGGGCTAAGTCGTGATGCGCGCGCGCTCTTTGGAATCCGGTTTTACACTGATTGAGATTTTGATGGTCGTTTTCATCATTGGGCTTTCTTCAAGCCTGGTGATTATGAGCTTGCCTGAGCGCGTTAGCGGACTTCAGCAGGACGCGTTTGTTTTGCAGCGGGATGTGGATGCTTTGGCGAACAGAGCTATTTTGACAGGCATTCCACATGCGCTTGAGTTTAATGGCCGTGCATATGAAGGGCGGGCCCATCAGGCGGGGAAGTGGGTGTCAATTCTTGGCCTGCGGCGTGAGATCTCACGCGATGTTGCTTTGCGTGTTAAAGGCGGTGGCCCCCTGTCAGGTACTAAAGCGCGTATTGTTTTCGATCCAACAGGCGCACCGACAGGGGCGCAGCTTTCACTGTCAGCGCGTGGGGAGCGCTTTGATATCGCCTTAAATAACAACATGTCAGAGCAGGTGCGATGAAACACCAAAACCGCGAAGACGGGTTCACATTGGTTGAGGTTGTTGTTGCCCTTGGCATTCTCTCTACGGCAGCGATTGGTTTTAGCACGCTTTCGCAAGGAAGCATTGACGGTGCCAAACAAATCGAGATGCGTTATCTGGCGCGCACTATTGTTGATAATGAGTTGACGCGCGTATTTACAGACCAAGTGCCCTTACGCCTTGGTGTGGTAAACGGGGAGACCGTGCAAATGGGTCGATCGTTTGAATGGGTGCGGATGATTGAACCGTCTTTACAGGATGATTTAGTATTGGTGCAACTGCAGGTTCGCTTGACTGATAGTGAAACTGTTCTGGCGCAGACGCGTACACTTAAGAGGCTGGAGCAATGAGGGCGCCCCCAAGAGAAGCTGGTTTTACGCTGATTGAAACGCTGGTTGCTGTTTTTGCGCTCGCCTTGCTGATGAGTGCTGGTGGGGTATTGCTGACATCAACGTTGAAGACCAGCCAACTTGTCGAAACCCGCCTTGAGGTGCTTCGCGAGTTGGAAATTACGACGGCTCATTTGCGGTCAGATTTAGCCAATACCGTGCCACGCTTATCACGATCAGCCATCTCGAATGAGGATGGAAAAGGGTTTTACGGAGGTATTCCTGACCGGGATGGTGTTGTGCTTGGCGTTTTACGAACAGGACGTGCGAACATAGATAATCTGGCGGCGCGTAGTCAATTACTGAATGTAAGTTATAGATATGTGGACGGACAACTTATTCGACGCATAGACGAAAGTCCGGATAGGACGCGTCAAACCCCAAGATATGAAACAGTCTTGATCGATGGCCTTCAGAGTGTCGAGGTATTGTTTGAAGATAGCGGTGTTTCATCCTCACGCTGGGAGTTGCTTCTCGAAGATGGTGTGCAGATATTGCCTGATGCCGTGACCATTATCATGACTTTCCAGACAGGTGAGCAGCTGGTGCAAAACTTTGCAGTGGGTCCGGTGGCATGAGAGGCACGAACAAACAAGAAACCGGCGCGGCCTTACTATCTGTTTTGTTGCTTGTGGCGTTCATGTCTATTGCGGCTTTAGCTTTAATGGATGTGTCGGTGCGTGGTATACAGAATGCGAAAGCGAGTGATGGGCAAAGCCGTGCGCTGTGGCAAATTACAGGTGCTGAGCAAGCCGCCTTGCTACGTATTGAGCGTATATTTGAGGCAACAAATGGAGAACTTGGCAAGAGCGGTGCCGGGTTGGGTGAAGAGATTACAGTATCCACTGATAACCTTGTTGTGACAGCGCGGCTGGAGGAGGCGGGTAATTGCTTTAATCTGAGTGCGCTTGTCAGCAGTGAGCTGGACCCTGACGATGGCTTTGATGACAGTGATGATCAAGATGAGTTCTTTGGTGGTGATGATGAAGATGAATTACAGGCCCAGACTGGTGCGCTTGTTTCGTCTGCAGATAATTACCGTCAATTGTTAGGGTTGGCTGGTTTGCGGGAAGATGAGGTTGAGCGCGCAACCAATGCGCTGCTCGATTGGACCGACGCTGACAATATAACGCGCACAGGTGGTGCTGAGGATGCCCATTACAGGCTTTTAAAGCCCCCATACCTAACATCCGGTACGCAACTTGCAGAACTTTCCGAACTGCGGGCGATCCGTGGATACAACAAAAAGATTATTGATCAAATCTCACCGTTATTGTGCGCGCGCCTGGAAAAAGAAATGTCGACTCTGAATATCAATACGCTAAGGCCTGATCAGGCTGCTTTGTTAAGTATGGTGTTTGCAGGTGAACTGACCCCCAGAGAGGCACGTGACCTTTTGGCTAATAGGCCAGAGGATGGCTGGGCGTCTGTTGATGAGATGTTTCAGGAGCGTAGGATTGAGCGGATTGACCCTGAAGACCGCCAATCAAACCTGCTATCGACGCGCTCCAGATATGTCCGGCTTGAAGGACGTGTGTCCGGTGGGCGTCAAGATATTGCGTTTTCAAGCCTCTATTTTGTTGCAGACGATTTTCGCGCGCGCCTGGTCTCTCGTAAGACGGGTGGTGTGTAATGGCAGCGCGCTTATATGGATTTTTGAAAGATCTGATGGAAGGCAAGGGAACGCTTGTCTCTGCAGAGGGCGAAGTCACGACAGTTTCGGATATACCGCAAGGCGCTGAAATAATTCTATTTGCACCCGGAACGGATATGAGCCTGCTAGCTGCAGTCTTGCCCGCGCGTTCAGAAGCAGAGGTTAAACGGGCAGCACCTTATGCGGTTGAGGATGATCTTGCTGTATCGGTAGAGGATCTTCATTTTGCAGTTGGGCCTGCCACGACGGACAGACAGCTGCCGCGTGCGATACACGCAGTCGCGCTTGATAAAATGCAAAATTGGTCTGAATGGTTAGCAGCAGAGCCTGCTTTTGCGCGCTGCCAATTGATTGCTGAACAATCTGTCATTGGTCTTGATGATGTCTACAAAACGGATACGCAATTTGCAGGAAACATAAAAGGGCGCGCATTCGTGCTGGATCTGGATTTGCCCGACGATATACTTCAGGGTGTTTTGCAAGGATGCCAGTTTCAGACACTCTCACGAGATGCGTACCTTAAAGTATTGGCAGATGGTGCAGAAAAGGGCGGGCCTTTAATTGATTTGCGTCAAGGACAATTTCGCGCTGGATCGACTACCCGTTCATCGGGGTTGCGGCAATGGCACTTGAGTGCAGGGCTGGCGGCTGCTTTAGGGCTGGCTTTGTGTATAAGTACACTGTTGGAAACATCTACTTTGCGTGAAGAGCAGAGCCGGGTTGAAGCTGCGATTGCAGCAAGCTTTAAGACTGCGTTTCCGGATGCACCCAAGCCGGCAAATTATGTGCGTGCAGTTTCTCGCGCGGTGAGTGGGCAGAATGGCAAGGCTCAGATTACATTTCGTGAAGCAAGCGCCGCCTTATATATTGCGCTTCAGGAAGTGCCCGATGCGCAATTGCTGTCGTTGCGATATTCACAAGAAGATGGAGAGCTTGTCGCAAAAGTTTCTTATTCTGCATATGGAAATGATGCGGTCCTTAAAGCGGCGCTGGCCGTGCAGGGCTTAGATGCCAATCTTGGGGATGTGCGCCAGGAGCGGACCGGCGTTGTCGGGGACATTATTATTCGCAAGGACGCTGCGTGATGAAACAGTTTTGGAAGTTGCGAGAGCCGCGCGAGAAAATTTTGATACTTATTGCGGGCGGTTTAAGTTTCGTTGTGCTTGTATGGTTTGGCGTTGCTGCGCCTCTTTATCAGGCAAATATGAATGCGCACAGAGATTTGCGTCAGGCAATCGCTGACAGGGAGCTGATTGAGCGATCCCTTGCCGGGGTTACTTCCCGTGGACCAACTGCAATTGGTGCGGCGACCGACTTTGATACTTTTCGCGCAGATGTGACACGCAGTGCACAGCAGAATGGCTTAGCCATTTCTCGCTTGCAAGGCAATGCCGATGGGTCTTTGCAACTTGTCATTAGTGATGCTTTGCCAAGTGACATTTTTTTATGGCTTGAAGAGATTTCTACCTTTCCAGGCGGGGAACCTGTAAGGGCTAATCTGAGCGTGCGGGATGACAAACTTCAGGCTGTTATCGATTTGCAGGGGACGCGACCGTGATGCTTTTGTCAGGACTTTTTTCTTTGATAATCGCTGAGCACAGTTATGCTTTGCTAGGGAGGCTTTAAGTATGCCGCGACATCTTTTTATACCCATACTGGCCGTCATGCTTGCAGCTTGTGCAAGTTCTGTATCTGCGCCTCCTGCTGATACTGAACCGAGTATTGGTGTTGATGGAACGCAAACGCAGAGAGGATTACCGCCTCAAACATTGGCACCAAATGAATGTGGTTTATTTTTGTGGAGCAAGACTGATACGTCGAAGTTTGTCTTCTTCACAAAGGCGGGCGGGGGAGATGCGCTCTTTTTGTTAAACGATGCTCCAGTGACGCTGGAAACGATTGCTCAGGGTGGAGACGTGTTTGGGCAGTTTTACACTGAGTTGAAGTATAAAACCGAAAGTGGCCTTGAGGTCTCCCTATCATATGAGCCCGGTGAAATATTAACTGATGGTGCGCGGATAAAGAATGGTATTATGCAATATACGGACAATAAGGGCTGGCTAACGGTGCTGCCTGTCCTTGGTGTGCGTGTGTGCCAGCCTGTGTTCCGCGAAACACTTACGCCACCTGCCCAGTCCAACTGATGGGTTGATGTATAAACAACTCGCCCTCAGGTGCGCTTTACCGAGCTGAGGTCAACCACTTTATGCCCCGCGTGTATTTAGGATCTCGCATGCCAGTTTCAGGGCGTGTGGATAAAGTTTGTGTTCTTGGGGCAGAACGCGGGCACGCAGCGTATCGGGTGTGTCATCCGGCAGGATGGGCACGCTTGCTTGTGCGATAACCTGTCCCTCATCGACGCCTTCAATGACCCAGTGGACGCTGCAGCCATGCCACTGATCGCCAGCTGCGATGGCGCGCTTATGCGTGTTAAGACCGGGATACTTAGGCAGCAAAGATGGATGAATATTGATCAGGCGACCGGCCCACCGCTTGACGAACCAAGGCGTGAGGATGCGCATGAAGCCTGCCAGAGCGATCAGTTCTATGTTACTCTCAACCAAAGCCGCGTCTATGGCGCGCTCAAATGCTTCACGATTCTTGCCGAAAGGCTTATGATCTATCGCTTTGGTCTGTATGTTGCGACTTGCGGCTGTGCGAAGGCCTTCTGCCTCTGGTCGGTTGGATATTACAAGCGCTGGAGATGCCGGATAGGCCGCTGCTTTGCAGGCGTCGAGAATGGCCTCCATATTGGTGCCACGTCCGGAAATCAGGATCGCAAGCCGGACCTTCTTCACTTGCTGACAAGCTCACCTATCAGGACAGGTGCTTCGCCAAGCTCATTGAGCCGTGCCATGACAGTGTCGACCTTATCAGGTGAGACAGCCAGCACCATGCCGATCCCCATGTTGAAAGTGCGGTGCATTTCGGCGTCTTCGATCTGGCCGACGGTTTGCAACCAGTCAAAGACCGGTAAAGGTCTCCAGCTGGTTGTATCAATTTTGGGGGTGAGCGTGTCCGGGCACATGCGCGGCGTATTTTCGGTTAGTCCGCCGCCTGTAATATGTGCAAGACCTGTCACGAGCCTATCGCGGATCAGCGGCAGTGTGGCCTGTGAGTATAGTCGCGTCGGTGTAAGCAAAGCGCGACCGAGCGGTATGCCCGATTGGAAGGGCGCCTCGTCTTCGTAGGAAAGCGCGGCGCGTTCAACGCATTTGCGGATCAGAGAGTAGCCATTCGAGTGCGGGCCGGAGGAGGGAAGACCAATCAGTTGATCGCCAGCCTGCATGTTTGTGTGATCTGGTAAAATCGCATCCCGTTCAACGGCGCCAACGACAAAACCAGCAAGATCATAGTGACCAGCCGGGTACATTCCGGGCATTTCAGCTGTTTCACCGCCTGTTAGTGCACAGCCGGCCTGTTTGCACCCCTCTGCAATACCAGAAATTACGGCCTCTGCGATACCGCCTTCGAGTTTGCCGGTTGCAAAATAATCTAAAAAGAACAAGGGTTCTGCCCCTTGTGCAAGCACATCATTGGCGCACATAGCTACCAGATCTATGCCGACTGTGTCATGGATGCCGGTTTCAAAGGCCAGCATCAACTTCGTGCCCACCCCATCGGTGCCAGACACCAACACAGGATCGTCCCAGCCATCGGCTTTCAGGTCAAATAAGGCTCCAAAGCCGCCAAGGCCGCCCATAACGCCTTTGCGCTTTGTTGCAGCTGCTAATGGCTTGATTGCACTAACAAGTGCATCTCCTGCCACAATATCGACACCAGCATCACGGTAAGAGAGTGGTTTATTGTTACTTATGCTCATGTTTGAGCCCGTTATCATGGTGTTTTACACAAGGCCAGTCAGACTGACGGTTTCAGCTGAGCTTATAGCCTGCTAGAAACAGAGTGAATACAGGAGACTCCCAGATGATTCGTCGCTTGCTTATATCTATTTTTGCCGTTTTTGCCTTTAGTTCTTGGGCAAATGCCGACACGCGAAGCCTCTATACTGTAAAAGACATCAAGGTCAGCGAGCAGGGGGAAAATGTTATCGCCGCCCAGCAGACTGCTTTTGCTATGGCCCGCAGAATAGGCGCGCAACGCATGATTGAGCGAATCACTCTGCCAGAAGCGCGCGCTGCTGTGGGTGGGGTTGCTATTGACGAGGCGCTTGCACGGACGCTGGCTGCTGCTGTTGATGTGCAGGAAGAAACACGCGGAGGCGGGCGCTATGTGGCGACACTCTCGGTTGTCTTTAACCCACAAGCTGTGCGGAGGTATCTGCAAGAGCGCAATATTGCATATATTGATACCCAAGCGCCAATTGCGCTGCTGGTTCCTGTTGGGCGCACGCGTATCCTTGGAGAGTGGCAGAAAGCCTGGGGTGAGCGCGATGATGGGAAATTGGCACCATATGTGACAGCGCTGACGCCCTATGCCGAGACAGCCGAATGGCGCGACATTCAAGGCGAAGTTGGCAGCTCACGCGCGCGCCGAGGGGTCATCGCGCTTTTGAATGGTGCTCCTGGAGCTTATACGGTGACACTATCAGTGCTTACTACAAGTACACGTACCGAGCTTGGGACAACACAAAGCACACGCACGATGGCCGATGCTGTTGCGCTGGCGACAGAACGCCTTGATGATGTTTGGCGGCGGCAATCTATCGTCAGCTCGTCTGCACGTACGATATCAACGGCAACGGTTCTCTACACGTCACTGGCTGAGTGGAATACATTGCGCGGGCAATTGCCGCGTTCACCCCTGGTGACAGACTTCAAGGTTAAAGCAGTGTCTTCAGATGGTGCGGTGGTCCAGTTTGCATTTGCTGGTGATCGCGAGCGGTTGATGGCTGATCTGCGTCAACGAGGCATTGCGCTGGACGCTGTGGACAGTGGTTGGGTTATGCGCTCTGCCGTTTCGGGCATACGGTAACCTATCTTTTCCGCAGATGACTTCCAGGACAGCGCCAAAATCTCAGCAATTAAGGCTACCCTTTCCTGAAGCGATTGGCAGCTTTGAGGATTTAGCTATTACGGACGCTAATCGCGCCGCGATTGAGGCAATACGCAAGTGGCCGCAATGGCAGTCAGCCGTTTTGTGTCTGATCGGGCCTGTTCAATCTGGCTTGGGTGTTACGGCGAAACTATGGGCCAGGGATGCGGATGCAATTGAGCTATCAGCGCGCGCATTCGATCAGATGAATCTTGCTGATGTGGAGGCCGTATCTCACCGAAACTGCGTCATCGATTTGGCAGATCAGGTGACGAATGAAGAGAGCTTGTTGACACTTTTCAACCTTGCGCGGAGCAAAGGGACACGTTTGCTGTTGACGGCGCGAGGACATGGTGCAGGCTGGCCCTGCCAATCACTTGATTTGAGATCGCGACTGGAAACCATGCCCATTGCCGAAATTTACCCACCTGATGAAGAGATGATTAAAGCGCGGCTTTTAGCATCTTGTAAGGGAAGGTATATTAAGCTTAGCGCAGCGGCGATCAATTATCTGGCTATTCGCTTGCCACGGTCTTATGAAGCCATTGAAGACTATATTGCACGGCTCGACCTTGCGATAGATGAAACAGGGCGCGCGCCCAGTATGTATTTGGTAAGGAGTGTCTTTGAAGATGGCGCGAGCACACGCAAATTGTTTGGCGAAGGCCCGGACATATAAGATACAGACGAAA
This sequence comes from uncultured Hyphomonas sp., assembly GCA_964443965.1. GTDB lineage: Bacteria > Pseudomonadota > Alphaproteobacteria > Caulobacterales > Hyphomonadaceae > CALLCD01. The sequence goes on along the minus strand of CAYUFN010000007.1, from coordinate 8,018 downwards.
AAGGTGGGGCGCTGAATGCCAAAAGCAAATATAAATCAGGCACCCGCCAAGCTTTATTTTAACCGTGAATTGTCTTGGTTGAAATTCAACCAGCGTGTTCTGGAAGAGGCCATGAATGAGGCCCATCCGCTTTTGGAAAGGCTGCGATTCTTGTCCATATCGGCCAGTAATCTGGATGAGTTTTATATGGTGCGGTATGCTGGGTTGCGTGAGCAAAAGCGCGCCGGGATCACCCGCAAAAGCCAGGATGGCCTGACGCCGGCCGAACAATTGGTAAAAATTGAAGCCGATGCTGTTGCGCTGATGCTTGAACAACAGGAGTGCTGGGGCAAGCTGCGCGGCGAACTTGAGGCTGAAGGTATTGAGATTATTGGCCCTGATGGTCTTGATAAAGCGGACATGAAATGGCTGGCCAAGACATTCGAGGAGTCGATCTTTCCAATTTTGACACCCCTTGCGGTTGATCCGGCACACCCGTTTCCTTTCATACCCAATCGCGGCTTTGCCCTCGCATTGATGTTGGAACCTAAGGGAGAAGGGGAGCAGATGACTGGGCTGGTGCCGCTGCCTGCTTTTGCCTCGCGATTTGTAAAGCTGCCGCCGGGCAAACGAAAGAAGCAGACGCGATTTATCGCTCTGGAGCGCGTCATTCCACTATTCATAGATATGCTGTTCCCGGGCTATATTGAGAAAAAGCGCTGTCTTTTTCGTATTGTCCGAGATTCCGACATCGAGATTGATGATGAGGCTGAAGACCTGATCCGTGAGTTTGAAATTTTACTGCGGCAGAGACGTCGCGGGCGCATTGTTCGTATTAAAGTTAGCGCGGATGCTCCTGAGGATCTGCGCGACCTGATCCTTAGGGAACTGGAAACCGAGCCGCATGATCTGGTGTTGACCGACAGCATGATTGGTATGGCGCAACTATCAGAATTGATTACGCCTGAATTTGAGCATTTGCAATTTCCAACTTATGAGCCGCGTTACCCTGAGCGCATTCGAGAGCATAGCGGGGATTGCTTTGCCGCGATCAAGCAGAAAGACATTCTCGTACACCATCCTTATGAGTCTTTTGATGTGGTTGTCGAATTTATCAAACAGGCTGCCAGTGACCCCAACGTGATTGCGATTAAGCAGACACTCTATCGCACAAGCGCCAATTCGCCTGTCGTTGCCGCGCTTATAGAAGCGGCTGAAGCTGGTAAGTCGGTGACAGCACTTGTTGAGATCAAGGCGCGCTTTGATGAAGAGGTAAATTTGCGTCTTGCGCGTGATCTGGAGCGTTCCGGCGTACAGGTTGTTTATGGGTTTATCGATTACAAAACGCATGCCAAAGTAAGCCTCGTCGTGCGACGTGAGGAAGATGGGCTGCGCACCTATACGCATTTTGGGACTGGAAACTATCATCCTATTACTGCGCGTATTTACACTGACTTGTCGCTCTTTACCGCTGACCCTGCAATGGCGCGTGATGCCGGGCGGTTGTTCAACTTTGTTACTGGCTATAAGGAGCCGCCGCAAATTGGCCCGCCTATGGAGAAAATCCACATGTCACCCATTGCGATGTCGCAGGCATTGCTTGACCTGATCAATGCTGAACGGGACGCTGCAAAAGCTGGCCAGCCATCTGGCATTTGGGCAAAAATGAATTCGCTCGTCGATGCCGACATTATCGATGCGCTTTATGCGGCAAGTAAAGCTGGGGTTCCCATCCAATTGATTGTGAGAGGTATATGTTGTTTGCGGCCCGGCGTGAAAGGGCTTTCGGAGACCATTGAGGTGAAAAGTATCGTTGGGCGCTTTCTGGAGCATTCTAGAATTGTTGCGTTTGCTAATGGCGCAGCTTTACCATCCCGACAGGCAAAGGTTTTTATGTCCTCAGCAGACTGGATGCCGCGTAATCTGAAACGGCGTGTGGAGGCGTTATTGCCCATTGAGAACGCAACTGTGCACCGGCAGGTGCTTAATCAGGTTCTGCTGGCAAACTTAAATGATAATAAGCAAAGCTGGTACTTGCAGAGCGATGGCAGCTATGTTCGTGTTCAGCGCGGAAAGGGCGTTAAACCCTTCGATGCTCATCAATATTTTATGCATAATTCGAGCCTGTCGGGTCGTGGGAGCGTCACTGAATTTGATGCGCCGCCTATTCTTCGGACGAAAAAGGCAACTCCTAAATGATAAGCGCAGGCGCGGGATCACATTGGCATGGTGTTATCGATATCGGCTCTAACTCGGTTCGCTTGGTTATTTACGATGTTTCCGGCCAAGCCCTGTTGCCCCACTACAATGAAAAAGTCATGGCGCGGCTGGGTGGCGGGCTTTTTGAAACAGGCAAGCTTTCAACTGAGGGCAAAAAACGCGCGCTTAAGGCCCTTGGCCGGTATCGCGCCATCCTGGATGGTTTGAATGTAAAGCGCGTAAGGGCTGTGGCGACGGCGGCGGTGCGCGCGGCCAAGGATGGTGCTGAATTCATCAAGCAGGTTAAATCTGTGACGGGCCTCGATGTTGATGTGATTTCCGGTCAGGATGAAGCGCGCCTGTCGGCTGTTGGGGTGAGTGGGGGTATCCATAAAGCTACAGGGCTGGTTGGAGACCTTGGCGGCTCCAGCCTCGAATTCTCACGCCTTGAAAACGGTGTTGTACAGGACGGTGAGTCTTTAATGTTGGGGCCACTCTCAATGGATATTGAGGGAAAGAAACTGCAAGCGGTTGTTCGGAAAGCGCTTTCCCGCTCACGCTTGCTGCCTGAATCAGGTGGACGCTTTTACATGGTTGGGGGAGCGTGGCGGGCACTGGCCAAGCTACACATGATGGTGACAAAGTACCCGTTGCGCCAATTGCACTCCTATCTATTGGACGAACGCGCCATTCTTGCGATTGATAAGGCTGTTTCGCGAACCGATCCGATTGGGCTGCAACGTTTGGGCAAGGCCAGCCAGCGTCGGCAGGATATCCTGCCTTATGCGAACCTTGTGCTGACTGAGACGTTTAAAATTGGTGGCTTCAATGACGCCATGGTGTCCTCTTACGGATTGCGAGAAGGCGTTATTCTTGAGGAGCTTGCGCAAGAAGCGTCTGACCCGCTCCTTGAGGGGATTGCCTTATCTGTTCGGTTGCAGGATCAACGCCGTGCTTTTGGTGAAGCACTTTATGAGTGGGTCAGACCGGTTGTTGAGCCGCGTGCAGATCTTTTCGGAGAGCGCGACCTGGATATGCGTCTGGCTGCCGGAGCCTGCCTGCTTGCTGATTCTGGCGCACGTTTCCACCCTGATACGCGCGCAGAGTTGGCCTATGAGCAAGCGCTTAACGGACCATACTCTAATGTAACACATACAGAGCGTGCATTTATTGCACTCTCTGTTGGGTGCCGCTATGCGCGTCAGTTCCGCCCGTCATTACGTAGTGAGGGACTGCTTGATAAGCGGCAGACGAAGTTGGCAAAACGTCTTGGAGCGGCGATGCGGTTAGGGGCTGTTTACTCCGGTCGCTCGGCTGACATTCTTAGCAATAGCCAACTGATAAGGGAAGATAGCTGCATTACCTTGGCCGTACCTTCCTCGCAGCAGGCCTTGGTATCAATGACGGTTGAGCGCCGCTTAAAGACCTTGGCCATGAGTATGGATCTTGCCGCAAATGTTGTCTTTACCTAGGTTTCAAAAAGCCTGACTTTTCCATTCTGAAAGGATAGTGCCAGCTTGCCAGATAGCAGGGCAAGCGCTTGGGTGCCGAACACCTCGTTACGCCAGCCCTTAAAGGCCATTATATCTTCAGTTTCGCCGCGTGCGATGCGCTCTATATCTGCGGCATTAGCGATCAGGCGGGGGACGACATCATTTTCCTCGCTGACGTGTTTGAGGAGTACCTTGAGCATTTCAGGTGCGCCGGGTGGAATTTGCGCATTATGCTTGCGCTTGGGAATGGGGGGAACAAAAGCGTCAGGATCGTCAATGGCAGCATTGACCACGTCAATAAGGCCCGCCGCATGTTTAGAGTTCACAAAGCCTTTTGGCACTGCGCGTAGTCGCTCATAAGCCTTGGCATCTTTTGGTTTTTGCTCAGCAATTTCGTAAATCGCATCGTCCTTGAGAATTCGCCTGCGCGGCTTGTCGAGATCTTTAGCACGACTTTCGCGCCACCCTGCAACGGCGGCAAGGACGGCGGCATAATCGGCTCTTGGTTTGCGGATTTTTAAACGTTGCCAGGCATTAGCAGACGAGGTGTCGTAAAGGTCAGGCTCTTCCAGATAAGCCATTTCTTCCTGAACCCATTCAAGCCGACCTTTGTTTTTGAGCTGCTCGACCATGATGAGATAGGCATCGCGCAAATGCGTGACATCCCCCAAGGCGTAGGTAAGCTGCTTGTCGCTTAAGGGGCGGCGAGTCCAATCTGTAAATTGAGACGATTTATCGACGTTTCGTTTTAAGACGCGCTGGATGAGATTATCATATGAAATTGAGTCGCCCAGCCCCAGCGCCATCGCAGCAATTTGCGAATCAAATATGGGCCCAGGCGGAAACCCGATCAGGCGGTTGAAAATTTCCAGATCTTGCCGTGCGGCGTGAAAAACCTTTACGCGTGTGTCGTCTGCGAGCAGATTAAGGAAAGGTCCGATGTCCAAATCCTCAGCCAACGGGTCGATAAGTCCCTCTACACCTGGGGCAGAAGCCTGTATCAGACAGAGTTCTGGCCAATATGTTGTTTCCCGGTGGAACTCGGTATCAACGCATATAAAGCTGTGTTCTGCCAAGGCTTCGCAGAGCTCTGCGAGTGCGTTTTGGTCGGTAATCGGGCGTAAAATTTTATCACTCATGACAGACGCGTACCCGATCACCTTGACAAAGGCTAGCAGTGGTGCGCGTTTGCGCACTGAAAAACACATATAATTGCCAGAGGTGACCCTCCCATGCACGCTTATCGCACCCATACTTGCGGCGAATTACGCGCCGATCACGTTGGAAAAACTGTTAAACTCTCTGGTTGGCTACATCGCCGCCGTGACCATGGTGGGGTTATGTTTATTGACCTGCGCGACCATTATGGACTGACACAATGCGTGTTTGATCCTGATTTTCCTGCGTTTTCTGTCGTTGAACGTCTGCGGACTGAAAGCGTCATTACGATTGAAGGTGAAGTGCTCGCCCGCGATGCCTCACTTGTGAATGACGGGCTAGCCACAGGGCAGATTGAAGTGCGTGTGAAAGAAGCGAGCATTCAGTCTGAGGCTGCGGAGCTACCTCTACCCGTGTTTGGTGAGCCGGATTATCCTGAAGATATTCGCCTGACGCATCGCTATCTCGATTTACGCAGGGAAACGCTGCACAAGAATATGATTCTGCGCTCTGATGTGATCGCGTCCATACGCAAGCGCATGGTCGAGGGTGGCTTTACAGAATACCAAACACCGATCTTAACCGCCTCTAGCCCGGAGGGTGCACGTGATTTCCTTGTCCCGTCTCGTGTTCACCATGGGCAATTCTACGCGCTGCCACAGGCGCCGCAGCAGTTTAAGCAGCTCTTGATGGTTTCCGGGTTTGATCGCTACTTCCAGATTGCGCCATGTTTCCGGGATGAAGATGCGCGCGCTGACCGTTCGCCGGGTGAGTTTTACCAGCTTGATGTTGAGATGAGCTTTGTCACACAGGAAGATGTGTTCCAGGCAATCGAGCCGGTGATGCGCGGTGTATTTGAAGAGTTTGCTGATTGGGAAGGCAAAGGCCGTGAGGTGCCCTCTGAACCATTTGTGCGCATTCCTTATGCTGAATCCATGGCCAAGTATGGCACGGATAAGCCTGATTTGCGCAACCCCATTCATCTTTCAGATGTGACCGACTTCTTCACAGACGATAGCAAAACTGGCTTCGGTATCTTTGCAAAGATCATCGCGGGCGGCGGTAAGGTTGTTGCGATCCCGGCTCCGAAGGCGGCGGCTGAGCAGTCCCGCAAGTTTTTCGACGAGATGGACAAATGGGCCAAAAAGGAAATGCAGGCACCTGGCCTTGGCTATGCGCGTCTGCGCGAGGCTGAAGGCGGCGGCGTGGACAGCCAAGACCCTGTGCTGAAGAATTTTGAGCCTGAACACCTCAAAGCCATGTTGGAACAGATGGGGCTTGGCGCAGGTGATGGCGTGTTCTTTTCGGCTGGCAAAAAAGGCGATGCTTATAAGCTGGCGGGCGCGGCGCGGACCAAGATTGGCGAAACGCTTGGCCTTATTGAGAGCGGTGTCTTCCGCTTTTGCTGGATTATTGATTTTCCAATGTATGAATATGATGAAGACAACAAAAAGGTCGACTTCTCTCATAATCCGTTCTCCATGCCGCAAGGCGGGCTGGAGGCGCTCGAAGCAGCTGATACTGAAGAAAAGCAGTTGGCTTTGAAGGCCTACCAATATGACATTGTTTGTAATGGTTATGAGCTGTCATCTGGTGCGATACGGAACCATCGTCCTGACATCATGCTCAAAGCCTTTGAACTGGCAGGCTATGGTCCGGAAGTGGTTGAGGAAGAGTTTGGCGGCATGTTAAATGCCTTTCGCTATGGCGCGCCCCCGCATGGTGGGATCGCGCCGGGTGTCGATCGGATTGTGATGCTACTTGCGGATGCGGACAATATTCGTGATGTAACGCTCTTCCCGATGAACCAGCAGGCGCGCGACCTGATGATGGGTGCACCATCGCCTGTTGAGGATAAACAACTAAAAGAGTTGAACATCCGAATCGCGCCACAAATCAAAACCTAGATGAAGGTGCCTTGGGGCTTGTCGGAAGCGCTGTTTAGGGGCTGTTTACACTTTAGCGATTTATTCCTAACCGCAGCTTGGCAGATAAATTTCTGCTGGCAGCTGCGTTTCAGCACTTTGACAGGCACCTGAAAAATCTGCCTGATTTGCGTTCCGGGCTGTCGCCAAATTGGCACCGTCCAGGCGTGCATCGCGGAAACTGGCTCCAGCCAGATCGCTGTTAAGGAATGTTGCGCCAGACAGGACGGTCCCGTTAAAGATTGCGCCGCGCAGATTGGCGTTATCAAAGGTAGCCGCCGCAGCCATGGCCGCCGAAAAGTCAGCACCTTGGGCCTGTATATTGCGCGCTGAGAGACCTTTTAGCGTTGCACCAACCATTTGCGCTTTCATCATGTAGCTATTATCGAGGCTTGCCGCTGAGAAGTTTGCCCCATTGGCGGTTATGTTTGAAAGGCGGGCGTTTTGCATATTTGCGTTCAGGAAGTGGGCATTGCTTACATCTGATCGGCTAAAGTCAGCATATTTGGCTTTTATGCCGTTAAAGTAAGCGCCTTTAGCCTGTGCCCCATGAAGCGAAGCGTGGCTAACATTAGCTCCATTATAGCGTGCCTCCGTTAAGTCCCAGAATGGCATTTGGCGCCCAAAAAGGTTGCAGTTTTCACATGATCCAGAGGATGAAGGCTGCCATGTTACACGGCTAGCCTCATCAGCGTATATCGGATTTTTTAAAGATCCGATGCTTGTCATAAGCATAAGCAGTATTACGAGCTTTTTCATGGCTTTAGAATAGCGCGTCATTTTTTATGGTAAAACTGAAGATGCTGTAATCTAGGACAAATTAACGGCAGTGTTGCACATTCAGCCCACTTGGCAGCTGTGTGCTGTGATCACCGCAAGCTTTGTTGAGCTGCCCTTGCGTAAGTCCCCGTGCTTTTGACATTTCTGCGCCAGAGATATTTGCATTTGTCAGGTTGGCACCAGAAAAATTAGCACCATCAAAAGAACCACCCACCAGAATAGCGTCGCTAAGGTTGGTGTTTTTGAAATTCGCACCGGTAAACCGAGCCCCATACATATTCGCGATTGACATGTTCGCGCCGCTAAAATTGACCCCATCCATCGTTGATAGCGTTAAATTCGACTGACGCAGGCGTGCGCCAGCAAAAGACACACCTGAAATCTGCGTATAGGCCATATCCGCTTGGAAGAGATTGCAGTCCTTACAGGATTTTCCGCTTTTTGCAGATGCGATCTGGCCTGCATTTTGTGCGTGGCTCTGCGG
>CAYUFN010000006.1:18632-35341 GCA_964443965.1 uncultured Hyphomonas sp. | reverse complement strand
GATTTGTGTGTTGATTTGCGCCGTCATGATGCGCGTTGCAAGTGAGCTTTGCTTAAGCTGTATGCCGACAAAAATTAAAGAGGCGATCACAGCAAGCGAGGCAATGATACCTGATAGGGTTGCGATCTGCTCAAGTGACATGTGGTCCTCTATCGATAGGCAAGTGGCTTTTTCTTTTGGAATTTTATGCCCGCTTTGCGTAAGCGTTCTTGCGTTTTTGGATCAGCCATCTGGTAGGTTTTCTCACGTAGAAAATCCATCAAATGCTGGCGCTTGCCAGCATGGGCGAGATCATTCTGGCTAAGCGTATCTCCGATTGCAACAGGTACTGGCTTGCCCATACGCCGCTTCACCTCACGAAAGACAAGGGCAAGGCGCAACTCCAGTGAGACATGGCTTGCCAGTTGATAAAGCCGCGAGTTCTGGCCTTCAAAGTAAACAGGTGTGACTGAGGCACCGCTATGGGTGATCAGCTTGGCGGTGAACGGTTTCCACGCATCATCAACAGCTGTTTTGTCCAAGAGGCGCGGTGTTGTGGCGACCCCGCCACCGGGAAACACAATAACGCAACCACCCGTTTGGAGGTGGCTCATGGCATCTTTACGCATCTGGATGTTAGCGGCAACGGCTTCTCTTGTGCCGGAAAAATCTACTGGAAGTAGCCAGGGCTTGGCCTCTGGTATGCCATCGAGTGCTGAATTGGTGAGAACTTTAAAATCAGTCCGCCTGAGGCTGGTAATCCATGAAATGACCAGTCCATCAAGTACGCCAAAAGGGTGATTGGCAACGATTACGAGTGGGCCAGTTGGCGGAATTTTTGTATGTTGGCTGGCTGAAAAGTTAACGTCCAGGTCGAGTAAGCGCATCGCTGCTTCAAAGAATGGGATGTCTGTTGCTAAATGCTCTCTATAATAATCGTATAGTTCTTTGATCTTTGGTTGGCCGGAAAGCTTTTCAACAGTGCGTATAAAGCGCCGTTTGACCGGATCCTCAAAATAGGATGCATAGGAAAGATCCGGTGCGACCTCTTTTGAATCAATTGGCTGAATGGCCGTATTTTGCCTCATAGCCGCAATAGGCTTGCTAAATTGTTCTTTTGCATGTCGCTTGACCCTCCCACAATTGGCATGCCGAGCAAATCTCGCACATGCCGATCCATATCATAGGCGTCAGACAGTGCATAAGCGCCCATAACCTGTTGACAGATAAGACCTATCTCAACGCCTGTATCTGCCACAAAAAGCTTCGCCATTGAGGTTTCAATTGAGCAAGGTTTGCCTGTCGAGGCAAGCCACGCGGCATGGTAGAGCATGTGGCGAGCCGCTTGCAATTTGGTACGTGCCTCGACCAGCTTGTGTCGAATCGCCTGATGCTGCGCGATGGGCTTGCCGAACTGTGTGCGCTCCTGGGCATATTGCCATGCTTCTTCTACGGCAGCACGTGCAATGCCATAAGCGACTGAAGTGATCTCAATCTTTTCCACATCAAGCGCGCGTCCGGCGAGCAGTTCCCAGCCGCGATCCCACATTTCCGGCCCGCCAACTATTGCCGTCTCGTCCAGTTCTACATTGTCAAAATAGACATCCATAGAGGCTGTATAGCGTAGATTGGAATGGGCGATGGGCGACATGGATACGCCTGTCGCCTTGGTCGGAATGAGTACAAAAGAGAGATTTTTGTACCGCGCTTCGGCCGGGCCAGAACGGACAAGGCAATAGACATAGTCAGACCAGTCAGCGCCGGTGCACCAGCGTTTTGCGCCGTTAATGACGATCTTACCATTCTTCTTGTCAGCGCGTGTTTCCACGCTTGGTAAATCACCCCCAACATTAGGTTCTGACAGGCCATAACAGAGCAGCATTTCCCCGCGCGCAATCTTGGGCAGCATAGCTTCCTTCTGCGCCGTTGAGCCATTCTCGGAAATGTTCATGCCGCCATAAAAGGCAGCGTGTATGTAAGGGCCAGCCATTGAGGTGCCAAATTGGCATAGCTCTTCGATTACCGCAGCGGCAGCACTAATATCCTGACCCATGCCGCCATATTTTTCTGGTATGGTCAGACCGATCACGCCGAGCGCGGCAAGCGCCTTAAAGTCGCCCCGATCCCAGCGATGCTCCCGATCCAGCAGGATACGTTTTTCACGCGGCAAACGCTCGCTACCAAAGCGGGCGATCTGCCGGCGTAGTTCTGAAATGTGGCTGGGCTCGGTGGCAAAGGATGCGTGTGTCATGCAAAACAGAATAGGACTGAAAGGGCACGAGCGGCAATAGCTCACCACTCAAACGGTACACTCTGATAAATCTGGTGAATCCAGTTTCCAAACAATAAGTGCGCATTTGCGCGCCAGCGATTGAGCGGAGCAGCATGTAGATTGTCATCGGGGTAATAGCCATGTGGTGGGCGTGTTTGCTTTCCTTCCGAGCGGTCTCGGTCAAACTCTTCTTTAAGGGAATTGGAGTCATATTCGATATGGTTGAACATATAGAGGTTACGCGCGGATGGTTCGGATACAAGGCAAGGGCCGGTAAAGTCGCTATCGATTAAAAGTTTCAGTGGCGCGCAAGCAGAAATATCTTCTCGACGCACCTCGGTATGACGAGAAACGGGAATTTGGAAGTCATCCGAGAAGCCCGTAAGATAAGGTGAGGCAGGGGCGAGGTTTTTATGCCTGTAAACACCGAAGGCTTTTTCCCCTAATTCATATTTCGGCAATCCATGAAAATGCGCCGCGGCCGCCATTGCACCCCAGCAAATGAACAGGTTGGAGTGAACATTCGTCCTTGTCCAGTCGAATATGTGTGTCAGTTCTTCCCAATAGGTCACTTCTTCGAACGGGAGGGTTTCGATCGGTGCGCCAGTGACCAGAAAGCCGTCGAACGTCTGCGCTTTCACATCATCCCATGTTTGATAATAGGCGATGAGGTGATCTTCTGATGTATTGCGGGCTTTATGCGACCCGACGCGGATGAGTGTAAGCTCTATCTGGAGCGGGCTGGCCCCAAGTAGGCGCGCGATTTGTGTTTCGGTGCGCATCTTGTTCGGCATTAAATTGAGAAGACCAATGCGTAAAGGGCGGATATCCTGACGTCCGGCATCGCTTTCGCGCATCACTGAAACGCCTTCGCGGATCAGCACATCGCGCGCGGGTAGCGTGTCTGGAATTTTGATCGGCATACTCCTGCCCTCCGTCGAAATCATCATGTCACATGAAAGGGCGGCGGGGCGCTCGGCGCATGAAATTCCCGCACGGCCTTTTAGCGACTTGTTTAACGTGGCTGCAAGCCGACCGGCCAAATCACCACAAAGCATTTCTAACGAGGAAGCGGGGAGGGGTCAATTCATGCCTGTTGCGCCTAATCATTTAAATAGAGATCGCGTAATAAGCACCCCACTTGTTCTTGATATGTTCTTTTCTTCATTGTATAGACGCGTATGCGCGCGGTCACGGAAATTGAGTCTTTATATATCGATTTTGATGCATTTTTTGCGAACGCGGAAAAGCAGCTGCAGCCGGCCTTACGCGGGCGGCCCGTCGGAGTGATCCCGCTGGAAAGCCGTCATACCAGCCTGATTGCGCGCTGTTATGAAGCCAAAAAGGCCGGGATTGGTCGGGGGACAGGGGTCGCAGAGGCGCGTGCCTTGTGTCCGGAGATTGTTCTACCGCTGGCCCGGCACGATGAATATGTTAAACTACATCATCGCATTTTAGAGGTGCTGAACCGGCACGTGCCGGTGACAAAGATCTGGTCGGTTGATGAGATGGAATGCACGCTGATCGGTGCTGAGCGCGCGCGGGGGCCGGAGATTGCGCGCGCGATCAAGGCCGATTTACGCAAAACGATTGGCCCTTGGGTAACCGCCTCCATCGGCCTTGCGTCCAACCAGTTTCTGGCCAAGGTCGCCGCTGAAATGAACAAGCCGAACGGGTTTGTCATGCTTGCCCCTGACGATTTGCCAGGGCCGTTGTTTGATCTGGAGTTGACCGATCTGCCGGGTATTTCGCGCGGTATCTATAAACGCCTTGGCAAGGCAGGTGTCTTTTCCGTGGAAGACCTCTGGAACCTGCAACCCAAACATGCGCGCGCAATCTGGCACAGTGTTGAGGGCGAGCGCTTCTGGGGCCAGCTGCACGGGTTTGCTGTTTCGCGGCCAGAAACAGTGCGGCGTATGTTCGGGCACGGACGGATGTTATCGAGCGAGTGGCGACGCCCTGAGAAAGCGCGCGACTGTTTACGGCTGCTAACGGCAAAAGCGGCGCGGCGGCTGCGGCGGGAAGGCTATCTGGCGAGCGTGGTCTCTATCTCGATTAGTACGCCAGACAAGCAATATTGGCGCGGCGAGCAACGCTTTGCACCCGCCCGTGATGATCATACATTTTTGCAAGCTGCTTGCGACATGTTTGATGCAGCGGTTGCAGGGAAGGGCTTTAACCGCCTGCGGAAGGTTTCGATTGTGCTCGCCGGAATTGGCCGCGCCGGAGAGGTAAGCGCTGATCTTTTTGAAGCTGCCGAAGCACGCAGCAGTCGCCAGCGCTGGGAAAAGGTCACCGATGCGGTGGATGCCTTAAACGCGCGCTACAAGAAAGGCGTTGTCTCCCACGGCCCCCGCTATGAACCGCCCGGCGGCTATGCCGGTGCGAAGATTGCCTTTGGGCGCGTACCGGAACTGGAGGATTTCGGGTGAGCGTTACGTAAGTATCTGGATCATGCCAGCGCCATAAATATCATTTGGACGGGCGATAAAGCCGAAGCCTTCATAGAAGGCTTCTTTGTCGCGCGCGGCCATTAGGCCAATCATTGCTCCCGGAGCAGCTTGCACCTTTATTTCGTCTAACAGGCAGGTCATGATCATTTTTCCATAGCCTTTTCCGCGATGTGATGGAGCAATGATTAAATCCTGAATATAGAAGTAAAGTACGCCATCGCCGACAACGCGGCCAAAACCTGTAAGTCTCTCTCCTTCGTAAGCGCATACATTTATAAGCCCGCCTGCAAGTGTTGCCCGCGCTGTTTCCTCGCTAATTTCGCCCCAGCCTTCTGCGGCACGCCAGGCGATAAAATCAACGAGAGGGGGCGGGGTATGCTGGAAAGACAGGGTCATTTCGTATGTGTTCTATACCGATCAAATATTTACTGCGCAGCCGGACACTCACTCCCCGGTTAGCCTGGGCGCGCGTTTCTGCTTGAAGGCGGCGACAGCTTCCTTGCGATCTTCAAGTGTGTTGGAGACGCTTTCATAGCCGATGCTGGCATCCATAATCTGGGCGGCCAGCGCACGCAGGGGGATGTTGGTGACAGTCTTGGTCCATCGCACGGCAAAGCGCGGATTGGCTTGAAGCTTGGCCACCAGCTCGCCGACCTTGCTGTCTAAGTCCTCCGTAGGCACCGCATAATTTATCAGCCCTAATTCTTTGGCCTCGGTGGCGGTTAACATGTCGCCCGTCATTAACAATTCCTTGGCCTTAGCATAGCCGATCAGTTGCGGCCAGATCAGCGCGCCGCCATCGCCCGCAACAAGGCCGACTTTCACATGAGGGTCGCCGATTTTGGCTGTCTCGTCGGCAACGATCATATCGCAGAGGAGGGCAATCGTCGCGCCAAGGCCTGCGGCGGCACCGTTTAGGCGGCAGATGATCGGCTTTTCCATTTCGAGCAGCGACATAACAATGCGCTTGGCATCCCACGCGATGTCGCGAAAGCTAGCCGGGTTTTCGATCTGCTCGTCAAACCAGTCCATATCTCCGCCCGCGCAAAAGGCGCGCCCCTTACCGGAGAGAATGATAATGTCGCTGCCAGTATCGCGTTGCAGCTCTGTAAATATGCGGGCCAGCTCATCATGCATGGCTGCGTCAACGCCGTTAACAGGGTGTGCGCTATCGATAAAGGCCGTCAGCACGCGACCGTCACGCGCGAAAGAGAAACGGCTGTAGCTAGCTGGGTCTAGTGTGAAAGATGTACTCATTATTCTGCTCCCACTTTCGTGACGCGGCGGCCGAAATTCTCACCTCTGAAAAGGCCACAAAAAGCGGCAGGCATGTTCTCTATGCTGTCAAAACGCTCCTCTTTTAGTTTCAGTTGGTTCGTTGCGATCATGCCGGCCATAACTGTAAGTGCTTCTGGAAACTGCCGTGCATCATCAAAAACAACCAAGCCTTGCATCTTGATGCGGTGCGTTATGAAGACATCCGTATTTTGAATGCCATGGCGATCTTCAGGGGCGAGATTGTAGTCTGCCACTTGCCCGGAATTGACAATGCGGCCATGGGGGCGCATTTTGCGCAGGCAACGGTCTACCATCGTATTGCCAACATTATCAAAGAGCAAATCAATGCCTTTTGGGAAAGCTTGTGTAATCTCACTGTCAAGGTCAGGGGAGGTCTTGTAGTTGATCGCTGAATCAAAGCCTGCTTCTTGCGTTAGCCATCGGCATTTTTCATCCGTGCCCGCAATACCGACAACCTGCGCCGCGCCGCCTGCCTTGGCTAATTGCCCAGCTGTTGCCCCAACCGGGCCAGCCGCAGAGGTAACCAGCACACGGTCACCTTCTTTAAACTCGCCAACGCGCTTTAGACCAAACCAACCGGTTAAGCCTGGCACGCCGAGCACGCCAATCCAGTAAGAGAGTGGTAAATCTATACCAGAAGGAATCTTTGCCAGAAAGCCGCGCCCGTTTTGGAGAGAGTGAGTCGCCCAGCCACCTGCGCAGGTCAGCTTTGTGCCCACCGGCCAATCGGCATGATTAGAAGCTTCTACTATACCAACATTAAAGCCGCCCATAGCTTCGCCAAGAGGTTGGGCCCCTGTATAGCTGTCGCGGCCGGACAAGCGTGAGCGCGTGCCCGGGTCAACGCTGGCCCAAATGTGGCGAACGAGAAATTGTCCCTCGCCAGGTGTGGGTGTCGGCACTTCCTCGAGGGAGAAGTTTTCTAGTTCCGGCAAACCTTCGCAGTAAGATTTTAAGACGATATGTTTCATAAGGGGCCCTCTTTTTCGCTGTCAACAGATTGAAACAGACTGTCGGCCATGTCACGCATGACTTTGCGTAAGTTTTAAAGAGGTCTTGTCATGCCACGTGATACAATATTCATGCTCGCTCCCGGGTTTGAGGACAATAGTCGGCGCGAATTTTGCCCTGAATGTGCCGAACTCTTCGGGATTTTGGCTTATTATCCAGCTATTCGAGACGCTGTCGAGATTATCCATGTAGGAATAGAGCATCCGCGAAGGGAGATTAATGCACTGCTCGGAGATGGAAATTTCAATGCGCCGACGCTGGTCATTGCAGAGAGCACTGAAAGCCCGGGTGGCGTGAGCTTTAAAACGGCTAATGGGCGCAAATATATGGACAGTGCCCGCGCCATCGCGGCGCTATGGGCGGCGCGCTATGGTATTCCAGCCAGGCGTGGCAGTTAGACGTTCTGAAGGTGATTGACTTTACGCATCTTCTTGCCACAATTTCTTGATAACATGCTCTATAGAAATTAAGAATGGTTCCAAATGAAGAAGACGATTTTCGCCTCCTTACTTATTGCTGCTGCCTATGGCCCGTTTGCTGTCGGGCAGAGCGGCCCTATGGATAGATGTTCGGGAGCGCGCGCGTGCGATGCGGCATCTGACGCATTGATAGAAGATGCCCGAAAATCCCTTGCAGGAGGGCATCATCGCGAAGCAGCACGCATACTTTACCCGGCCGTGCTAAGCCGGAAGACCAGCCCACTTGCAAAAGCGCGTGCGTCAAACGCGTTAAGCGGTCTACTGGAGCAAGCGGGCCTTTATGAATATGCTGCTGTGCAGAAGCGCAACGCAACAGAAACAACCCGGGCACCCGCCAGCGAGGATTTGCTCGCGCATGCCCGGCTCGTTGCGAAGGGGGCAAAAAAAGAGCTGACACTGAAAGCTTATGGTGATGTTGAAGCACTGGCGATAGAAGCCGCAAATCTGAGCATGATCGACACGCTGATCGCCGACTACACCAATATTGGAGAGCGGACGCGTGCAAATACTTTGCGCGCGCGTCGGGGAGATATTCAGGCGCGTGCTGATGCGACGTGCGCGCAGGTTAATTGCCGAGGGCAAAACATTGTGCCGGCGAAAGTCCAGAAACTTGGGCCAATCGAATATCCGCGTGAAGCAAGACGTGGTCTTGTTGGGGACTGTACAGTGACTTTAAATGTCACCGAGACAGGGAGGCCAGTTGATCTTGTATCAGATTGTAGCGATCCTGTATTTGTGGAAGCTGCGATGATTGCTGTGCAGGAGAGCACTTTCACACCGCGTTTTGATAATGGCGTGCCGCATCCAGAATACAATGTTGTGATGCCTTTTGCCTTTCAGCCGGGCTAAGTGTATTCCGACTTGCGCTGCCCCCACGGGATCTTGCATATTTGCCAAAAGCAAACCTTAAAGCAGGATACCCACAAATGAGCCAGACAAGTACCCGCATTACCGATATGCTCGGGATAGAGAAGCCGATTATTCAAGCGGCTATGGGTTGGATTGCCCGGTCACAGCTTTCCTCTGCTTTTTCAAATGCCGGGGGAATGGGTATTATTGAGACAAGCTCAGGTGAACTCGATGCAATCCGCGCTGAAATTTTGAAAATGAAAACACTGACGGATAAACCCTTTGGTGTGAACGTTGCGCAAGCCTTTGTGCGTGATCCTGATATTGTCAGCTTTATTATCGATCAAGGGGTTAAATTCGTGACGACCTCCGCAGGAGACCCAATGAAATATACCGGAACACTGAAAGCGGCTGGTTTGACAGTGTTTCACGTCGTGCCTTCTTTGAAAGGTGCTTTGCGCGCGATCAAGGCCGGAGTTGATGGTTTGATTGTTGAGGGTGGCGAGGGAGGCGGTTTCAAGAACCCGCAGGATGTTGCCAGTATGGTGCTCATCCCGCTTGTGGCAGATGCAGTTGATGTGCCTGTGGTTGCCGCTGGCGGTATTGCGGATGGGCGCAGCATGGCGGCTGCTTTCGCGCTTGGCGCAGAGGGTGTGCTAATGGGTACGCGCGTCCTTGCGGCCAGTGAATGCCCTATCCATCAAAACTGGAAAGATGCTATTGTTGGCGCGGCAGCAACAGACACTGTTTTCTTGAACCGCTCAGGACCAGGACCCGCTTTACGCGCACTGAAGACAGAGCGAACCAGCCGCATACAAAAGGAAGGCGTGGAGAATATCTTTGGCGAATTTGCAGGGACGCAGCAGGTTTATTTTGGCGGTGATTTGGAAGCTGGCATTGCATTAACCGGGCAGGTGGCTGGGCGGATTACATCTGTCCGTCCTATTGCAGAAATTCTGGAGACAGTCATGGAAGAGTTTAGGACGACTGCCGGGCGTATGGCCAGGTTCGCATAAATGTCCCAGCGCCTGAATATACTCCTCGATAAATTCGAAATACAGGAACTTCTAACAGCCTATGCGCACGCGATTGATAGTCGGGATTTTGGCCTGCTTGATGATCTGTTTACGGCAGATGCTGATATAGACTACACTGCAAGCGGTGGTATAAAAGGGCAGCTTGAGACGATTAAGCCCTTCTTGCAAGGAGCGCTTCCTATGTTCAAGGCAACCCAGCACTTTGTGACCAACCCGCTTATTAAGCTTTCCGGTGATGTGGCGACCAGTCGCTCACTTTTGTTCAATACAATGACAATGAAACAGGATAGTGGTAACCGAACACTTTTGATCGGTGCGTGGTATAATGATGAGCTGATACGGACTGAAGAAGGTTGGCGCATTGCAAAGCGCTGGCAGGATCTTGCTTTCCTGCAGAATTAGGAGAGCGGTTCGGCTGTGTTTGGATCAGGCGCAATGAAAAGCCGGTCTAGGTCAAAGCAGGATGCGATTGGTTGTCCCGGCTCCGTTTTTGCGACACGATCAGGTGCGGCGAGATAGGCCTTGGCCGCCGCCATCGCGATTGTGTTGGCTTTGGTTTCAGACAAGTCGTTTAAATCACTTAGAAGTGTCACCTGTCCGTGGCATTTGCGCAATTTGATTTGTTTTAAGCTGTTCCCGGCTTTGCCGTAACGGATTTTGGCAAGTGCAATCATGGCGTCTTCTGAGCTTAAGCTAATCGTTGCTGGAAAGCCTGCGCCATCGGGAAGGGCAAGCCAGGCAAGCGATTCTCTACGCTTCGGGTCAACGGCGTCAAATGTTGCTTTGTAAATGAGACCATCGCGTAGGCGAATGATCTCCACACTTGCAATGCCATCATGATCAAGCTTTTCTAGCCATCCATGAACCTCTGAATCACGTAAGCGCCAGGCAAGGTTTTCCTGTCCGTTCAGGATTAGGGTAGTGATATAATCGATCCGGTTTTGCTGTGTGAAGGATGCAAAGCTAAGACGCGCTTGATCGAAGTAGGATAGAGCCACTTCTGAGCGACCAGCATCCAGGGCGTTTCGCGCTGCACGTAAGGCGACGCGGCCAGTTTCCGGGCGGTCACGACATTTGGCCATGAAAGCTTCAGCCAGTTGTAAGTGCTCTAAAGGTGTGCCTTCCGTGGTGTGTGATTTTAGACCATCAAGGTAGGTTATATAGTCTTGCTGAGAGCAGGGCTCTGTATCGGTTATATTTTCCTGAGCAAAAGAATGTGTGTGTGCGAGCAGTGTCGCTACGAGCCCGGCCACTATAGCGCAGATAAGGTGTAGAACGGTTTTCCGGTTTTCAGACATTTACTTGCTCCTCGAAAAACACTTGCAAATGCGATGCCGTAATCAGTGTGTGCTGTCTGGAAGGCCGTCTGTCAGCTTTAAACCGGCGTGATGGTTGTGCCCATTATGACCGCCTGGTGCATCTTGATGGTGCCCTAAAGGCGAAAGTGCAATAGCTAAAGCGGCAGCCACACCTGCGCCTAATGCGAGCAGACTGCGCACAGGTGGTTGGCTCTTCAAAGGAGCCATTAAGGGGCCGGTTGCCACAAAAAGTAGCAAGCCTGCGGAGATTGCAAACAGATTACCTATCATCTCTACTCCGAGTGAGAAGACAAAAGGCCCAGATGCAATAACGCCCGCTGGGGTCGTGGCCGCAGCTGCCAGAAAAGCATAGAAGAAAGACTGTCTGTTAGAAAAGCCAAAGCGCCGCAAGACGGTAAAAGCAATGATCCCTTCGGGGACTTCATGTAGAATTAAAGAGAGGGCCGCAAAGACACCAGCTTCAAAGCTCGCTGCGAATGTTACCGAATAGATGATGCCATCAAGGAAAGAGTGAATAGCAATCGCAATCACAGGGGTTGCCGCGCCAGCGCGGCCCATACCAGTTTCTTCATCACCAAATATAGCGCCCACGGTAAAGTTCAATACAAGACCTGCCAGATACCCCCCCAGGATTAGTTGCCAAGCGTCGGGTGCACGCTCGATTGCCTCTGGTGCAATATGGGTCAAGGTAAGGGTTAAAAGCATACCTCCTGCCGCCAATGCGAAAAGAGAGGCATGCCGTTCGCTCCAATATCCACGTTGCGCGACAAGTAATAGGCCAATCGATGTTACGAAGGCTGCTGTCAGTCCAAACATAAGAGGGACTTGAATATTCGCCCACATTTGAAAATCTACTCCACAACATGCTGGATAAGGCTAGATCAGCAGGCATACCCATAGGGCCAGCGTGTCTGGCTTAAAAGATTATGTTATATAATCTCTTTTTTGTGCTCTGCAAATGGTCTAATGACACATTATGCGCCTGACTTCCTTCTCATTGCCTGCTGTGACTGGCTTATGACATTGGCTGTTTCTCTAGAATCGGTTAAGTTTGCCTGGTCGGCTGGCCCTATCTTGCTCGACATTCCTTCTTTTCAGGTGGCGGCGCGTGAGCGTGTTTTTTTGTATGGAGCAAGCGGTGCGGGCAAATCGACCCTCTTAGGGTTGATTTCGGGCATCTTAACGCCCCAAAAAGGAAGCGTAATAGTTCTCGGTCAAGATATGGCCTCGCTAAGCGGGCGCGGGCGGGATGTGTTGCGCGCGACTGATTTAGGCGTCATTTTCCAGATGTTTAACTTGTTACCTTTTCTTACAGTTTTACAAAATGTCACGCTCGCCTGCCAATTTTCGAAGGTACGGCGCGCGCGCTTAGACAATGACCCTGAAGTGACAGCAATGGAGCTTCTTGCCCGTCTAGGACTTAACGGCCCTGCCACCCTAAAGCAGAAAGTTAGTGATTTGTCGGTTGGCCAGCAGCAGCGTGTGGCGGTGGCCCGTGCGCTCCTGGGGGAGCCTCGTTTGGTCATCGCGGACGAGCCGACTTCGGCCCTTGATGCAAATGCGCGGGATGCGTTCATGACGCTATTGTTTAAGGAAACTGAGCGAAGCGGCGCAGCGCTCTTAATGGTTAGTCATGACCATGCTTTGGCAGACAAGTTTGACCGTGCGCTTGATCTAGCTGATCTGAATCAGGCCAAACGTCAGGCCTCAGTGTCATGAATTTGCGGCCTCTGTTCAAGCTCGCGCTTGCCAGTCTGAAGAATAGAATAGGCACGGTTTTGCTAACCCTGCTGACAATCGCATTGTCAGTCACCTTGTTTCTCGGCGTCGAAAAGATGCGTCATGGGACCAAAGCGAGCTTTGAGGCCACAATTTCAGGCACGGACCTGATTGTCGGCGCGCGCTCTGCACCCGTTAATCTGTTACTCGCGAGCGTTTTCCGTATTGGCAATGTGCCTGCGAATATAAGCTGGAAGGCTGCGCAAGAGATCGCCGCGCGTAATGATGTAGCCTGGAGTGTACCTTTATCCCTTGGGGACAGTCATCGTGGTGAGCGTGTTCTTGGCACCGTACCTGAATACTTTACCTACTATAAGTATGGTAATGGCCAGCAGCTTGAATTTGCCGAAGGTGCAGGTTTCTCAGACCTCTTTGATATTGTATTGGGTGCTGAAACGGCAAAGCAGCTTGGCTATACGTTAGGCGACGAGATTGAGCTGACGCATGGTTTGGGGCAGGCTGGTATTTCCGACCATGATGATCTGCCGTTTAAGGTGAGTGGCATTTTGAAGCCCACAGGCACACCTGTTGACCGTACCTTGCATACATCAATTGAGGCGATTAGCGCGATTCACGGTGGCTGGGAGGGGCATTCAGATCATCAACAGGAAAGCGACATTGATCTAACACCTCAGAGTGTTTCGGCTATACTGATTGGTCTTGAAAACAAGGCCAGCATTCTGCGGACAAAACGCGCGCTTGATACGTATTCCGATGAAGCTTTGCTGGCGGTTATGCCCGGGCCAGTGTTACTTGAATTATGGGCGCTGACAGGGTTGGCGGAGCGGGCGCTTTTAACAGTGTCTGCTCTTGTCGTTTTGGTAGGTTTGATTTCGGCACTGGTGGGCCTGCTGAGTGGGCTAAGTGCGAGGCGGCGGGAAATGGCGATACTGCGTGCCGTGGGTGCAAGGCCCGGTCACATAGGCGGCCTCATGGTGACAGAAGCGGTGTTGATGGGATTTGGCGGCGCCTGCATTGGGGTTTTGTTCGTTTATATCGGTCTTGGCTTTGCCGGGCCGCTTGTCACAGCGCGCTGGGGTATTGTGCTTACCGGGATTGGACCGGGCCTTTTTGATGTGGCTGTGATCATTATTATAACGTGTTTGTCTGCGTTAATGGGGCTAGTTCCGGCAGCCATGACCTATAGGCGTGCGCTGGGTGATGGCCTTAGTGTAAAACTGTAAGTACTGGCATTGCTAAAAGACAAGCGGTAAGCTGATCAGATGAAACAAGTTTTATTTTCCGCATGTTTGTCACTTGCTCTTTTGACAAGCTGCACTGATCGGTCCCCGGATCCGTCGGCTATTATCGCAGGTGCAAGTGGAGATGTCCGCAAACTCACCTGGGAAGACCTTATCCCTGAGGGGGAAGAAGAACGCCTTGTTGAACTTTATAAGCAGCAGGCTGCAAAAGTGAGCCAGATTGAAGAGGGCGGCGTGGGTGACGTTGCTGTGCAGATTGGCTCTTATGCCACAGTAGCGGCTTTTGAAGGGCAGCGTGTTCGTCTGCCAGGCTATACCGTCCCGTTCGAATATGGAGTGGATGCTAAGATCTCAGAATTCCTGCTGGTACCATATTACGGCGCTTGCCTGCATGCGCCACCACCCCCGCCCAACCAGACTATTTATATTAAAACTTCCAAGCCTATCCAACTAGCAGACCTTGCGCAGGCCGTTTGGATTGAGGGCATACTTCGCTTAACCCAGCAGGAAACGGCTCTTGCCGATGCGGCCTATACAATTGAAATGGATGTGATTGAAACGTATTAGTCGCCCGGCAACTTTAATAACAGCAGAGTCGTAACTAAAAAAGGCGACCTGTTGAGGCCGCCTCTTCATACTATACAATACTCTACTAAAACCTAGATTAGCTAGATTTTGCTAACAAATCACGAATTTCTGTCAGAAGATCTTCCTGTGAAGGACCTGGATCTTCAGCTGGTGCTTCTTCTTCAGCTTTCATCGCATTATTCATGCCTTTGATGATCATGAACATAACGAAGGCAACAATAATAAAGGAGATGAGAGCAGTAATGAACTCCCCCACAGCGACGATAACAGCAGCTTTGGTTTCGGTACCGTCTGCATCAACTTCAGCTGGTGACATAACGTAATTCATTGATGCCAGATCGATGCCGCCAAGAATTGGGCTGATCAGCGGCATGAAAACGCCCTGGATAAATGCCGTGACAACGGCAGCGAACGCAGCACCCATGACGAAGCCAACGGCCATGTCGACAAGGTTGCCCTTCATTGCAAATTCTTTAAACTCATTGAACATAGGAAGCCCCTTTTGTTTCCACCTTAGTATTTAAGATGCAGGAACATCGCCGTATTCTCTAAATACGTCAATAAGTTAGCTGTTTAGGGTGCTGCAATTAGATATTGCGGGCCAGAGCCTGAATATCTGCATTATGGGTCTTACTTGCAAGCAATGTTTGAATGGTCAGCGCGCTTCAGGATCAGTCCCGTTGTTGATGCGCATGCGTAACTCTTTTCCAGCTTTGAAAAAAGGAACCTTCTTGGCGGGCACTTCGACGCTTTCACCTGTGCGTGGGTTACGGCCTTTGCGGGCATTGCGCTCGCGGACAGAAAATGCCCCAAAGCCGCGTAGTTCGACGCGGTCCCCACGCTCTAACGCAGCACAAATTTCTTCAAAGATAACATCGACGGCTTGTTCGACCCGTTTCTGCGGGAGATGAGGCCGTTCTTCGGCAAGGCGTGTGACAAGTTCTGATCTAAGCATTTGATAAGTATATATATGTTTATGCTGAAAGCCAAAGCTTTCGCGATTAAAAATTCTTAAGTTATGGGAGTAAGGCGGTGGTTGGATAATCAACCACCGCCTTAACCTAATGATTATTAGCTGGCAAAGGCCTTGGCTTGCGCAACCCAGTCTTCCTTTTCAAATTTACCGCTGACATTTAGCTTTTCTTCCAAAGTAGCAACCTCTTCGGCTGTCAGGGCTGCCATCTGTGCGAAAGTTGTTATACCTGCTTCATTGAGCTTTCCTGCGAACACTTTCCCAAGGCCCTTAATTTTGGTGAGGTCATCACCATCGTCAGAGGTTGTTGCCTCAGCTGCGGGCTTTTCCTTTGCGGGTGTTTCTTCCGCAGCAGGAACTGAGCCGCCTAGTGCTGCGCCAAGAATATCACCAAGTGACGCGCCTGAGTCGGCCGAGCCGTACTGTGCGACGGCTTCTTTCTCTTCAGCAATTTCCAGCGCCTTGATAGAAAGTGTCACACGGCGTGAGCCACGGTCGATGTTTGTGACGCGTGCGTCTACCTTGTCACCAACGCTAAAGCGTTCCGGGCGTTGCTCGGAGCGATCACGTGAAAGGTCAGAGCGTCTGATGAACGTGCGCATGGCTGGTTCTCCAAACTCAACCTCAATACCGCCTGAGGCAACTTCTGTTACAGTACAGGTGACGATAGAGTTGCGAGAAATACCGCCGCTAGCGCCACTTGCGCTTTCGCTGGACGCAGCGCCGCCAAGAGGGTCACCAGCCAGTTGTTTGATTCCCAGTGAAATGCGCTCAAGATCGCTATCAACGTTTAGAACTTTCGCCTTCACAATGTCGCCTTTGGTGTAGGCCTGAATGGCTTCTTCGCCAGACTTATCCCAAGCAATGTCATTAATGTGGACCATGCCATCAAGATCAGGGCCAAGGCCAACGAATAGGCCAAATTCGGTAATGCCGCGAACTTCGCCTTCGATTTCAGACCCGATTGGGCTTTCAGCAAGGAAGGCATTCCATGGATTGTCCATTGTTTGTTTTAGGCCAAGGGAGATGCGCCGCTTTTCGCTATCCACGTCGAGGACCTCAACGTCTACGGTTTGGGATGTAGAGACAATCTTCCCGGGGTGGACGTTCTTCTTGGTCCAACTCATTTCAGACACGTGAATCAAGCCTTCAACGCCATCTTCCAACTCAACAAAAGCACCATAATCTGTGATGTTTGTGATTTGGCCTTCAAGGCGTGTACCAACAGCGTATTTGGCTTCAACACCTTCCCATGGATCAGAGCCGAGTTGCTTCATGCCAAGTGAAATACGTTGGGTTTCTGGATTAATTTTGATGATCTGTACGTTTACAGTTTGACCAACTTCAACCACTTGCGATGGATGATTAATCCGTTTCCAACTCATATCAGTTACGTGAAGAAGGCCATCAATGCCGCCAAGGTCAACAAAGGCACCGTAATCGGTGATATTTTTGACGACACCTTCACG
>CAYUFN010000006.1:0-18622 GCA_964443965.1 uncultured Hyphomonas sp. | reverse complement strand
CTTCGGTCATGGCGCCAACGATCTCGGCACGCTGTTCAGCGCGGCTTTCTTCCAGTACGGCACGGCGGGAGACAACGACATTGCCGCGTGGGCGGTCCATTTTAAGGATGGCGAAAGGCTGCTTTTCGCCCATAAGCGGGCCAATGTCTCGCACCGGACGAATATCGACTTGTGAACCTGGCAAGAATGCGTTGACGCCGCCAAGGTCGACAGTAAAGCCGCCCTTAACACGCCCAACAATCGCGCCTGTGACTGGTTGTTCGTCTGCGTGCATTCTTTCAAGGCGGATCCAGCTCTCTTCACGGCGGGCTTTTTCGCGGGAGAGAACGGCATCACCTAACGCATTCTCGATCCTGTCGAGGTATACTTCAACGATTTTGCCGGCCTCTGGCTGGTTCTCGTCGAGGAAGAATTCTTTTACTGGGATGCGGCCTTCAGTTTTGAGGCCGACATCGACGATCACAGCATCATTTTCGACGGCGATCACTGTGGCAGGTATAACCTTGCCTTCGGTCATGGTTTCAGCCGCTGCGCTGCCTTCAAAAAGGGCTGCGAAATCGTCTGTGGTTGGGTTCATTGATTCGGTTGACATATTTGGTCCAAATGGAGTGGGTAAAACAGAAATCATTGCCCGAAATGACAATAACCCCATCTCGCCCATGCGAGGGGTTAGCGTTTATAAAAATAATGTGGGAGCTCTTTTTTTGGTTTTAGCCTTATAAAACAGACTAGAAAGAGTTTTTTCCGGCATTTTGAGCTGCTCTTATAACAGCCACGGCCTTATCCACAGCCGCGTCTATACTCAAATCAGTCGTATCAATCAACACTGCATCGTCTGCCTTTTGCATTGGTGCGTTGGTGCGTGACTGGTCGCGTGTGTCGCGCTCGATCAATTCAGCTGTCATTTCTTCTATGGTGATTGGACTACCTTGCGTATTCAATTCTTTGGTTCGTCTGCGAGCACGCTCTGCAACATCGGCATCGATCCAGAGTTTTACATCTGCGTCCGGACAGATCACCGTGCCAATATCGCGCCCGTCAAGCACTGCACCACCTACCTGATTGGCAAACTCCCTTTGAAGCGCCAGGAGTGCCGTGCGAACCTCTGATATTGCTGCCACCTTAGAGGCAGCTTGCCCAGCCTCAGCGGTGCGCAATTCATGTTCTTCAAACATGGCAAGATCAAGACGCCCGGCGAGAGCTGCCAGTGCATTGGCATCTTCAAAGTTCAGCCCGGCTTTCAGCGCGCCAATGCCGGTAGCTCGATACAACCGGCCAGTATCCATGTAAGGTAAATGAAATGCAGCAGCCACCGCACGTGCAATAGTGCCTTTACCAGAGGCCAAGGTTCCATCGATTGCAATAATCATATAGGTGACGTGATGGAGCGTGCATCTGATGTCAAGGTGGTTGATTGGAGGTGCGTGTATTTTACATTCGGCGACGATGTAATTGAACGTATGCGCACCGATGCTATTTTCAAAAAATCGGCCCCTCCGAAGAGGAGCCGGGTACACTGGGAGGGGACGAACCTATTTAGGCGCTCAGAGTGAGGCAAAGCTCAAATGCAATCCATCTGTAAGTGAGGCGTCTAGCGTCATCTGTAGCTTGCCAGCTTCTAGCGATACACCGCCATTGAAGGCTGCTGCTGCTGTACCTCCTAGAATAGCTGCGGTGACCATAAGACCAATAAGTAAGTCTCTGTGCGTGCGGCGTTTGATTAAAATCCCTCTCATTTGTATTTGTGTCCTCTTATTTGTTGTTTGGAGTTGAACGACGGTCATCGATTTTCTCTGATTTGGCGTGGTTATTTTTTAAGTCGGCTAGCGGCCTTCCAGGTCTCGAAATTCCTTACGTAAGCGCCAATCATCAGATGTGACATTGCGCTCAAGTTTTTGCAGCCGTTCTTCGAGTTCCATAAATGTGTATTTCAAGTTACCGAATGTAACGTTTGGTCGGTCAGATACACCCCGCCAAAAAGCGTCTTCTTCGGGGGTAATTGGTCCGCGCCCTATTGGCTCTTTAGGAATGATAAGCATGGCTAAAATGTAACCGATCACCAAACCAGCACCTCCGCTTAGAAAAACGACGAGGAGGGCTGCAACGCGTACCAGCGTTGGCTCCCAGCCGAAGCGCTCTGCCAGACCGCCACAGACGCCTCCGATGACCTTATC
Source organism: uncultured Hyphomonas sp. (assembly GCA_964443965.1). GTDB lineage: Bacteria > Pseudomonadota > Alphaproteobacteria > Caulobacterales > Hyphomonadaceae > CALLCD01. Next base: position 16,448 of record CAYUFN010000006.1, on the reverse strand, counting down.
AGCGCGCGACCGGTATAACTTCTTCGGATTGGGTGACGTGTTGTACTCGTCATAGCGGGGCATTATGAATCTCTCCTGTAATCTCTGTCTGTTGGATAGCGGGGGGAGCGAGCCTCCCCCTCACTCTGGATAAGGGCTTCAAGGGTTTCTATACGGCGCTCCATACGTTTGGCGGAGTGCCAGAGGTCTTGCATGATCTGCTCATCATTTGGCTTTAGCGTTTTCTGGTTGCGCCATAATGTGATGTAGTGAAACAGTAGCCACGGGGCGAAGACGAAAACACTGAGTATCGAAATGATCGATACCGCGATAAGTCCATCCTCCATCCTAATTCACCGTTTTGGATGCTTTAGGCTTCGACGCCTTGGTGCGTTTTGCTTTGAGTGCCTGTAACTCAGCCTCGATGCTCTCATTGCGTTCCAGCGCGGCAAACTCTGCCTCAAGACTTGGCTCGCGGCCTTTGATCGTTTCCGCATAAGCTTCCATCTCGTCGACTTTGCGCTCAACTGAGGCATAGCGAGCTAGAGCATCATCTACGCGGCTATCATATGTCTGGCTGCGAACGCGAATGCGTTGCTCTGCTGCTTCCCGGCGCATCATTAGTGCGCGGTGCTTGGCTTTTGCTTCATCCAGCTTGGCCTGTAATTTGGTCAGATCGTCAGAGCGCTTCTCAAAGGCTTCTTCTGCAGCATCAACAGCAAGTGCACGTGCTTCGATTTCTTTTTCCGCTTTCTGTTTTGCGAGTAGCGCACCGCGCGCCAGATCCTCGCGGCCTTTGTCGATTGCCAACTCGGCTTTGCCAGCCCAGTCATCACGGATGGAGGAATAATGAGCAATTTCCCGCTCCATTTCCTTCTTGTCAGCCATGGCGCGAGCCGCGCCGGTGCGGACCTCGACAAGTGTGTCTTCCATTTCCTGAATCATCATGCGTGCGATTTTTTCAGGGTTCTCAGCGCTATCTAGCATAGCGTTAATGTTTGAGTTGATGATGTCACCGAAGCGGGAAAATAGGCCCATAATGGTGTCCTTTCTATATTATCTTTGTTGGTTGGGAGGAACGAGTGGTTATTGTTTTGTCACGCGTGGGCTAGAAAATGATGCCGGAAATAATGATGCCCGCGAAAAAGAATAGCCAGCTTTCGCTTGGGCGTTTTGATAGCCACCGGCCAAAGCGTGACAGGCTGTTTTCAACCTTGTCATAGCGGCTCCCATAGCTGGTTTCGCGATCCTGATAGTCCATTTGTAACTCCTTATTGCTGGGTAGCAGTCTTCACTGGCTGCTTTGCCCGATATGCCTCTGACATTTCAAGATGCGTGCCAGTTTCGAATTAATTTTTTAGCACACTGTTTTATTTATACTTTATATGTAAAAGTATGCTTGATGTAAACTAATTTTGGTCAATTACACTAATAAAAATAGTGGATATTACTATATACATTAGTTATATACGCCTTATGATAACAGGATCTGCGCCTCAACTTATTGGTGAAGCCCCGGCTTGGCTCGCTGCGTTGGAACATGTCAGCCGTGTCGCGCCGCTTGATCGCCCGATTCTTGTCATAGGTGAGCGTGGGACGGGCAAAGAGCTGATCGGAGAACGACTGCACTTCTTGTCAAAGCGCTGGGAAGGTCCGTTTGTGAAGGTCAATTGTGCGGCCTTGTCCGAAGAGTTACTTGATTCTGAGCTGTTCGGGCATGAACGGGGTGCGTTTACGGGGGCAACTGAACGGCGGTCAGGTCGCTTTGAGTTGGCCGATGGCGGTACAATCTTTCTTGACGAGATTGCCACAGCGTCTTCTCGTGTTCAGGAAAAACTGCTGCGCATTATCGAATATGGCGAATATCAACGTTTGGGTGGGGAAAAAGTACTCACCACGAATGTACGCGTAACGGCCGCTACTAATGTAGATTTGCCTGGCCTTGTTGAGGCGGGGAAATTCCGTGCTGATTTGCTGGACCGGTTGGCCTTCGATGTCATTACGCTGCCGCCCCTGCGTGCGCGTGGAGAGGATGCCAGCTTGCTCGCGGATTTTTTTGCGCGCCGGATGGCGCGTGAGATGCGCCTGGATTTTCCTGGGTTTGCACCCAGTGCGATTGCACGTATTGAAGCCGCACCGTGGCCGGGAAACGTGCGTGAAGTGCGTAATTTTGCCGAGCGGCTGACGCACCGTGCGTTAAGTGCAGGTCATGCTGATCAGCCAGTGCAGTTTGATGCAGAGGTACTTGATCCGTTTGCTTCGCCGTACAGGCCGCAGCCAAAGCTTAAATCGCGTGTGTCGGCGGGCAACGCCATGCTTAACGAGCGTGTGGACACGGTGTCAGCTCCAGCTGTACCTGATGCAGTGTCAGGGGACTTTAATGCTAGTGTCGCAAACTATGAAATGACCTTGATTGATGCGGCTTTGGCCACGCATGCAGGGCACCAGGGGAAGGCTGCCAAATCGCTTAGCCTAAGCTATCATCAATTTCGTGGTCTGCTAAAAAAGCATGGCTATGCCAAAGGTGCAGGCAAGCCGCAAGGCCCTGAGGAAGAGTCGCGAGCACCGATACAATCGATGTAGCCACTTATACACAAGCTGCGCATTATATCTACTATCGGCCCGGCTTTTGCACAGACTGTGTTATGTCTATTTCCCTTGCGCCCCAAATTGAGGCATCTGCTCTAAAGATGACCAAAAAGACCGTTTCATTTCTGGGATTGGATTTCTGTCCCATGCCAGCACTTGATGTTGTTACCAGGATGGTTGCGATGTCTGATCAGGGCTGTGCGTTCGATTATGTTGTCACGCCAAATGTTGATCATATGATCCGCCTTGAGGCCGAACCTGCTTTGCATCCACTTTATGAGGGGGCCGGATTGCTGGTTAATGATAGCCGTATTTTGGAGCTTCTTGCCCTGCGGGATGATATTCCGCTGACGGTTTCAGTGGGAGCCGACATTGTTGAAGCACTTTTCGTACAAGAGATAAAACCTGATGAAGCCGTTGTGGTGATCGGTTCCAGTGATACAGATGTTGCAAAAGTTGCAGAAAGGTTCGGCCTGACAAACATTCATCGCCATGATGCGCCTATGGGTTTGCGTCATAAGCCTGATGCTGTGCAGGCGGCAGCTGACTTTATGGCTGCCCATCCCGCACGCTTCCACTTTCTGTGTGTCGGATCACCGCAGCAGGAAATGGTTGCCTTAGCGGCCAAGCAGCATGGCGGTGTGCAGGGCGTGGGTATTTGTTGCGGTGCAAGCCTTGATTTTCTTTCGGGCAGCACGAAACGCGCGCCAAAATGGATGCAGCGTACGCGGCTCGAGTGGCTTTACCGTATGCTGAGCGAACCAAGGCGGTTGGTTAAACGTTATCTACTTGATGGGCCAAAAATTTTCAGCATTTGGCGCAAATGGCGCAAAACCAGATATAATCCCGATTCATAGCCAATACCTTGCGGCGCCTGTGTATCCAGCCCGGCAAAGCCAAACAGAGCTGAAGCCCGCCCGTTTCTCTCCAAAAAGGAGATACATAGACAGCGGTAAAATTTGCATCCGGGCGGCACCCTAAAATGCCAGATGTAGTTTGTAATTCCTTCTTTCCAGACGTGCAGGCAGCGTGAAGGTTTTTAGCGCGCTGGCACCAATATGATCGAGCATAGAATCTGCACGTACTTTTGTTTCTTCTTCAAAACTTGCATAAATGTCGAGTGCGGCTTGCAAGCGGAAGAGCGTAAAACTGTTTGTGATTATATTTCCGGTGCGGCCCCCCTGGGTGAATGGTGCCTGTCCGAAGGCGCGAGGCAATTCTGCGCGGGGCTCAGCAGTGTTTAGCCAATCAGTAAACTGTGCGTGCGTGGCTTCGATGACGGGCAGATGCTCGCTCATATGGCGGGTCATCAGGGGGAGTAACGTTTCAGGAATAGCATCACCCTTAATAAGCTCACCATCACCCTTATCTCCAGCGATTGTCCGCTCGGTCCAGTTGGCAACTTTGGGGGCAATGCGTTTCATAATTTCGCCACTGGCCGGGTCGCGGTACAGGTGTGCATATAGTGGGCCGAGAAAGGCGAAATCGGCAAGGCTCGGACGCCCTCCAAAGAGGTAAGGGTGCTGCTCAAGGTGGGTTGAGAATTCATCCAGGAAAGCTTCATATGAAGCCTCAATTCCGGGGATAGTGTCTTCGTTGATACCAAGCATTGGTACAAACCCTTTGAACATCTGTCCGCGCTCTTTACCAAGACGATATTGTTCTTCTGGTGCAGCATCTGGAGAAGAGGAGCGGCCAAATTCTGAATAGATCCAGTCTTCATTATAATTCCAGCGATAATGCATTGCCGGGATAAGTAGCCAATTATCCGCATACACATGGAGCAGCTCGCTAGCAAAGCGCTGTACTGGGCCATTGGGCAGAACAGGTGTGCCGCCTTCATTAGCTTCGATTTCTGCGATGATGTCGACAGTATCTTGGACGATCTTACCGTCTTCTGTCTGCATGACCGGGATAACGGGCCACTTTACATGTTTCAGGATGATATCTTTCATGATCTCAGCAGTCACTGAATGCTCAGTAAAATCGATACCTTTCCAGCGCAGATATCCTCGTGCCTTGCCAGTAAAGAGAGAAGCTTGTGAGCCATAAAGAGTGTAGTGCGCCATGTGAGAAATCCTGCTTATTCTTGTTTTGGGCACCTTAGGTGCACAGTCTTTACCGGACAATACGTAAAGGCGGGGCCGCACGCGAATGTGTGGCCCCACCAGTTTTCAAAATCTATTTTGCTAATGTTAAAATGTGTAAACGGCACTTACGCGGGTGAGTGATGCCAAGCCCTCAGGTGTCGATAAGGTTGAGCTGCGCAGGTTCATGCTGAACGCGGAATTAAAGTGTATGCCGGTTTCAAATGCACCGTATCCAGCCAGCGTTGAAGCGCCAAAGCGGGTGCTGGAGAAGCCCGGATCGGTTCTTGTTTCGCCAAGAAGGGCTGTTTCATCTAGAATTGAGGAGAAACCGATGGTGCGATCTGATGAGGCGAGACCGCCTAACTCCATGCTGGCATAAGCGTTCACCCCCTTGAGCGGTGTAAATCGTGTCGCAGCTTTTATTCCGGCATAACCACTATACCCGGCGAAGCTTTGATCCTCGACCGTTCGGTCAGCCAAACCAAGTGTACCGCTTTCCTGAAATCCACGGTGTTTCAGTCTTGAAAAGGCACCGCGGGTGATCGCCGTTAGAGCCACACCGCGTAAGCTTACATCATAGTTTGCATCAATCCGCACTGCGTTTGATGTGGAGCGACCTTGCCCAATAGCGACTGGGGCAAACTCTAGTCCGCTGGCACGTTGGAAGCTTTGTTGGACTTCGCTGTTCCGGCTGGTCAGGCCTAGTGTTACAGGGCCATTAAACCAAGCCGCATAGGCGATGTAGGCAGTAGACCTATCTTGGCTGTCAATGCCAAAAGCATCTCGCTCGAGTTCGGCACGCGTGTACGCGCCACCAATTGCAATATTATTTTCAAACAGATGGTCGCCGCCATAGGATTCAACAAATTCCTGTTGCTGCAAGCCGGGGCTAAACCCCCGATCAGGAACATCAAAGATATCGGCGTCTGGGGTGCGATTGGCAAATTCTGCGCTGATGCCGCTACGATAGCTGTAGACCGATGTGCCTGTTGTGCCTGATGGGCTGCCAGAGAGGGGCTGGAAGCCAAGCCCACCAAAACTTCCAGCTGTGCTACTAGATTCTGTGAGGACACCAGACCCCGTGAAGCCGGCGCGCAGGGCCGCAAAGCGACTGGTTACCAGCCGGTTATCAAATGTTGCCAGTCGATCTGTCGTAACTGTCCGGGCTGACGCTGATGAGGCTGTTGCCACGTCAGCGCGTACAACTGAAAGTGCAACCTGCCCAATAAGGGCCTGTGCGCTGGCAGTAGGGTGAATGTCATCGTAAAACAGGAAACTGTCAGGACAGGCGCTTAGAACCAAGCCATCGCCGAGGCAACTGCCTGAGGTTCCCGCACCGGGACGCACAGTTGTAAAGCCAAACGTTGCGCCGCCCCTATTGTCTGCATCATTAACGATGAGGTCGAATAATAGGCCAAGAGGAATGACCGAAACAGTCGTGCCACGATTATTGCGTTCAAATGCATCGGCCGCGCTCTGTAGCCTGGTATTGTGCAGGCTAGAGAGACTGTTTAGGCGTGCTGAGTCTGAGCTTCCAAATTGACCGGGAATATCGCCAAGGGAAGGGAGGTCGAGGATAAGCGTGTTACGGATGCCACCATCATGCAGAATATTTAGGGTCTCAACGATATTCCCAACGACGAAATTTACGTTCGTCACACCATTGAGATAATCGTTTCCACCCGCTGAGATCGTGGCATAGTCATCTGGCCCGGCATTGAAGGTACGCCGGAAGAAAAAGCGCTGATCACGAAACTCTCTTGCTTGATCAGTGGTACGGAAAGCAGGAATCCCCTGTAAGAGCGCTGTGTTAAAACCGCCGAGCAAAATATCAAATGTCAGACCATTGGAACCTGAGACAGAGCCGCCATGAGCAAAGTTAAATCCATCTGTTGTGCGGCGAATAAACGGGCGGATAAGGCCGGGGTCGCGGCGCTGTAATTCGCCCGCGATGCCTTGTGAGAGGTAGTCTGTCCAGATAAAGCCGTTGGAGAAGCGCCCCTGAAAATAGTCACCGCCGGGCGCAAGGCCAAGTGTGAGCGCGCTAAGGTTACCATTGTCAGACAGGCTGTCTCCGAATGAATAAACGCTCTGAGCGGTTGCTGTGACCGCTGGTGTGGCCAAGAGAGCTGCTCCGGCGATCAGTGCGCCTAGTGAGATTCTGAGTCTTGATTTTACGTGTTTCATGAATGTCCCTCCCCAGGGTGATTAGTTTGTGCAATTTATCGCAACAATATGCCTCAGGTTATTTTCCTGATACTCTTTGGATAGTCAGCGTTGCAGGTTTCCGCAAGGGGAGGTTGCTCAGAACCTTATCACTTTATTTGCCTGGGGCTTCGTCCTCTGCCTGCCAGACGACATTGCCGCCTATGATTGTGGCAACGGCACTGGCGGTCAGAATGTCTGCTTCGGGAACAGTCATCAAATCACGGTCAAAAATAGAAAGATCAGCAAGTTTGCCGACCTCCAGCGTACCGAGCTGGTCTTCCTGAAAGCTGGCAAAGGCTGGCGCAGAGGTAAACATGGCGAGAGCTTGTTCGCGACTGACGGCTTGTTCGGGGTGCCAGCCTTCACCGGAAAATCCAGATAGATCTTTGCGTGCCACAGCGGCATAAAACTCAATCAGAGGTGATCCAACTTCAACAGGTGCGTCTGAGCCGCCAACAATGACGGCACCAGCCGCCAGTAAGTCACGCCAGGCATATGCGCCAGCCAGCCGGTTCTGGCCTAGCCTGTCGGGCGCAAAATGTAGGTCGCCAATGGCATGACTTGGCTGCATCGAAGCGATCAAGCCTGACTGCGCCATGCGGCTGATGTCACGTGGATCAAGAATTTGCGTATGTTCAATCCGCCATCGCAAGTCGGTCATACCACCCACAAAGGGGCTCATCCGCTCAGCCATTTCGATTAAGCGGCGGTTAGCCTGGTCGCCAATTGCGTGCATGGCCAATTGTACATTATTGGCAGCCGCACGATTGGTCATATCTGACAAATCTCCCTGTTTCATCAAGCTTAGGCCGTGGGATTCTGGCTGATCATTGTAAGGGGCCAGCAAGTGCGCGCCGCGTGATCCGAGTGCGCCGTCCATGTAAATCTTAACGGCGCGGTTTTGGATCGTGTCTGTTTCATGCCGGCGGCCAGCGGCAATCTCGAAGCCTGATGGATCAAAGGCATTATGCACGCGCTGTGGGAGTTTATTTTCTGCGTCCAGAGCAGCCATGAGTGGGGCTTCGCGCGGGGTGACAGACATATTATGCAGACCGGTCCAGCCACGGCTGGCGTAAACTTCAGCACCTGTTTGCAGGGCCTGCTTCAACTCCGCGTCAGTTGGGCTTTCAATCTGGGCACGGATCAGTCCCATGGCGCTATCAATAAAGATTCCTGTTGGTGCGCCCGTCTCATCGCGCTCAATGGCGCCGCCCTCAGGTGTTTGTGTCTCATGGGTGATGCCAACAGCTGTCATTGCAGCTGTGTTTGCGACAAGTGCATGGCCATCAGCGCGTACAAGGATGACTGGGTTATCTGGCGCGGCGCGGTCGAGGTCGGCTGCGGTCGGCATGCGGTCTTCGGGCCACTGTGTTTCAATCCAGCCTCGCCCATAAAAAACCTGACCGGCAGGCGAACCAAAGACGACCGCTTCGATGTGTGTCGTTAATTCATCAATGGAGGCAGTTCCAGCCAGATCGAGCGTAAGGGCGCGCGAACCTATGCCGGAAAGGTGAGCATGACCGTCGACAAACCCTGGGTACATGGTGCCGTTAAAGCTGATGATTTCGGCTGGACCGCTCGGCGTATGGGCTGTGGTGTTAGCACCAAGGGGGAGAGTGGCGACAATGAAGCCTGCTTGGTTAACAGCTATACCGGAAATTTGGGGTTCGGCAGGATTACCGGTGTAAATCGTATCAGCTGTGAAAATTCTGATGCCTTTGTCAAATTGTACGGTGTCTGAGGGTGTATCTTTGGCTGTGGTTGCAACAGTCTCTGGTGCAGCACATGCCGTCAGCACTGCATAGGCAAGTGTTCCGAGTAATATCAGACGCATCGCTCTGTCTCCCTCAAGCTTGTGACATCCATTTATGGCATGATCGCGTCACAATGCAAAAAGCCGCTCCGATGGTACGGTGCGGCTTTAAAATGTGCATATTATCTAAAAAGCAGAGCTTAAGCAGCCTCAGCCAGCTTCTTTTCAATGTTGCGCTTAATTTTAGCGGCTTTGTCAGAGAGGTCATCAGCCTTCGCCTTGGCAAGGAAGCCATCAAGGCCGCCTAGCTTATCAACTGTGCGAAGGGCCTTTGCAGCAATTTTCAGCTTAAAGGTTTGGTCAAGTGTTTCAGAGCGAAGCTTCACGTCAAGAAGATTTGGTAAAAAACGACGTTTGGTTTTCACATTAGAGTGGCTGACATTGTGGCCAGACATTGGTTTGGTTCCAGTCAGTTCACACATACGGGACATAAGACAATCTCTCAAAAAAATAGAGCTATAAACAGATGCGCGCGTTTAGACGTTCAAGCGCGTCGCGTCAATACAAAGCTTTTGGGATTCTTCACACAATAACTTCGCCCCCGTCATTTTGCTTATAGAAAGCCGATGCGTGTTTACAAAAAAACAATAGGTTCACACGAGTATGGGACAACATAGTATATTTATGCAGGGCTGGGCACTATGACAAATATAACAATTGAGCAGTTTTTTGAAGCAGCGCATCAGTTAGAAAATGGTTTTGCAGTCTATGATAAGGATATAAACCTTATATATGCCAATGAGCAGTCGGTTGCCCATTTGCCTGTATTATTTGCTAATTTGAATCAAGGTTTGAGCTTTAGAGACGCGTTAAGCGCTCAGATAACGGACCTTGCCCCAGACATTTCCGATGAAGAGCGTATGGCGATACTTGATCATGGTATCAATACCTTAAAGCAAGGAGATGCATATGAGACAGTCGGGGCCGATAACCGTCCGTTGCGTGTTTATCATGCCCATACATCTGAGGGGATGATTGTTGGTGTCAGTATTGATCTGACTGAAGAACGAGCCCGCAATAAAGAGCTAAAAGCTGCACGTAAGGCTGCAGAATCTGCAAGTCAGGCAAAATCTGAGTTTCTTGCAGCCATGAGCCACGAAATTCGAACACCCTTAAATGGCATCCTTGGCATGGCTCAGGCGCTGGGTGGGCGTAATCTGGATGCAGACGAGCATGATATGGTCGCAACCATTCTGGAAAGCTCAAAGTCACTCATGACAATTCTAAATGATATTCTTGACCTTTCTAAAATTGAGGCAGGTAAATTGGAGCTTAGCCCTGTCAGCGGAGATTTAAGGCATAAGCTAACGCGCCTACAGAAATTCTACGCACCTAATGCAGAGGAAAAAGGTATATACTTCAAACTGGTATTCGACCCGCATGTGCCAAGTACGCTGATGTTCGACCCTGTGCGTTTGCGCCAAAGTGTTTCCAACCTGATTTCCAACGCGCTGAAGTTCACGAGTGAGGGCGGTATCATTGTTGCTGTGAAAAGCCGACCACTCCGGAATAATCCTGATCAACATGCCGTAACGATACACGTTTCCGATACAGGTATCGGCATTACCCAGGAGCAGATGGGTAACTTATTTAATAACTTCTCCCAGGCAGACAGCACCACAACCCGTAAGTTTGGTGGAACGGGACTTGGGCTGGCGATTGCACGCCGATTGGCACGCATGATGGGTGGGGATATCAAGGTCACCAGCCAGCCGGGCAAGGGGTCGGTCTTTAGTTTAAGCTTTAAAGCGGCGATAGGTGAGCCAATGGCACCGCAGAGACAGGACGTTCAGCTTGGTCTGGTGCAACAACCCCCAGAGGAAGCCGTTGTAGAGCCAGCTTATGTAGCCCCAAAGCCAGATCTGCTGCCCATAGATGAAATCATTGCAGAAGAGGCGCTTGACGATGGGTATATCGGTGGGGCGGAGCAGTCTTCAGATCAGCAAGGGGATGCAACCGAAAAAGTGCGCCGCACAACAGATAGCTTGCGCGGGCTGAAAGTCTTGATTGTGGATGACAATTTGGTCAACCGCCGTGTTGCCCGTTTATTAATAGAGCCACAAGGCCTTATCGCGACAGAAGCTGAGAACGGCCGTGAGGCACTGGATATACTCACAAGAGAACCATTTGATATGGTTCTTCTGGATATGCACATGCCGGTCATGGATGGGCGAGAGACCATCAAAATCATTCGTGCATCAAATGAGCCTTGGCAAAAGATACCTGTGATTGCCCTCACCGCAGATGCGATGTCAGGTGACCGGGAAAAATGTCTTAATCTGGGCATGGATGGTTATGTTGCAAAGCCTGTTGATCAACGGGAACTTTTTGTTGAAATCCTCGAGGTCATGAACCGAGTGCGTCCCCAGCAAAGGGTTGATCGCACGCGGGATATGCCAGTTGATTTTGACCCTGAAGAGTCCAGCCTTGACGATTTGTTTGATTTGGCAAGTAGTTGTTAGCTGTAGCGGACATTAAATAAGGACTTGCCCGGTAAGCGGATACGGGTCAAATGAAATGCTGAGCGATGCCAGCTTTCCCTCATCCTGATTTAGGCCACCCTATGAGCCAGCTAAAAGCCATTCTGGGTCCCACTAATACGGGGAAAACCCATTACGCGATTGAGCGTATGCTTGGCCACAGAACCGGCATGATCGGTTTGCCGCTGCGGCTTCTCGCCCGCGAAGTGTACGACAAGATAGTCGCTCAGAGGGGCGCGCGTTCTGTCGCTTTGATCACGGGGGAAGAGCGCATTTGGCCTGAAACAGCTCAGTATTATGTCTGTACTGTTGAAGCAATGCCCGTGCATCTTCCTGTTGCGTTTATGGCGATTGACGAGATCCAGCTTGCTGAAGATACAGATCGTGGACATATCTTCACAGACCGTTTGCTGCATGCGCGTGGGACTGAGGAAACGCTTCTCCTTGGCGCTGACACAATGCGCAACATGCTTTACGCGCTTGATTTGCAGGTGGAGGCTGAGCCGCGTGAACGGTTTTCTGAGCTGATTTATACCGGCCCAGTGAAAGTAACAAAGCTTCCAAAACGATCAGCTATCGTGGCGTTTAGCTCTGAGCAGGTTTATGCGATTGCAGAATTGCTGCGACGTCAAAAGGGCGGCGCGGCTGTCATAATGGGTGCATTATCTCCGCGCACACGTAATGCGCAGGTTGAACTCTATCAGTCAGGTGAGGTGGACTATCTTGTCGCGACCGATGCGATCGGTATGGGACTTAATCTTGATGTCGATCATATTGCTTTTGCCGCTTCAACCAAGTTTGACGGGCGTCGTCATCGCCCGCTAAGGCCAAACGAAATGGCACAGATTGCGGGCCGGGCAGGCCGGTTCCGCAGTCAGGGGACCTTTGGCGAAACAGGTGAGTGTGCCCTGTTTGAGCCCGAGCTTGTAAAGCGCATTGAAAATCACACGTTTAACCCAGTTGAACGTCTTGAATGGCGCAACTCTGCACTTGATTATGCAAGCTTGCCTGCTTTGATGACAAGCCTCTCAAAACCTTCTGGCAGCGTTGTATTGCGCCAGAATCCAAATGCGTTAGACGAATGGACATTACGCAGGATCGCCCTTGAAGATGATGTTGAGGCCAACACGCTGACTGAACCGCGCGTGCGACGTTTATGGGATCTTTGCCGCCTGCCTGACTTTCGCAAGGCTGGGCATGAGGGTCATTACCGCTTGGTCCAGGCATTGGCTGAACATCTGGCTGATCCTGATGCGCGGCTATCTGATAAAGCAATGGAAAATCGCATGGAACGGCTCAGCCAGGCTATGGGTGATATCCCGGCTCTTCAGGGAAAGCTCGCAGGCATACGCACATGGACCTATGCTGCTTATCGAGATGATTGGCTAGAAAATGCGCTGTTTTGGCGTGAAAAAACGCGAGAAGTTGAAGATAAACTGTCTGATGCCTTGCATGAGGCGTTAACAGCGCGTTTTGTAGATCGGCGAACAACGGCGCTTCTGGCCGGATTGAAGAAGGATCATGCCTTGATGACGGATTTAACGCCTGATGGAGAAGTGAGTGTTGAAGGTCACGTGGTGGGCCAGCTGCAAGGTCTGACCTTTGTTCCCGCTACAAATGCAAAAACGCTTGAAGGAAAGGCTGTGCGTAGCGCTGCCTCGTCGGCTTTGGTACCAATCCTGACGCAGCGCTTGGGGGAGATTGTAGCGGCCGACAATAATGCCTTTACGCTAGACGCTGAGGGGCAGGTTATATTTGGCGGCCATGCGGTCGCCTGTCTTACTAAGGGGCATGACTGGTTAACCCCCGGCATTGAACTGCTTGGCGCAGTCGAGGTGAAAACTGAGGCGAAAGAACCCGCTCGCGTCCACATTGAGGCGTGGACCCGGGCACATATCGCCACACTTCTGCCAAGCCATATGCGTTTGAAATCAGGTGATGGACAGGACGGTCTTGAGGGGCATGCTAAGGGGATTGCTTTTCGCGTGATGGAATCAGGGGCCGCAATTGATCTACGTGGTGATGATCCTTCTTTGCGGGTTGAAGCTGACCAACGTGAGATACTAAAAACACTTGGTTTGCGCTCAGGGCGGCTTGCCGCACATGCGCCAGATGCACAAAAGCCCGCGGCCCAGCGTCTGATTGCGCGCCTGCGGACCCTTTATGACGGTGTCCCATGCCTGACCGCGCCTGAGGGGGCTGGCAGCTTTGCCCTTGACGGGACATGGCCTGATGCCGCCTTGCTTGCTAATGGCTATTTGCGCGCTGGTGCACGTGCTGTGCGGGCTGATCTTGCAGAACGCCTTGCCTGGGATATTGCCAAACGTCGAAAAGAAGCTGGCAAGAACCAGTTTGCGCTACCGCCCGAATTGGCATCTATCATTTCTTGCCCTGGGGATGTTTTCCCCACAGTTTTGAAGGGCTTCGGGCTCGTGCCCGCTGAAAAAGACCCAGAAACGGGCTTGCCAACACTCTGGCGCTATGGCCGCCGACAAAGCGGGAACGCGCCACGTGCGCGTGGGCGAAAGTCTGAAAACAACGAAGAGAAAAGGACACCGAAGGCGGTAAAAGTTAAAGGTAAAGCGCCACACCGTAACCCGAGTAATAGGCGTGAAAAGAAAATCGATCCTGATAGTCCTTTTGCGGCGCTTGCCGCTCTTGTGCCGCCTAAGCCCATCAAAAAAACGCAAACTGGAAAACCCCAGACAGCTGAGGGCAAAACACAAGAAATTAATCTGTCTGTCGCGCCAGAGGCGACCCCGGATACCACGCAAGATAAACCTAAGTCTGAATGAACCAAGCTGACACGCAAGAGGCTGTTCGTATTGATATCTGGTTTTGGCGTGCGCGCTTTTTCAAGACGCGCAAACTATCGGCTGAATATATTTCAAAGCGTGGTGTCCGGCTCACCCGAAATGGTTTGACGCGCAAGGTAACAAAACCCGGCGCAAGTCTTGCACGCGGTGATGTGGTGACTTTTGGTCGAGCACCGCATATTAAGACAGTGAAGGTCTTGGAATTTGGAGTCCGACGTGGCCCAGCCAGTGAGGCGGCCTTTTTATATTTAGAGCTTGAAGAGGGCGCTTAAATGGCTGGATTTTTTGGAAAACTATTTGGCCGCGCCCCAAAAGCGCCGTCTAAAACACTTGTTGACCCGGAAGCTGCTGCAGCGGCCTTGTTGGTTGAGGCGGCACTGATTGATGGGATCTATGCCGATATTGAGAGTGATCGTATCTCAATGGTGCTGTTAGAAAGCTTTGGGTTTGATGCAGCGCGTGCTGATGCGCTGTTAGCTGAGGGTGAGGCGCTGGCAGAAGAGGCTGTTGGGGCGCATGAGTTTACCAAACATGTCAAAAAGCTGCCTGAAGCTCAACGTTTGAAGATCATTGAAGGGCTCTACTATGTTGCTCTGGCTGATGGCGAAAAATGCCCTTTTGAAGACGCTTTTATCCGCCATGTGGCGTCGCTTTTGCACATACAAGATGTACCCCGCGCAGGCGCGCGAAAACGCGCAGAAGCGCGCAGTCAAGCCGAAGGCAATTGACAAATCGGCTCACCGCGGCCACATCCACCAATAATCATTACGCCTCAGGAGTATAATCCGCCCATGACTTATATCGTCACCGATGCCTGTATTAAGTGCAAATATATGGATTGTGTCGAAGTTTGCCCTGTGGATTGTTTCTATGAGGGGGAAAACATGCTGGTTATCCACCCAGACGAGTGTATCGACTGTGGGGTATGTGAGCCTGAATGCCCTGTAGAGGCTATTAAACCGGATACTGAGGACGATCCAGATGGTAAGTGGCTGAAGCTCAACACAGACTATGCCAAAACATGGCCGGTCATTACAGTTATGAAGGAACCCCCTGCCGATCGGGAAGATTTTGCTCAGGAAACGGGTAAGCTTGAGAAGTATTTTAGCCCTAAACCGGGAACGGGTGACGAATAAAACCTAAACTATCTGACAGGATAGAATTGTAAGCGGCGCATTTTTGTGTTATGTATTACTTAAATGTGAAGATCATCTACCTATCGATATGTCCGAATGCCTCAATGAGCAGTCGGACTTTTTTTGTCGCAGGGTGGGGGGACATGGCCTGCACATCTGCGTAGAAGATATAAGGAATACCCATGGCTAAAAAAGCAGAAGATATAGCGGCAAAAGCATTCGACGTCGGCCAGCACGTTGTTTATCCGGCGCATGGTGTTGGTGTTGTAACAGGTATTGAAAAGCAAACTGTTGCAGGCATGGATCTGGAAGTTTTTGTTGTTTCGTTTGATCAGGATAAAATGATCCTGCGTGTGCCGACTAATCGTGCTGAAGCTTCTGGTATGCGCGCGCTAGCGGGTGCCAAGCTCGTTGATGATGCTCTTAAAACACTAGGCGGACGTGCCCGCATCAAGCGCACCATGTGGTCACGCCGGGCACAAGAGTATGAAGCGAAAATAAACTCAGGCGATCTCATCTCAATTGCTGAGGTTGTTCGCGACTTACACCGTGGTGCAGACCAGCCTGAACAATCCTACTCAGAACGCCAACTTTATGAGAGTGCGTTAGACCGTATGGCGCGGGAACTCGCTGCGGTTGAAAATATCGATAAAGGCGCCGCGATGGATATGCTCGCGGAATCCTTGGCGAAGAAAAAAGCGGCTTAGACCCCTTCTTACGTCTCGTTGAGAAATAAGCCTGCCAGCTAAAGCTGGTGGGCTTTTTGCTGTTCATTTTGAACCAAATGGCCCGCTCACCCAACTTATATGTAGTTGGAGTAGTTTAATGAGCCACGTGTTAAGCCCTGAAGAGCGAGCTCTCATTAAAATCATAATGAGCCAGCCTCTATTGAGTGCGGAGCATGAACGCGCATTGCTCGAAAGCTGGTATAATGATGAGGACGAAAGTGCACTACATGAGTTAACGACTGCTTATATGCGTCTTGTTGTGGCCAAGGCTGTGAAATTTAAACATTATGGCTTGCCAATGGCAGACCTTATTCAAGAGGGCAGTATCGGTCTGTTGAAAGCCGCGCTTCGGTTTGAGCCAGACCGGCAAGTCAGATTTTCCACATATGCCAGATGGTGGGTACACTCCAGCTTGCAGGACTTTACATTGCGTAACTGGTCTATTGTGCGCGTAGGCACAACAGCAGCTCACAAAAAGCTTTTTTTCAATTTGCGCAGGTTACGGGCTAAAATCAATGATATTGGCGGCGATAGCATGCAACGAGCGAGCGTGGGTTGGGTGGCTGAGCATTTGGATTTGAAAATATCAGATGTTGAAGCGATGGCTGC
>CAYUFN010000005.1:27145-40084 GCA_964443965.1 uncultured Hyphomonas sp. | reverse complement strand
GACGAGACGATTTCGAACATTAGCGGCCGTTCAGATTGTTCAATTGGTGGTGTCGCAATTGTTGGTCACACTGACTCTTCAGGTGGCAACGCATACAACCAGCGCTTGGCGAATCGCCGGTCAGCAGTTGTACGTGATGCACTGGTCAGCCGTGGTATTCCGGCGAGCACCATCAGAACAGATGGTAAGGGTGAAACAGAACTTGCCAAAGCGACACGCGATGGCGTTCGTGAACCTCTAAACCGCCGCGCAGAAGTGACGATTATCGTTCGCTAAAACAAAGCAGTTCTATCAACTAAAGAAGGCCCGATCTTATAGATTGGGCCTTTTTTCTTGCTTTCCATCAGCGTAAACTTGCCTAAAGAGCTTTTGCGTGAAAGCACATATATTATGAAACATATATCTGAGTTAAGCACCGCAGATGAAGCGGCAATCGAGCGTATGGACGCTGCCCGCGAGGCGATGGTTTCGCGCACCGTCTCTTGGGCAAAGGTCAACACAGGCAGCACGAATGCAGACGGCCTAAAGGCTTTTGCGCCAACGTTGGCAGATGCGTTTAGTGAGCTAGATGCAGAGGTTGCACTTCAAGACGCTGTGCCATTTGAAATGGTTAACCAAAAAGGGGAGGTGGAAACTGTTGAGACAGGCCCAATCTTGCGCGTCAATGCCCGTCAGGATGCCCCAGTCCAGGTTGTGATGAGCGGGCATTACGATACTGTTTTCCCGCCTCATGCAGGTTTTGATAGTGTAACCGATCTCGGAAATGGTCGTTTAAATGGACCCGGACTTGCTGATATGAAAGGTGGCCTATGTCTTATGCTTGAGGCTCTTAAAACGTTTGAGGCCAGTGCTGCAAAAGACCTTGTTGGGTATCAGATCGTCGTTACACCTGACGAGGAAATTGGAAATTTTGCAAGCGCAGGTGCATTAACAGAAGCGGCTTCCTCTGGCGCACTTATTGGAATGACATATGAACCGTGTATGGAGAGCGGTGCGATGTCTGGCGGTCGCAAGGGATCTGCAGTGTATGACGTTGTGCTTCATGGTCGGGCGGCTCATGCCGGGCGCTCTCATGCAGAAGGGCGCAGCGCAATTGCAGCAGCGGCTATCTTTGTAGCAGGGCTCGAAGCTCTAAACGGTTCTTATGAGGGCGTCACTTTAAATACAGGTAAGATCGATGGGGGGAATGCGGTTAACATTGTCCCTGATCTTGCAATTGTGCGGTTTGGTGCACGCGCACCAGATGCTGAGGCAGCGGCCTGGGCTGATCTGAAAATACGTGAGCTGATGGCGGACATTGAGGCGCGGGATGGGATTCGCGCGCATCTACATGGCGGTTTCTACCGACCACCCAAGCCACGGAACGCCGCGCAACAGGCCTTGTTTAATGCAGTTGCGGGAACGGGAAAAGCAATTGGACTTGATCTTGAGTTTATCGACACGGGCGGTGTCTGTGAGGGGAACAATATTTTTGCCGCTGGCGTGCCCAATGTCGATACGCTTGGCGTGCTTGGCGGGCGCATTCACTCGAACGAAGAATTTGTCGAAACATCAAGCTTTGCCAAGCGCGGGGCTTTATCAGCGCTCTTGTTGAACCGGCTTGCTGATGGACGAATAGATGCTGCGGCAATTAAAGACATGATGCCATGATTGAATATGTCATGCGTCCCTCACGTCTGGATGATTTCGACGCTCTTATGGAACTGGCCCGCCGCTCTGGTGTGGGATTTACCAGCTTGCCGATTGATGAGCCGCTGATCAGGCAAAAGCTTGAGGAATCAAATGGTGCCTTCACCGGTCAGTTAAAAGAGCCGCTACATGGCAAATATCTGATGATGATGGAGCATGTTGAAACCGGAGAAGTGGTCGGATGCTCGGCTGTTAAAGCTGGAACAGGCATGAGCGGTCCATTTTTCAATTATCGTATTATCACCTTGGCGCAGGCGTGCACCGCCACCAATACACGATACGATATGGACGCTCTGGTGCTGACAAATGAATATGTCGGCTTTACTGAAGTTGGCACGCTGTTTCTGAAGAAGGAGCATAGAGGTGGCGGTGCTGGCCGTCTGGCGGCGCAATCGCGATATCTGCTGATGGCGTGCGCGCCAGACCGGTTTGATGAACGTGTTTTAGCTGAGCTGCGCGGTGTGGTGGATGCTGAAGGTAATACGCCGTTCTGGAGTGGACTTGGGCAACACTTCTTTAGAATGAGTTTTCAGGAAGCTGATTACCTTAGTGCGACCACTGATAATCGGTTTATTCTCAATTTGATGCCGAAATATCCGATCTATATCGACCTGTTGCCTAATGATGCACGTGAAGTGATCGGGCGGTGCCATAGTGAGGGAATTGGGGCATTTAAATTGCTCAAATGGGAGGGGTTCAATTTTGAACGCACAGTCGATATCTTTGACGGTGGTCCGATGATGGAAGCGCGGCGAGATTATATCCGAACCTATCGCGAAAGCAGGCTTGTGCGTGTAGAGGCCGGCGATGCAAAAGGGGCCACAGGCCTTGTGGCAAATGATCAGCTTGAGGGGTTCCGGGCAAGTTTGATTGAGGGTGATTTTGTCAATGATGACCTGCTGGTTATGCCCGCAAAGTTACTAGAAATACTCAATTTGAAATCAGGTGATACAGCAAGAGTGTGGCGGAGATCATGACAAACCAGCATGTGTATATTGATGGGCAATGGCACAAGGGCCAGGGGCAACCCTTCTCAAACCATTGCCCCGCCAGTGGCGATATTGTTTGGAGTGGTACGTCCGCTAACGCTGCGCAGGTTAACGCTGCTGTCTCTGCGGCGCGCAATGCTTTTTCAGGGTGGTCGCGCAGACCTCAGTCTGAGCGAACCACCATCCTGAAAACCTATGCCAGCGCCTTAGAGGCACGAACCGATATTATAGCCGAAACCATAAGCCGCGATATGGGGAAAGCCATTTGGGAAGCCCGCGCTGAAGTCGGCGCGATGGTTGGTAAAGTTGCCATTTCAATTCGCGCGCAAGCTGAACGTGCAGGGGATAAAGCTAATGAAGCAGTATTTGGACAAACGGCCCTGACGCATCGGCCCCACGGAGTAATGGCGGTGTTTGGGCCATTTAATTTTCCAGGACACTTACCTAATGGGCATATCGTTCCAGCGCTGTTGGCGGGCAACACCTGTGTATTCAAACCTTCTGAATTAGCGCCGAGTGTTGCGGCTTTAATGGTCGAGGCGTTCGAGGAGGCCGGGCTGCCGGTAGGATGCCTTAACGTTGTCCATGGTCGCCGCGATACAGGCGGTGACTTGCTTGAGGCCGACATTAGTGGCTTGCTATTTACCGGATCGGCAGCGGCAGGTACTTTCTTTCACAGGCATTTTGCTGGCCGCCCCAATATCATACTGGCCTTGGAAATGGGTGGAAATAATCCGCTCATAGTATGGGATACCGAAGATATCGAAGCGGCTGGTGATATTGCGGCGCTGTCAGCTTTTTATACAACTGGCCAGCGCTGCTCCTGTGCCCGCAGGCTGATTGTGCCTGAAGGGCGTTTCGGTGATGCGGTCGTAGAGGCAGTGATTGCACGCGCGCGCGGATTGGAAATTGGTGCCTGGAATGAACCTGGCGTCTTCATGGGACCTTTAGTTTCAGAACGCGCCGCTGAATTGGCGACCGAGTTTCAAATGAACCTTTCCAAAGCAGGTGGCAAGAGTTTGCGACGCCTGAAGCGTTTAGAACGCGGGGGCGGGTTCGTTTCAGCAGGCGTCATCGATATGACAGCTGCAAATGATGTAACAGATGAAGAGCTATTTGGGCCTCTCTTGCAAGTCTACCGCGTGCCCACATTTGAAGCGGCTCTCGCGCGCGCTAATGCAACCAAGTATGGCCTATCTGGTGGGTTGGTCTCGGATAATGATGCCCTCTGGAGCGAGGCCTGTCTTATGATGCGCGCCGGTATCCTAAATCGTAATCGACCAACTGCAGGCGCCAGTGGGGCCATGCCCTTTGGCGGACCGGGCCTGTCAGGTAATTTCCGTCCAGGTGCCTATTATGCCGCTGATTATTGTGCATGGCCGCAGGCAAGTCAGGTTTCTACAAAAGCAGAGCGCATGAGCGCACAAGGGTTTCCAAAATGAGCGAAGCCTGGGAAGTTAATTTTGATGGTTTAATCGGACCTAGCCATAATTATGGCGGCTTGTCAGATGGTAACCTGGCGAGTTCCAGAAATGAGGGCCTTGTATCGCGCCCCAAAGAAGCGGCGTTACAAGGCTTGGAAAAAATGCGCTTGCTCGTCAGGGCCGGTTTGAAACAAGGCATATTGCCGCCATTGTCACGACCTGCTTCAAGCTTGCTTGAGGCAGCTGGTTTTGGTGGACGAGCCAAAGGCGCAATTGAAGAGGCCGCGCACCATAATCCGGCACTTCTCAAGGCGGCCTATTCGGCGAGTAGTATGTGGGCAGCAAATGCTGCAACCGTTTCTCCATCTATAGATTGCCGTGATGCCCGACTACATCTTACAGCTGCTAATCTGTCCACCATGCTGCACCGCTCAATTGAGCATACAGAAACCGCAGCTTCCTTGCGTGCCATTTTTAGGAACGATGAAGTCTTTGCAATCCACCGGGCTTTGCCTTCTCATGCGTCTTATGCTGATGAGGGGGCAGCCAATCATGTTCGACTCTGCGCCCGGCATGGCGCAGCAGGTGTTGAACTATTTGTTTACGGGCGCGACCAGGACGATTCAAAATTAAACTTTCCAGCGCGGCAAACAAAGCTGGCCAGTCAAAGCATTGCAGGTAGTCATGGCCTAAATCACACACGCACCGTGTTTGCACGGCAAGCGCGCAAAGCGATTGACGCTGGCGCATTTCACAATGATGTTGTGTGTGTTGGTACGCTGGATACCCTGTTTTTTCATGAGTTTGCATTTGAAGACACTGAGCAGACACTAGCTGATTTACGAAAGGCAAGTGAGAGCCTTTTTGAGTTGAGGCCTGTCATGGTGCCTGATAGCGAGGTTCCGTTGGCCGACGCAATTTCATCCTATTTGTTTAATTCCCAGCTTTTGCAGTGGCCGGGTGAAGACCGGCTTGTCCTGCTTGCGCCAACTGAGACACGCGACACGCCTTCTGCGGCAAATTATTGCGAGCAGCTGGTGCAAGGGAACGGGCCGATTGGGCGCGTTCAATACGTCGATGTCCGCCAATCTATGCGCAATGGCGGTGGCCCGGCATGCTTGCGGTTACGGGTTGTCATGACTGAGCGGGAAATTGCCGCCGCGCATCAAGGAGCGTTTCTCGATGAGGGCAAGATTGATGCGCTGCAAGATGCTGTCAGCAAACATTATCGCAACGCCTTGTCACCGGCTGATCTTGCTGATCCTGCTTTTGCAAATGAGTGTCGTGCAGCTCGTGCAGCAATTCTTGACGTGTTAAGTTTAGCCGATCTTGCCTAGGTGCTTTTTGCAAGCCGCCCACCGGCATTTGCATAGGCCTGCGTACCTTGTGAGATAAGGTCGTCCGTTTCAAGAATATCTTCAGGCTTATGACTGAAAATACCTTTCATCTTGTCATAGAGGGGGCCAAAATCAGTTTTCACTGTTGCATCAAAAAGTTGCGTATAGCTGTCTATTGCAAAGTAGGTCTGCTGGAAATCATCAATGCGGTAATCTGTGGTCATAACGCGCTCAAGATCAAAGCCGATACGGTTTGGCGAGGCATCCTCTAAAGCGAAGATACTTTCGGTTTTTGAAGAGACAATGCCAGCGCCATATATGCGCATACCTTCATCTGTTTGTATCAAGCCAAACTCAACGGTGTACCAGTAAAGTGCGGCGAGGTTTTTGAGGCTGTCCCACTCCAATGATCGCATGCCGCCCTTGCCATAGGCTTCCATATAATCTGCAAATATTGGGTTCGTCAGCATAGGCACATGTCCAAAGACATCGTGAAAAATATCCGGTTCTTGCAAGTAATCAAGCTGCGCGCGCTTGCGAATAAATTGCCCTACTGGAAACCGGCGATTGGCAAGATGCTCAAAGAAGACGGCATCTGGCACGAGGCCGGGAACGGCAACAACACGCCAGCTTGTCAAAGCTTCAAGCTCATCGGAAATAGTTTCAAGGTTAGGGATTCCACCACGACCAAGATCGAGCACTTTGAGGCCATCAAGGAATTCTTCGGCCGCACGACCAGGCAGCACTTTAATTTGTCGTTCATAAAGCAGGTCCCAGACAGCATGTTCCTCGTCTGTATATTTGTCCCACGCTTGATCAATCGTATAATCGCCATTGGGACCAGGATTTGCTTTTGCGCTTTCAGCCATATTCTTGTTCTTATTTGAGTTGCCGATTGGTTTCATATGAAACTAATGCATTAGTACTATCTTCCTATTAGATAGCAAGGCTTTATAGCCCGGCATGAATAGTTTGTACGAAAGAGTCTTATAATGTTAAAATTGTATGGATATTGGCGCTCATCGGCGGCTTACCGTTTAAGAATTGCGATGAATCTCAAAGGCCTGGTCTATGAACAAGTCAGTGTAAATATTGCGCCATCTGCGAGTGAACAGAAAGAAGCGCCGTTTAGGGCGTTGAACCCTCAAATGCGCGTGCCCGTTCTGGAAACAGAAAACGGCATGCTAACTCAATCTATGGCGATACTGGAATGGCTTGAAGAAACCTATCCAGACGTAAAAATCTTACCAGAAGATAGTTTTTCTCGTGCGCACTGTCGGGCTTTTGCGGACCTCATCGCCTGCGATATTCACCCGCTGAATAATCTGTCCGTTCTAAATATGCTTAAAGGTAATCTTGCCGCAGATGAGACACAGGTTACTCACTGGTATGCTGATTGGATTATCCGCGGGTTTACGGCATTGGAAGCCAGCATCAGTGAGCGCGAAGAGAAGAGCGCATATCTATATGGCGATACACCAGGCCTGGCCGAGATTTGTCTCATTCCACAGATCTATAATGCTAGGCGTTACAATGTGGATTTGACAGGTTTTCCGAAACTTTTAGCTGTGGATAAAGCCTGCAACGCCCTGGAAGCGTTTAAAAAGGCTGCACCTGAAGCTCAACCTGATGCGGTTTAGTTGCTTAACTCTCTGCGAAGTTTGTAATTGCCCGTCTGCGTGACGGTAAAGACCTCGTCAATATCTGGGTTTTTAATCAGGGTCTCTGACTCATCAGGCACGAGATTTTGCTCTGAGACATAAGCGGTGTAGTGGCTTTTATCATTCTCGGCGAAAAGATGATAATAAGGTTGCTCGCGCGCCGGGCGCATGTCCTCTGGTATTGCTTCGTACCATTCCTGAGAATTTGCATATTCAGGATCGACATCAAAAATAACACCGCGAAAGTCAAAAAGGCGGTGATGCACGACCTGTCCGATTTTATACTTGGCCTCGCGAATATCCGGTTGAGGCGGCAAGCCTTGATGTGTGTCAGGTTGCCTGTTTCTGGCGCGATCCTCAGGGAGCGTAGTTTCCTGGGGTTTTGCAAAGAGATATTTCAGTTTGCCAAGCATGGGAATATCATTCGAGTTTTTCTATGTGCCGTGCTATAGCATAACTCAACAAAGGACAAGTTGGGCTCATTTATGCCTATGAATAATGCTTCGAGGTCGCGTCAGTCGCGCCCGCGGCGTCAGGGGAAGAGGGTGCCGCTTTATGCGGCCGTTGATCTTGGCACAAATAATTGTCGGCTTTTGGTGGCTCGCCGTGAAGGCGAGACCTTTCGCGTGATCGATTCCTATTCGCAAGTTGTACGTCTGGGAGAGGGCCTAGCCGCGACCGGTCGCTTGAGTGAAGCGGCTATGGAGCGCGCTTGCGCGAGCTTTGTAGCGATCAAACGAAAACTCAAAAATCATGGTGTTGCACACATACGCTGCATTGCCACTGAAGCCTGCCGTAAGGCTGAGAATGGGCCTGATTTTATCAAACTTGCACGAGATAGATACGGTTTAAGCTTTAAAGTGATCGGCGCACGGGAAGAAGCAAAATTAGCCGCTATTGGTTGCCATGACTTGCTTGAACCTGAAAGTAACCTTGTCATGGTGCTCGATATTGGCGGGGGCTCAACTGAAATTGCCTTTATGGATTTGAACGCATTAGAAGAGCGCACACTGACCCACCTCGTAAAATCGACACCCATTAAAGCCTGGGGGTCTTTTCCTTTGGGCGTCGTCACACTTACCGAAAGCTTTGCAGAGCTTGGGGAGGGGGCGGCCTTCAAGGCCATGTTTGAACATGCGTTGAAAACCCTCGGTGCTTGGAAAGCTGGTGAAGTCTATTATGATTTAATGAAAACAGATTGTGCTTACATGATAGGGACATCCGGGACAGTCACATGTCTGGCCGGGGTTCATTTACAGCTTGAAACGTATCGCCGTGATCGTGTGGATGGGGCATGGATGTCCCGCGAAGAAATGTTTAATGTCATCGAACAACTAGATCAGGGCGGGCGAAAGGGCCGTTTGGCTCTGCCAACAGTCGGGCGTGATCGCGCAGACCTTATGATGTCTGGCTGTGCAATTTTACAAGCGGCGTGCACTTTATGGCCAACCGATCGCTTGCGTGTTGCTGATCGTGGATTGCGAGAAGGCCTGCTCTTATCGATGATTTATGGTGCCAAGCGTCGGCGCAAACGCGGTGGCCGAAGGCGCCGTAAGCCTGATTCATTGCAAGCGCAATCTACGGTCAAAACCACACAACCTGAATCAGGTGCGCTATGAGTGATGACGGAAAGCGACGGTGGAAGAAACCAACCGATGTTAAAAAGAACACCTCTGGCAGGCGCGTGAATGCCCGTAAGGTTATCGCGCATAATGCAAAATCAGAAAGCTCAAAAAAGTGGCTGGAGCGTCAACTCTCCGACCCTTATGTCCAAAAGGCAAAGGATGCCGGTTATCGCGCCCGTGCAGCTTTCAAACTGCTAGAGATTCATGAAAAGACCGGGCTCTTGAAAAAAGGTCAGCGCGTGGTCGATCTTGGTTGTGCGCCCGGCGGTTGGTTGCAAATCCTGCAATTGCGTGGGGCCAGCCAAATCGTCGGGATCGATTTGCTTCCGGTAGAGCCTTTACTTGGTGTCCACATTGTTGAGGGTGATGTAAATGATCCCGAAGCGGTCAGGCAAATGTTGAACGGGCTGCGCGGCAAGCCAAATCTGGTGCTTTCGGATATGGCCGCGAACACGACCGGGCATCGCCAGACTGACCATTTACGCACAGTTGCACTTGTGGAAATGGCTGTTGATTTTGCAATTAAGCATCTCGAACCGGGTGGAAGTTTCTGTTCTAAGGTATTTCAGGGAGGTGCAACGGCGAACGTGCTTGAATTGCTCAAGCAACATTTTAAAACAGTCAAGCATATCAAGCCACCTTCAAGCCGCGCTGGATCGCCTGAAATTTTTGTCGTTGCAACGGGCTTTCGTCCATAATCATGTCTATGTGAGCACATAAAAGAGAGCGTTGTTTTTCGGCCCAATCAATGCTCAAAGCGGTTAGAATGCAAGACCGTGACGGGAGCTTTTAATGGCGCGCTTTATTCAAAGCCTTTTGGCGGCAGCTATATTTATCCTGCCTGCCTGTGGGAGCGGGTCTGAGACCCTGCTTTTTGTTGATGCGGTTGATTATACAGCTATGGAACCTGCTGGCGGCTGCCCCACAGACCCTGAAAATGCGATTTATCATTCCTGTATCGATAATGAGGCGTTGTTCACAGCGGCAGTCGACAGCGCCAAGGCTGAAGGAAACCCACTTATGGTCATCTGGGGGTTCAATGAGTGCCCTTATTGCAAAGTCTTTGATGGTGAAAACTTCAATCCGAAAGCTCCATGGAAAACGGCCGACTTTATCAAAAAGCTAACTCCAGCCCAGCGCGCAGACATGAGCAAAGATGAACAAGAAAATTTTCAGATCAGCCTTGTCCGCCTGCATTCGCGCACACCAAACGGGCTAGCTTTTGCTGACAAGATTGGCGTAACAGATCTTGCAAAAGCGCGCGGGTGGCACCGCGTCTGGTCGCCATTCATCATGGTCGTGGACCCTGCAACAGGGAACATGCACACAGAAGAAAAATGGAACGCGCAATGGAGCTTTTGCGAAAGTGCCTCTGAGTTTATCGTAAATCTCACCGCTATTGGAGCCCTGCCTGATGATAAGGATCATGCATGGCCGATGTGTCCTTCGACTTAGCTGCAACTTACACAAGCTTTTTCTTTAGGGGTTGCCTTCTTTTTGCGAGTCTCTTACGAGGTCAAAAAGGAAGCTATAGATATGAAAATAAGACAAGCTTTGACGTTCGATGATGTACTGCTCGAACCCGGCCCCAGCGACGTAACGCCATCTGAAGTCGATACGGTTACACGCCTGACCAAAACGATCACTCTTAACATTCCTTTGTTATCAGCAGCGATGGATACCGTTACCGAAGCCCGCCTGGCTATTGCCATGGCGCAAGCTGGAGGTATGGGCGTGATCCACCGAAATCTCAGCGTGGAAGAACAAGCGCTGGAAGTTGCGCAGGTCAAAAAATTCGAGAGCGGCGTCGTGATGAACCCGGTGACCATCGGTCCCAAGGCAACATTGGCCGAACTGCGTGACCTTAAAGAACGGCGTGGCTTTTCCGGCATCCCGGTCGTCGAAACGGATGGAACCTTGCTTGGAATAATCACCAATCGCGATATGCGTTTTGCCGAAGACCTGTCCCGTCCGGTTTCGGAACTAATGACGCAAGCTTTGGTGACTGCCAAGGCTGATACAACGCCGGAAGAGGCGCGCCGTCTGCTCCATAAACACAGGATTGAACGCCTGATTATTGTTGATGAGCAAAACCATTGTATTGGGCTGATGACTGTCAAAGATATGGACAAGGCCACGCTAAACCCGAACGCGGCCAAAGATGAGCGCGGACGCTTACGTGTTGCTGCCGCTTCAACTGTTGGTGAGGCGGGCTTTGCGCGCACAGAGGCGTTGATCGAAGCTGGCGCAGATGCCGTCGTCATTGATACTGCTCACGGACACTCGCAATCTGTTCTTACCGCTGTGACGCGTGCTAAAAAGCTCTCAAACTCAGTGCAGATCATTGCGGGTAATGTTGCAACCGCTGAAGCGACCAAAGCCCTGATTGATGCAGGCGCAGACGCTGTGAAGGTTGGCATCGGGCCAGGGTCTATCTGTACAACACGGATTGTTGCAGGCGTTGGTGTGCCACAATTGACTGCGATTGAAGATTGCGCACGCGAAGCGGCTAAAAGCGACACACCTATTATCGCTGATGGCGGGATCAAATTTTCGGGTGATTTTGCCAAAGCGCTCGCGGCTGGGGCCTCTACTGCCATGATGGGATCAATGTTTGCCGGCACCGAAGAAGCGCCCGGCGAAGTGTTCCTCTATAAAGGGCGCTCCTATAAATCCTATCGCGGCATGGGTTCGTTAGGCGCGATGGCGCGTGGCTCGGCTGATCGCTACTTCCAGAAAGATGCAGCCACAGACAAGCTCGTGCCTGAAGGCATTGAAGGGCAGGTGCCATTCAAAGGCCCGCTCAGCCCGATCGTCCACCAAATGGTTGGCGGCTTGCGCGCGGCGATGGGTTATGTGGGTGCCAGAACAATCGCCGAAATGCATGAGAAAGCAAAATTTGTCCAGATCACCGGCGCTGGCCTACAGGAAAGCCACGTCCACGACGTCACCATGACACGCGAAAGCCCGAATTATAGTATCCCTAGGGGGTAGAGGTTGAGTTCAGCCCTGTACCTGTCGCCACATGGCTTGCAGCGGCGGGCCACCTTCACCAGCTGCAAAGTGCTCCATATGCGCAAAACCATGCGCGCTGTAGAATCCGAAATTCTCCGGGTTCGAATTTTCCAGATAACAAGGTAGCCCTGCGCGGTCACAAGCCTGCAAAACCGGTGCAAGTAAAGAATGGCCAAGGCCCGTGCCGCGTGCAGACGGAATGACACCGATGGTAAAGAGATAGAGGTGCGGCGATTTCGGGTGTTTCTTCTCCATAATCTCCCCAGCTATTAAAGCCCGTTTTAAAGCGCCTTTCTTCCCGTGTCGCCCAATGCCCAAGGCAAGCGCAAGCTGGGCCAGTGTTGAGAGGGCAGGTGTGTTGTCGGAGTGTATCCACATGGTTGCCCCCTGTGGTGGTGAACCCGGTTTGCCTACAAAGTGACACATCCCGTGCTTGGTATATATCTCGCGCGCGAGCACACGAAAACAAGAAGCAATCGCTCGCTCTCTGCCAAATATCCACTGGTTCACCGGGTCTTCGGCAAATGCTCTGGCGGTAATATCCGCAAGGCGTTTCCAATTCGATGGCGCTACTGGATAAACGTTTTCTGGTAGCTCGATATTTAGCATACTCATTGCTCCCCTATGGTTCCCATTAGAGACGATCAGCGCTAGAAACTGCAACTTGTTTTTGAAAGTGAGGTGGTTTCATGCGCGAAGGCGGGAAAATTTCAGCGGCGATTGATGTGCTTTCAGATGTGCTGAAGCGCCACCAGCCCGTAAAATCCGCCGCGCGCGATTGGGGCAAGCGTGCGCGTTATGCTGGCTCAAAAGACCGTGCCTGGGTCTCAGGTCTCGTTTTGGATGCTTTGCGTAAGAAAAATTCGATCGGCCACGCCATGGGGGCGGACACGCCACGTGCACTCATTTTGGGCGCGCTGTCATTTGCCTGGGGCTGGGATATTCGCCGGATTGACGATGCGATGGATGAAGAACACGCGCCAAGCGCACTTACGCTGGATGAACGCGAGCGCCTGGTCATGGCACCCGATGTCACCGCCGAGGCCCACATTAATGGTGACTATCCTGCATGGCTTGCTCCGCATATGGCGCGTGTGTTCGGTGAGGAAGCGGTGATTGAAGCCCAAGCTATGGCTGTGCGCGCCGATGTGGATTTGCGCGTCAATACGCTGAAAGTTGATGCCGAAAAAGCCGGTGCG
>CAYUFN010000005.1:1090-27135 GCA_964443965.1 uncultured Hyphomonas sp. | reverse complement strand
GCGCTACGCTCAGCCAAAGCAGAACCCTCTGCACTCTTGATCAATGGCTTTCACATTCCAGCGCCGGACCCGAGCAAGCGAGAGGCGAGCTTGCAGTCCATCCCGGCTTATTCCAAAGGCTGGGTTGAGGTGCAGGATGCTGGGTCTCAAATTGCGGCGGCGGCGGCAAATGTAAAACCGGGCGATCAGGTGCTGGATTACTGTGCAGGTGGCGGCGGCAAGACGTTGGCAATTGCAGCCGCCCTTCATGGCAAGGGACAAGTGCATGCTTATGATATAGACGGGCGACGCCTGAGTGCGCTGATCCCGCGCCTGAAGCGGTCTGGTGCACACAATGTTCAGCTTTGTCACCCGCGTGAACCTGAACAACTTGAAGCCCTCAAAGGGATGATGGATATTGTCTTTGTCGACGCCCCTTGTACTGGCACAGGAACATGGCGCAGACGGCCAGACAGCAAGTGGCGCTTAAAGCCGTCTGCCTTGGAAAAACGCCTAGAAGAACAAAGTGAAATTCTGCAAGCCGCTTCGGCATTTGTAAAACCAAACGGCGCGCTCCTCTATGCCACCTGTTCATTCTTGATGGAAGAAGATGAAGATCGTGTTGCCGAGTTCCTGGCGCATAATAACAATTTTGCGCAGGAAAGCGCCGCCGACGCTGCCATTGCATCGAACCTGCTAACGGAGGCCGGTGTGGCTGCCGTTAAGCGCGGGCAAGGGCCGCAGGGCAGTGTCAGGCTGACCCCGCGTCGCGCAGGTACTGATGGATTCTTTTTTGCCGTGCTGCGGCGCAACTAACCTGAGATCAGTTAAATTTCATCGATCCCCTAAGGCGCATTTTAGCTTTGGTTTGCTAGCTTTTACCCTTAGGCAGGGAGCTGAGGCATGGCAATTGAAGTATCAAACGGTGTAACGCGTATCGCACCAACGGCATGGAAATGGTATGTGGGCGCCGGGGTGCTGGCTTTGATCGCGCTTGTTCTGCCTGATTATGGCTGGGCTTGGGGGCTGGGTGCAATTTTCTTGGCTGTATTTGGCTCCGGCAAGCTTTCCTATATTCAACTTGATCGCCAAATGCTGACCATCAAGTATATCTCTGGTGCCAAGCGCTATGCATGGAATGAGATAACAGACTTTCGTCTCATGAAAATAAAATCTGGGCTGATAACGGCTGCGACCATGGTCTCTTTTACCAGGGTTGCCCAAGAGGGCTCGCTTTATGCAAAAGCTGCCAAGTTTCTCTCTGGCGGTACGCAAAGCGCGCCTACCTATGGCATTAAACCAAAAACATTGCTGATACTGATGTCAGCCTACCAGCAAAACCTCATTATAAGTGACGAAATCATCGCTAAGATTCTGGGTAAGGCGAAGTTTACGAAAGCAGGTGCGGCAGCTGCTCAAACGCAGACATTTTTTGAAAAACCGTCACAATCGGTTTTGCACTCTGCTAGGCCCAAAACTAGCGCTGACAGTGCTGGTGATATGAGCGCAGCTGATCTGACTATGCGCAGAGCCGTTGCTGAACGTCGTGCAAATGGCAATAAAGGCGGGCTAGCGAAAACAGTTCCAAAAGCGGGTTTTGCAAAGGCAAAGCCAGCTGCCCCCTCTCGGCCATCATTTGGCAAAGCTTCTGCTCGCTCATCTTTGGTGCAGGATAGTCACTCACGCCGTCGCCGCACAGGTGGTTAAAGCTTGCTTTTCTTATCAACGCAGAAAACAATAAGCCATGTCCATAAATAGGCAGAGCGAAACGATAACCCTTACACCATCCCGGTGGAAGTGGGTGATTGGGGCGATATTTGTATTTGCTTTGCCGGGGCTCGGTTTCCTATTATCAGGCCTTTTTCTAGCGATTGCTTTTGGCAGCATGCACCGCCTGACGCTAAGGCCTTACGGGTTTGAATTACGTCGCTGGGGCAAAACAACTGAGTATCGCTGGAGTGAGGTGGGCAGTTTTGAGGTGCATACTTTCCGTTACATGTTCATACCGCTCCTTCGCCGTGTCACGTTCACGCCAGTCGCCAAGGAAGGAAAATTACTAACCCGTGCGTCCAAGATAATCAGCGGCGGAACCGAGCGCATACCTGCAATTGGCATGGGGGCAAAAGAACAAGCCATTTTGATGAATGAATATCGCGATGCTTATATTGCACAGCACGGCCCCCAAAAAGTGCCATCGCAAGATGTCTTTGAGCCTAATCAGCAAGGCAGGCCCTCTCAGGTGCTTAAACCTCGCCCCGCGTCGCCGCAAATAGTTGCCAGGCAACAACCTGCCAGACGTAAACTGCCCAAAGCATCAGCTGGCGTGGAAGCCTTGGGGCGGGGGCAAAAACAAAACCCTCTTGTTCAAGATAGCGCCAGCCGCAAATGGCGCACACGCGGTTAGATGTAAGCGATTTAACCTCCACTATTGCCCAACCATGGGAGACTCGGTTAGACGACGCCATGGATAAAAACACGCACGAACGCGCTCTCATTATTGATTTTGGCTCTCAAGTCACGCAGCTCATTGCGCGGCGTCTTCGGGAAAGCGGTGTCTATTGCGAAATTCACCCGTTTAACAAGGTCGACGCGGCCTCATTACAAGCCTACAATCCGCAGGCGATCATTCTCTCTGGCGGTCCGGCCAGTGTCACAAAAGGGGATAGTCCGCGGGTCGATCAAGCTGTCTTTGATCTTGGTGTTCCTATTCTTGGTATTTGTTATGGCCAACAGCTCATGATGGCGCAGCTGGGTGGGCGCGTTGAGAGTGGCACCAGCCGTGAATTTGGCCGAGCACATATTGAGAAAGTCTCTAACAGCCCACTGCTCGAAAGTCTTTTCGAAGACGGCAATGAAGAGGTCTGGATGAGCCATGGTGATCATGTGGCTGATATGGCACCCGGTTTTGCGATTGTTGCACGTTCTGATGGCGCGCCTTATGCGGTGGTCGCTGATGAGGCTCGAAAGTATTACGGCACGCAATTCCACCCTGAAGTTGTCCATACCGTCAATGGACGTCAGATGCTGCGAAACTTTACACACAGTATTGCTGGCCTAAAGGGCGATTGGACGATGGCCGCCTACCGAGCAGATGCGATCGCAAAAATACGCGCGCAAGTTGGCACAGGCCGTGTCATTTGCGGTTTGTCAGGCGGTGTCGATAGCTCGGTTGCCGCTGTTTTGATTCACGAGGCGATTGGTGAACAGCTTACATGTGTCTATGTCGATCACGGCTTGATGCGCGCCAATGAAAGCGAAGAAGTGGTCGGGCTCTTCCGTGAGCACTATAATATACCGCTTGTGCATGTGGATGCCTCTGATCTATTTCTGGGTAAGCTCGATGGTGTGTCTGATCCAGAACGCAAGCGCAAGATTATTGGCGGCCTGTTTATTGACGTATTCGAAGCTGAGGCCAAGAAGATTGGCGGAGCTGACTTTCTGGCGCAGGGGACGCTCTACCCAGATGTGATTGAAAGTGTCTCGGCGATTGGTGGCCCGTCCGTTACGATTAAGTCTCATCATAATGTGGGAGGGCTGCCAGAGCGCATGAATATGCAACTGGTCGAGCCATTGCGGGATCTCTTCAAAGACGAGGTTAGGGCGCTCGGCCGCGAGCTTGGCCTGCCAGATGCTTTTGTTGGTCGCCATCCGTTTCCCGGGCCCGGCCTTGCCATCCGCATACCCGGCAACATTACACGTGAAAAAGCAGACACGCTGCGAAAGGCAGATGCAATCTATATTGAAGAAATCAAAGCGGCAGGCCTCTATGATGAAATATGGCAAGCTTTTTCAGTCTTGCTACCGGTCAACACCGTTGGCGTTATGGGGGATGAGCGTACATATGAAGCCGTTCTTGCCTTACGTGCTGTCACGTCGACAGATGGTATGACGGCTGATTATTACCCCTACACACATACATTTCTGGGGCGCGTCGCAACACGCATTATTAATGAGGTCAAAGGCGTTAATCGCGTTGTCTATGACATAACATCCAAACCACCCGGCACCATCGAATGGGAATGACTTTATCATTGGACACAGTGGGTGCATCTCTAATGGCAGAAGTGATACGAAAACGTATGCCATAGCACGTTTCGTGTTCTACACATGCACAGTGACAAAAGTCTGCCTCTGAAGCCTTTATTTCTTCATTTTAAACAGCAACTACTTTTTGCTCAATCATACCGAAGATGGACTGACCATTGGTATCTTTCATATCGATGCTGACTGTATCACCGGGTGTCATAAAAGGGGTTTTGAAGGTGCCACCTGAAATTTTTTCAATCATGCGAATTTCTGCAATGCAGGAATAACCAAGGCCGCCTTCGGCCACGGGTTTGCCGGGGTCGCCGTTTGGGCCCTTATTTGACACAGTGCCTGAGCCAATAATTGTACCAGCTTTCAGCGGGCGTGTCTTGGCAGCATGCGCAACAAGGCGCGCAAGCGAGAAGGTCGCGTCGATGCCAGCATTCGCCCGGCCAAAGGGCGCACCATTATAGTCGACAATCAGCGGTAGGTGCACAAGATTATCTCTCCATGCATCACCAAGTTCTTCTGGCGTGACGGCAACGGGGCTGAAGGCGCTAGGCGGTTTTGACTGGAAGAACCCGAACCCCTTGGCCAACTCTGGAGGAATAAGACCGCGCAGGCTGACATCATTACAAAGCATGACCAGCTTAATGTGATTTGCGGCCTCGGCCTCTGATACGCCAGCGGGCACATCACCCGTGATAACGGCAATTTCCCCTTCCATGTCACACCCCCAGGCAACGTCACCCAAAGGAATATCATCTCGCGGTCCCAGAAAGGCGTCTGACCCGCCTTGATACATCAAAGGGTCATCATAAAAGCTTTCCGGCACCTCAGCACCGCGTGCTTTGCGGACCAATTCAACATGATTGATATAAGCAGACCCATCCGCCCACTGATAAGCACGGGGTAAGGGGCTTTCACACGCGCCAGCATCGAAATCAAGGCTTGGTACGCTGCTTGTTTCCAGCTTCGCGGCCAATTGCGAAAGGCGTGGCGCGACGACAGCCCAATCATCAAGCGCAGCCTGAAGGGTCGGCGCGATATCCGCAGCATCGGTATAACGTGTCAGGTCTTTGGAAACGACAACCAGGCGCCCATCACGTGAGCCGTTCTTGAGGGTGGCGAGTTTCATGAGGTAAGTCTTCCTTATAGGCTGTGATGGGTAGTCAGAGTTGCCGGTGAACTCAAATTGGTTTTGGGAGATTATGGAACGTCATTTGAAACATCTGTATCAATATAATCTTCGCCGACGTGCCATGGGTTTCTGGGCCAAATAATTATGCATCGGTGGTTTCCTTGTGAATTTTCTCATGTAACCAGGCTGCATGCTTTGGCGCTTTTTTTGTTTGGGACCATTCCTCCAGCATCAACGGTGCAACGCGCTTGAGCTCTGCCATTTGTTCTGGCGTGGCGGTGTTGCAAGAAAGCTCCAGGCGATGCCCGTTCGGGTCGAAGAAATAAATGGATTTAAAAATGCCATGATTAGTTGGGCCAAGCACGTCTAATCCATACGCTTCGGCGCGCGCCTTGGATGCCATAAGGTCATCCATAGAGGCAACTTTGAAAGCGATATGTTGAACCCATTGCGGTGTGTTCTCATCACGGCCCATATCCGGTTGGTTTGGCAACTCGAAGAAGGCCAGGACATTACCATTCCCGGCATCAAGAAAGATATGCATATACGGGTCATACGCACCTGTTGAGGGAACGTGGTCTTCGGCAATAGCAAGCTGGAAGTCCATTCCCATCACATCGCGATAGAACTCAACTGTTTCTTTTGCATCTTTACAACGGTACGCAACATGATGAACGCCCAAGGTCTGGGGAGGCGGGGTCATTTATTTGCTCCTGCATGTTTGCCAGCGGTCCAGCCACGTGCACCGATCAGGTCTTCAGCAACAGATTTAGGGTGCTCTTCAAGGTCGGTTGCCATGGTGTCATTCCAGCGATTGAGATATCCAAAGAGTGCAATGCTGGCGGTTATTTCTACGATTTCACTTTCATTGAAATGCGCACCTAGCGCTGCGATTGTAGCTTCATCAACTTCATTTGGAAGAATTGAAGCTTTGAAAGCATAGGTAAGGGCCGCCCGCTCTGCATCGGTGAAGAGAGGACTGGTCTCCCATTCCCAAACGGCGTTAATCTTCTCTGCTGAAGCAGAATAGATTTTTGAGAGATTGGCCATATGGGCCTGACAGTATCGGCAGCCAGCAGCCTGGCTGGCTATCAGGCTTACCAGCATTTTCAGCTCTTCACTGACAGTGCCCTCATATAGCACCGCCTGATTGAGGGCCATAAAGGCTTCTGCGATCTTTGGGCGGCGCTGCATTGTTAGAATGCTATTGGGAATGAAACCGCGTGTCTTTTGATAATGCTCGAATTTGTCCACGAGGTGCGGGTGGGTATTGTGAGGTAAGGGAGGGAGGTGAGCCATTAGGAGGCCTCCTTTATCGAAGAGGCTACTGTGGCTAGCGCAATTGCTTCTGCGATAACCGCATCGTCGCCTATATGGTTGGAAAGTGCCAGAATAAGCTTTGCATTACGCTTATGGCTTTCTACCTCGTCGCATCCTTCGTGCAGATCGATAAGGCGTTGATAAGTGTTATCTGGGTTCGGAAGGTTGGGGTGTGTTATCAGGCTCGCCATGCGGTTGCCTCCAAATCGTTTAATTTAAAATGCTTCCATCGGGCGGCAACGTATTGATCTGGTCGTATGAGATAGGCGCCGCCATTGCTCAGTTCATAGCGCTTAAGCGCAGTGTCTTTATCCAGCACAATAACAGGGAGTGGCGCATCCTCGATTGGGGAACCAGCCAGCAATGCCCAGTCCCCATGCAAATGCTGCAATAGCCAGCCATTTCGCAGCGGTGCATCAATGACAGGAGAGCCTGGCGGAACCCCATTTAACCAATTGTCCCGGTCTTTTGAGGATAGAGGGCTGTCTGGATAAGATACCGCCGCTGATAGTCGCCCTGAATTTACAAATGGGCGTGCAAATTCTTGCGTCTCGGCAAGATCAAGTACCGCATCTCGAAAAGCGTGACTAACGGTTGATTTGGGCGTCATAAAGTCTGTTGAACGGGTCGAGTTCAGAATGTTTTCTTCGGCCGTGATAATGGCCTCAGTATTGTAAGTCTCAATCAATTCTGGACCCGCTTTCCCCGTAAGAACGGCATCCAGCTTCCAGGCAAGATTGTCTGCATCAGCAACACCGCCATTGCACCCACGTGCCCCAAAGGGCGAAACAAGGTGTGCGCTATCGCCAACAAAAATAACATTGTCATGAACAAAACGGGTCATGCGACGACACTGGAATGTGTAGACTGAATACCATTCTTCCTCATAGGGCGTTTCTGAGCCAATAATACCCTCGACATAAGGCATAACATTTTCAGGCTGAGTTGCTGACTCGCGGTCGATGTCCCAGCCAAGTTGAAAGTCGAGTCTCCAAATATCATCGGGCTGCTTGTGCAGAAGGGCCGAAGACCCACCCCATGGCGGATCGAACCAGAACCAGCGCTCCGAGGGGCGTTCTTCCTGAAACTTAACATCAGCGATAAGAAAGTTATCCTCGAAGACTCGGCCCTCAAAGTCCAGGCCCATCATATTGCGAATCGGCGACCGAGATCCATCGCAGGCGAGAATCCAATCAGCGCTGAGCGTATAGCTTCCGGCATCTGTCTCAACTGTGAGCGTATTTTCGCGCGTATCAATGCCGGTAACCTCGTGACCCCAGCGTATGTCTACATTAGGCAGTTTCTTGATCGCGTCATGTAAGTATTCCTCTGCATAATATTGCTGAAGGTTGATAAAGCCTGGCATCTCTTGGTCTTTGACCGCCAGCATATCGAACTCGTAGATTGGTTCTTTGCGGTCCCCTCGGAATACTTTCCCAAGGTTCCAGATGACGCCTTTGTCAATTATACGTTCGGCAACCCCTAGGCGATTCCAGATGTCCAGCGTGCGCTTGGCAAAGCAAATCGCCTTTGAGCCGCCAGAAATAAAATCAAACTGATTGAGCACGACGACAGGATGCCCGCGCTGACCAAGATCAAGAGCGACCGTCAAGCCGACGGGGCCACCACCAACAATAATGACGGGATGATGTTGGCCTGAAATGGCAGGCGGGGTCGCTGCAATCTCTTTATACCGGGGGATCTGTGAAAAATCTGAACGTGCCATAGAACTTATCCTTGAAGCTGATCCCAGACTTCGCGATCGCGCGCCATCGTCCAGATGCGTGGCCAGTCGGTGCCATCAAGTTCATCCCAAAGGCGTTGAACGTTGAAGGGAAGACAATGTTCAAAAATTGGCCACGCCCCAAATTTTGGAGCCAGTGCGGCATGTGTGCGCTCAAAGGCCTCTTTTAAGGTCCCTCCAGCAGCATGCACCGGTCTGACATTCTCAATCATGCCGGTCAGGAAGCCACGCGTTTGTTCGATGGCTGCATCGACAGCATCTGTCCCACGCGCGACAGCGCCGCGGCCGCCAACAAGCTTGTCAGCGCCGTACGCTTTGACCTTGTCCAGCGTGCCACTCGACCAATCCATGTGAAAGGCGTCACCAGTGTAGAGCGCGGCTTCAGCCTCAACGAGATCACCTGCAAAAAGGGTAGAAGACTTCTCATGCCAAACGGCGATGTCGCCTGCAGTGTGGCCCCGGCCACAAAAGTCAAGATTCAGGTGTCCACGATTTCCGCCAAGCTCTATGCGTGCATGGTCTGCGAATGTGATGTCGGGATGTGTAAGCCCCGGGATTTCCTCAGGCTCAACAAACAGGCGTGGCATACGCCCAAATTCTGAATCCCAATCTTGCTTCCCGCGCTCCTCGATAAGTTTGCGCGTCGTGTCTGAAGTAATAATCGTCTCAGCCCCAAATGCACTCGCGCCCAGCACACGCACGGCATGGTAATGCGTTAAGATAAGGTATTTAACAGGTTTATCCGTATGCTCGCGAAGTTGCTTCAGCCATTTTCTGGCAGCTGCTGGCGTGGCGCGTGCTTCAATGGCAACAATAAAATCCTCGCCTTCAATAGCACCTACATTCGGATCACCCTCAGCAGTCAGCGCGTACACGCCTTCATCAAGAATCTCTAGTGTTTCAGTTTTTTCTTCCATGTCGGCAGAAGATGCGAACGGTTTGGACATTATTATGGTTCCCTGTTAATCTTTCGCGACGGTCAACGCTTGGTTTTTCGTTCCGCCTGTATAATATTGGGTGCAACAATTGTGAACATAACAGTTGCTAACGCAACTATCAAGAGATTTTTCGAGAGGATTGTTTTGGTGAACTTTGATTTAGAGAATTTCTTGCCTTATCGCTTGTACCAAGCTGCGGAGCAGACAAGTCAGGCGTTTTACCAATGCTATCGGGAAACATATGGACTTGGTCGAACCGAGTGGCGCGTGCTTTTCAATGTTGGGCAATACGGGCCATTAAGCGCAGTTGAGATATCCAAACGCTCAAATTTGGAAAAGACAAAGATCTCCAGGGCTGTGCAACGCTTACAAGAGCGTGGATGGCTGCGACGCATATATCTGGAAAGTGATAGGCGGCGGCATGAACTGGAGCTTACGAAAGCTGGTGTTAAAGTGTTTCGCGAGCTTTCTAAAATGGCGGCGAATTTCAACCAGCAACTCGAAGATGTTGTTGGCCGCGCCAGGGCACAAGCGCTTATTGAGGAGTTACAGGAACTTGAACAATCAATACTGGAAATGAAATAGTATGCGCCTAATCCAGTCGCGCGCGCTGTTTTTCATCACGCCAAAGCACAAAAACGATTGCCGCCCCTAACAGGGCTGGAATTGAGAACGCCTGAAAGAGTTGTTGGGGGGACCAGCCGCCTTCCAGCAGGAAGCCAGCGGATGCTGGGCCAAGGACGGCGCCGAATCGGCTAAGACCAATTGCCCAGCCCATACCGGTTGCCCGAATGTCTGCCGGATAAAGGACAGGGGTCGTCGCATAAAGGCCGATCATGGACCCGTGGATCACAAAACCAATGGCAGCGATTACAGCCAGAGAAGCCGCGTATGAAGCTGTCTGTGTACCAAGCAAAAGAAGTAAAAAAAACAAAATGACCAGATAGATGCTGGTAATAGCTGATGGACGAACCCAGCGGCTGGCAATAGCGATCAGAAGGATGCCGCCCATTCCAACCAGATTGATGAGGCGACCGCCGCGATTACCCTGATCCTCGCTGAAGCCGGCATCTATAAGTAATTTAGGTATCCAGCTCAGCAGAAAGTAAAGCGTTGTCAGGACAAGGAAAAAGGCCATCCATATGAGGGCTGTGCGTACCCGATAGTCGCGATTGAAGAGTGTGCCAACAGCTCGGAGGGCGTTAGGCGAAGAGCGATCCGTGTGCGCTGGCAGAGCATTCAATGTGGGCAGGTTTAGCTTCGTGCGAGTCTTGTTGATCTTCTCCAGGGCGTCCGGTCTGCCGCTCTTGGCCAGATAGTCCATAGATTCCGGGAGCGTTGCGACAATGGGAATAAAGAGGAAAGAGGTCGCAGCTCCAAAGGCAAAGACATGTCGCCAGGAGCCAACATCAAGGAGCCATGAAACAATGAACCCTGAAAAGAAAGCCCCGAGCGGGAACCCAAGTTGAAGAATAGCGACCGCTTGACCGCGATACCGCTCGCAGGCAAACTCGGCCACCAGAGTATTTATACTCGCGAGTATCGCGCCGACGCCAAGGCCGGTAATGATTCTTCCGATCATTAAAACTTCAATTGAAGGCGCAAATGTTGCAACCAACATTCCGGTTCCTGAAAGCCCCAGCCCTAAAACCGTTATGGGCTTGCGCCCTATTTTATCGGCAAAGGGGCTAAGAGCCATCGCGCCGACCATCATGCCGAAAAGGCCCGCGCTCAAAACCAGGCCAAGCCTCGCGCGATCAATCTGCCAGTCAACAGCTATTGCATTGGCCGCATATGAAATTGCCAGAATGTCGAAACCGTCCTGCATATTAAGGCAAGTTAGAGCAAGCAGAGCAGTGATCTGAAAGCGCGAAAGCGAATCGTTTTTTCCGGCCATCACTCATTTCTCCTGAATTATTTTTTGAGCATTTTCAAACTTTAGGGTGGCACAAAAAAACAAATATTAAAATAGTATTCATCGCAAAGGTTGCATTTGCAACGAAAATGCGTATTAGTGCGTTTTCGTCTGCATGGCGTGCCGAATTGTTGGGCAATAGTTCGCACATGGCGCGCCGGCAACTGGTAAAAGCCCAAGGCCCAAACATGAGGTCTGGCAGCCGACGGAGGAAAACGGCATGATATTAAAGAACTCAAAGTTTAACCTTACGCATGCGCTTGCTAAAGGTGCATCGGTTTCAGCACTCGCACTGACAGCGGCCACCGTCGCGCAGGCTCAAGAGGCAGGCTCCCAGAGCGAGGCTGATACGCGCCGTCTTGAGCAAGTCACAGTCACGGCGCGTCGCGTCGAGGAAAACCTACAATCAACACCGGTGACGGTTTCAGCCTTCACTGAGCGCGCGCTGGAAGTTCGCGGCATAACTGATACAGCTGAGCTTGGGCAATTTACACCCAACGTGACATTCGACACGACGTCGACTTTTTCAGGTGCATCATCAACCTTTCAAGGGTTCATTCGTGGGATCGGTCAGTCTGACTTTGCTGTCAATACAGACCCCGGTGTAGGCGTTTATGTTGATGATGTTTATATCGCCAGAACAGTCGGTTCTGTTTTCCAGCTCTTTGACATTGAACAAGTAGAGGTCCTTAAAGGCCCACAAGGAACGCTGTTTGGGCGAAACTCCATCGGCGGTGCTGTCAATATTCGGACCGAGCGTCCAGATTTTGATGAGTTTTCGTTTCGTGGCGCAGCTGAAATTGGGCGGTTTGACCGTCTGGCCTTTGATGGGGCTGTGAATATCCCAATCAGTGATACGCTTGCCGCGACTTTCGCTTTTTCCACACAAGATCAGGATGGGTTTCAAGAGCAGGTACTCTTCGACCCTACCGGGATCGTAACGCCTGATAATCCGAATGGCATTCCGGCTGGCCCAACTGCGCAGTCACCTTTCAGCGCCGTTCTTCCGATCGATCAGATCAATGTTGCAGACACCAATAATGGGGCAGACCGCGGCGCGCTGGATAATCAGGCTATCCGTGGCAAGTTGCTTTGGGCGCCAAGTGATCGTTTCGAAACAACACTCTCAGCTGACTATTCGCGTATCCGTGATGCTGCGCCTGCTGGTACACTTGTATCGCTTGG
Organism: uncultured Hyphomonas sp.; assembly: GCA_964443965.1. Taxonomy (GTDB): domain Bacteria; phylum Pseudomonadota; class Alphaproteobacteria; order Caulobacterales; family Hyphomonadaceae; genus CALLCD01. Next base: position 14,887 of record CAYUFN010000005.1, on the reverse strand, counting down.
GTCAGCAGATGATGCGCAATTCATCGATCCTGCCACGGGTCTTCCACAAGGGGTTACGCCAGAGGGGGTTCTAACCACCTCTTTAGCTGGGCTTTTTAACGGATGCCTAACTGCACCCGCAGGTGCCATTCCACCTTGCGCGTTGACTGGTTTCCTTGAAGGCATAAACAATGATGGTGATCCAACAAATGATGTCGGCACATTCTCAAACGCGCTTATCCCGGGCGATGTTGATCAGACGTTTGCGACAGGAGCCAATTTCTCAAACTTGGATTCCTGGGGCATTTCTTCAGTGTCCGAGTTTGACTTCAATCCAAATTTGACGGTCAAATCTATCACGGCTTATCGCGAGCTTTCAGGCGCGTTTGGCCGGGACATCGACAACTCTCCGTTCTCGTTTGACCAGACAAGTTTTGTGCTCGATCAAAGTCAATTTAGTCAGGAAGTCCAGCTCATTGGTAGCCTGCTTGATGGTCGGTTGAGCTATACACTTGGTGGTTTTGCATTCTTCGAGGACGCACTCCAGATTGACCAGGTTCCAATTGCTGGAGGAATCATCAACATTTTCGGCGCAAACTCCCAGGACACACGGGCGCTGGCTGCGTTTGGCGAAGTCGACTATGAAGTCTTCGATGGCCTGAATTTGGTCTTCGGTATACGCTTCACAGACGAGCGCAAAGAGTTGCAACTTGATCAACAAAACACAACACCTTTCTTTGCGGGTGCGTTTGCTGATCCGACAACTCCAAGCGGCTTTATCGAAGATGGAGAAGGTGACACGCCGTTCCCGCGCCTTAATCCGGATGGCAGCGTGAATATCTTCTTCCTTGGGCCTGAGCAGGAGCAAGTGGCAAACTTCGATGATGTCTCTTTCCGGGCGGGTGTAAACTATCAGGTCAACAAAGACATTTTCACGTATTTTACGTTCTCTCAGGGCTTTAAGTCCGGCGGCTTCACGACCCGTCTGGTGGCACCATTCAACCCAGATTTTGCAGGAGCCAGTACAACACCAGCAGGTACATCGCTGCCCGGTATCGTGTTTGATCCGGAAACATCAGATAATTATGAAGTCGGTGTCAAAGCTGATCTCCTTAACGGATCGCTCAGAGCCAATCTTGCTGGCTTCTGGAACAATTACGATGATATTCAAATTGTTCTGCAAGCAGGTATCTCGCCATTGAACGCCAATGCCGGTGATGCCCGCATTCGCGGCATTGAGGGGGAGCTGGAATGGTATCCAACAGACAATCTCTCGCTTGTCGGATCATTCGGATATATCGACGCTGAGTATCGGACGATTTCTGATCTGGTCGCACCTCAAGTCACCATTGATGATGATTTGCAGAACACACCAGAGTTTACCTTTGCTTTGGCGAGCAACTATGTTCAGGCGCTGCCGGATAATCGCGGTGATTTAACGTTCAATCTGAACTATAGCTGGCGCAGTGAAACGGCCAATGATGCGCAGAACACGCCAGAGCTTATTGAAGATTCTGTCGGTCTGCTCGGTGGTCAAATCAAGTATGAGCCTGAGAGCAAAAACTGGGGGCTGTCCCTTATCGGTCGCAACATCACGAATGAACGCTTTATTGGGTCTGGCTTCAATTCCGGAGCCTTGAGCTTCGTCGAAGCGTCCTTCAATCGCCCGGGTGAATGGCGTGTGCGTTTGGACGTGGAGTTCTAGCCTGAATTCAGCAATACTCTGGATAGAGAGCGGTGGTGTGATTTGCCCCTCAGCACCGCTCTAATCTTCTTTAAAGACGTGTGTCCGGAACACATATCGGTTAGCTCATTCTTGTTGGGGTGAAGCGAGTTCATAAAAGAGGTTTGAATGTTTGGTTTTAGAAAAAATTCCACTAGCAAAGCAGCCGACGTACGCAAATATGCGATGATGATCAACGGCCAGCTGATCAGCGCTGATGATGGACATAAGGTGCCAAATCCTGCGACGGGCGAAGTTGTCGGAATTGCGCCAGTTTGCACCCCGAAACACTTGGATGATGCTGTCGCTGCTGCCCGCGCGGCACAAGTGTCCTGGGCGGCGGTACCTGATGAAGAACGACGCGAAGCTTGTCGTAAGATGGCGGCGGTGATCACCGAAAATGCGGCTGAACTGGCTGAGCTTTTGACAAAAGAGCAAGGCAAGCCTCTCAAAACGATGGGGGCAGAATTTGAGGTTGGCGGCGCAGCCGCATGGGCTGGCTATGCCGCTGAGCTCGAAATGCCTGTTAAAGTGCTTCAGGATGATGAGACAGCACGTATTGAGCAGCACCGCGTTCCTGTCGGTGTTGTCGGGTCAATTACACCATGGAATTGGCCCTTGATGATCGCAGTTTGGCACATTGTTCCGGCAATCCGCGCTGGCAATACGGTTGTGATCAAACCAAGCCCAAATACACCATTATCGACTTTGCGGATGGTCGAGCTATTGAACACTGTTTTGCCTGCTGGTGTCTTAAACTGTGTTACAGGTCATGGCGAAATTGGTGGCTTGATGAGTGGACATAAAGGCATCAATAAAATTGTCTTTACCGGCTCGACCGCCACAGGCAAGAAGATTATGCAAAGCGCTGCCGACAATCTCAAACGGCTGACTTTGGAGCTAGGTGGAAATGATGCTGGCATCGTTCTGCCGGAGACCGACCCCAAAGCCATTGCTGAAGGCGTTTTTTGGGGAGCTTTTTTAAATATGGGGCAAACTTGTGCAGCGCTTAAGCGTTTGTACGTGCACGATTCTATTTATGATGAGATGTGCGCCGCATTGGTTGATATTGCAGAGAGTATGCCGATGGGCAATGGCCTTGATGACACGACCATGGTCGGCCCTTTGCAAAATGAGATGCAGCGTAATAAAGTTGCCGAACTGGTCGATGATGCGCGCGCGCGCGGTGCACGTATACTCACTGGCGGGACTGTGCCTGAAGGCCCTGGCAATTTCTATCCAATCACTTTGGTTGCCGATATTGAAGCTGGTGCCCGTCTGGTTGATGAAGAACAGTTTGGTACGGCGCTGCCAATTATTCGTTACAGTGATGTTGAAGAGGCTATCGTCCAGGCCAACGGGCTAGATGTCGGCCTTGGTGCATCGGTTTGGGCATCTGATCCTGAAGCAGCGCGTAAAGTTGCCGACCGTATTGAAGCTGGTACGGTTTACATTAATCAGCACGGACAGATTGCCCCGCACGTCCCTTTTGGTGGTATCAAAGGGTCTGGTATTGGCGTTGAGTTTGGTCAGGAAGGCTTGGAAGCTAACACTGATATAAAAATCTATAATATGGCGAAAACGGGATAAGTAAAAATGGTAAGAATTGCAGGCCTCGCTGCCAGTGCACTTTGGCTCCTGGCCAGTTGCAGCGCACCAGAATCACCACCACAGGGTGAGGCGGCGCAAGTGCCTGCAGGCACCTCCCTTGTCGCGCAGATGACAGATCCGTCCGTATGGCTTTCCCATGGCCGCACTTATGATGAGCAGCGTTACAGCCCGCTCAATGAAATTACGACCGAAAATATCAGCAATCTTGGTCTCGATTGGTACTATGATATGGATACAAGGCGAGGGCAGGAAGCAACACCCTTGTTCGTGGACGGTGTTTTGTATCTGACGTCTGCCTGGTCAAAAGTTCATGCTTTTGATGCACGGTCAGGTGAGTTGCTCTGGCAGTATGATCCCGAAGTGCCCGGTGAGTGGGCCGTCAAAGGGTGCTGCGATGTTGTAAATCGTGGCACGGCCTATCAGGATGGAACCATCTTCTCTGCCTCTTTTGATGGACGGTTATTTGCATTGGATGCAAAAACCGGTGAGTTGAAATGGGAAACGGATACAATCACCGATCGGACGAAGGCCTATACGATCACTGGCGCGCCGCGCGTGGTTAAAGGGCGTGTGCTGATTGGAAATGGCGGTGGCGAATATGGTGTGCGCGGCTATGTGTCAGCATATGATGCAGAGACTGGCGCGCTGGACTGGCGCTTTTTTACGGTGCCGGGTAATCCCGAAGATGGCTTTGAGGATCCTGCATTGGAAATGGCAGCCGAGACCTGGTCTGGCGAGTGGTGGCGGGCAGGCGGCGGCGGCACCGTATGGGATTCGATGGCCTATGACCCAGAGCTTGATCTTCTTTACATTGGTGTCGGTAATGGCTCCCCTTGGAACCCGGACGTGCGTGCCCCCGGCAACGATGGAATAGAAGATAATCTGTTCTTATCCTCTATCGTCGCGCTGCGCCCTGATTCTGGAGAATATGTCTGGCATTACCAAACTACGCCGGGCGACCAATGGGATTTTACGGCGACCCAGCAAATGATCCTTGCTGAACTCGAAATTGACGGGGCTGAACGGAAGGTCATAATGCAGGCACCCAAGAATGGTTTCTTCTATGTGCTTGACAGGCAAACAGGTGAATTCATCTCAGGCGAAGCCTTTGCTCCTATGAACTGGGCGACCGGGATAGATCAGGAGACCGGGCGTCCGAATATAGTGCCCGAAGCCTATTACCAGAAGACAGGCGCCCCTTTTGAAAGCACGCCGGGCCCGATGGGCGCGCATAATTGGCATTCCATGTCATTTGATCCGAATACAGGCCTTGTTTATCTGCCAGCTCAGGTTTTGGGCTTTCCTTACATAGATGTTGCTGATGATTATGCGCTGAGCGATTTGACTGTAAATCTTGGCGTTGATCTGAAAGCCGTTGCCTTGCCCGGTGATCCTGAGATTCGTAAAACAATACGTCAAACAATTGGTGGACACCTCTTGGCATGGGATCCAGTCGCACAAAAAGAAGTCTGGCGTGTTGAGCATGGCGGCGCCTGGAATGGTGGCACTCTGTCAACAGCAGGTGGGCTCGTTTTTCAGGGTGACCATAAGGGGAATTTCTCCGCCTATAATGCGCGCACAGGTGAAAGCTTGTGGAGCCAGCAGGTGCAAACTGGCGTTGTCGCTGCCCCGATCACTTATGAACTTGATGGTGAACAATATGTGGCAATTCTGGCAGGCTGGGGCGGTATATTACCGCTTTTAACCGGTGATCTCTCTCATATTCAGGATAAAGGCCCGCAAGTGAATCGGTCTCGGCTGCTTGTCTATAAACTGGGTGGCCAGCAGGTCCTGCCTGAACCTTATGATGTCACCCGTGCCCGTGTTCCGGCTCCAGAACCCTTCGGCACACCTGAACAGATCGATATCGGTCTTGGCCGTTATCAGCGTTACTGTGCCGGCTGTCATGGCGATACGGCGGTCTCTGGCGGTGTCCTGCCAGACTTGCGGTGGTCATATGCACTCTCTGATGAAGACACCTGGCTCCTTATCACCCGTGATGGTGCCTTGAAAGATGCCGGCATGGTCGGCTTTGCTCGGGAATTATCAGACGATGACCTTTCGGCAATTCGCGCATTCGTCACGCAGCGCGCGCATGAATCCGGTGTTGCCGATCAAGCGTCAGAATAGACGCTGTTAGCCAGAATACGTTAATCGGTTAAACTTAAAAGGCAGCCTCATGTGAGGGGGCGACCCTTCTAAAAAGCGAAGGGCTAAAGAGCAAGTCCGGCCCCTTGCTCGCTAGAAGGTTCATGAAAGGTCTTATTTGCCCTGCCAGTTTGGCGCGCGCTTTTCGATAAAGGCACGGGGGCCTTCTTTGAAATCCTCACTTGCCGCAACCCCGCCAAAGGCTTTCCCGCCAGCCCGGAAGAGGGTGGCATCATCATCCATAAAGGCGCGTTTGGCGACTTGCATGCTGGCTTGTACAGCCAGCGGCGCATTGGCGCAGATGCGGTCGGCCATTTTATGCGCAGCATCCATAACTTGCTCTGCCGGACAGACCTGATTGACCATGCCAAGCTCATAGGCGCGCGCTGATGGTAAAGGATCACCTGTCAGGATGCATTCCAGTGCCGGTGCCATGCCAAGTGCGCGTGGTAGCCGGAAAAGGCCACCAGCAGCAGCAATGAGCGAGCGTTTCACCTCAGGCAACCCAAACACAGTTGTATCAGCGGCGATGATAATATCGCAGGAGAGGGCTACTTCGGTCCCGCCAGCAAGCGCGCTCCCGGTGACAGCAGCAATCAACGGCTTCGTCCGGTCGCGGCTGACAATGCCAGCAAAACCACCCTTTTCCGTGCTCAGGCCGCCTGCATTGCCCGCCGCAATCTCTTTCAGGTCTGCGCCAGCACAAAATGCTTTGCCATTTGCGGTTAAAATCGCCGCCCATAATTGCGGATCAGACTCATATTTGTCGAGTGCAGCTTCCAGCCCACTAGCCACGGCAGCGTTGACCGCATTGCGGGCTTCCGGGCGGTTTAAAGTAATTATAGCGACCCGGTCTTTTGTTTCATATTCAACAACCATTTGCTGACCCTTTTCTTTTTTATCTAATTTCGCGTTTTCACCCCTCATATGGCCCTGATAACCCTCCGGCAATCAAGGCAAAAATCGCCATAAATACGCGTGTTTAGACTTGCGCGAGTGATATGCATTTGGCACAAGCGCATCGGTGACATGGACAGGGGGCAATCCTTGTGACATAAGCCGCGCCTTCAATAGAGATTCAACCCGCTGACATGCTCGCCAAAGAGAGTATGCGCCAAGGACAAAAGATTATGGAAGTTACCGAGACCAACGCCGAGGGGCTCAGCCGCACATTCAAAGTGACCGTTCCTGCCTCAGAACTCGTGGCCAAGCTCGATAGCCGGATCGAAGAAATTCGCCCGCAAATGAATCTGAAAGGGTTTCGTCCCGGCAAGGTGCCTGTCGCGCACGTCAAGAAAATGTTCGGCAAATCCATTATGAGCGAACTGATCGAAGGCTTGGTTGCCGAAGCCAACCAGAAAGCGCTTGAAGATGCTGATGTGCGCCCGGCGTCACAGCCTGATGTGCAGATGGACGGTGATATTGAGCCTGTCCTCGAGGGCAAGGCTGATCTGGCCTATTCCCTGAATGTGGATGTGATGCCTGATTTTGAGCCTGCCGATATCAAGACGCTTAAAATCGAGCGTCCGGTGACACCTGTCGCAGACGCCGATATTGATGAAGCCTTGCAAAAGCTTGCTGATCAGAATCAACAATATAAACCTCGCGCCAAAACAGCCAAAGCCAAGGATGGCGATGCGGTTGTCATCGATTTTGTTGGCAAGATTGACGGCGAACCGTTTGATGGCGGCGCGGCTGAAGAACAAACCGTTGTTATTGGTGCCGGACGTTTCATCCCAGGGTTTGAAGAACAGCTCATTGGCGTAAAAGCCGAAGATGAAACCGAGCTAAGTGTTACCTTCCCAGAAGATTATCAGGCTGAAAACCTTAAAGGCAAAGATGCTCTTTTCGAAGTAAAAGTGCGCGAAGTCCGCATGCCGAAAGAGGCTGAAATCGACGAAGATTTTGCGAAGAATTTTGGCCTGGAAAGCCTCGAACAATTACGTGAGATGATGAGCGCACAGATCAAGAGTGAGCATGATCAGGCGTCACGCCAGAAAGCCAAGCGTGCCTTGCTCGACAGCCTCGATGAAAAACATAGCTTTGATCTGCCACAGAAAATGGTTGAGCAGGAATTCAGCCAGATTTGGCAACAGCTTCAGCAGGAAAAAGAAGCCGGTAATCTGGATGAAGAAGATTCCAAGAAGTCCGATGAGGAGTTGGAAAAAGAATATCGCGCCATTGCTGAACGCCGCGTCCGCCTAGGCCTTGTCCTTGCCGAGATTGGTCGCATTGCTGAGGTTCAGATCACCGATCAAGAAGTCCAGCAAGCTGTGATCGCCGAAGCGCGTAAGTTCCCGGGTCAAGAGCGTGAAGTCGTTGAGTTCTTCCAGAAGAACCCAGGTGCCCTTGCACAGGTTCGCGCGCCAATTTACGAGGAAAAAGTCGTCGACCATATCCTCGAAATTGCCAAAGTCACTGACAAGGAGGTCTCCAAGGATGATCTCTTCGCTGAGGTTGAGGAGTAGAAGTCTCAGCCGTCGGCCTAAAACAGAAAAGCCGCTGGAGCGATCCGGCGGCTTCTTCTTTTCCGGTGGCAAGAACCGGCCTTAATTTGCGGCCTTATAACGCGCTTGGAACGTCGCACAATCGCCGCCATCCTGCGTGTCAATACCGTGGATGATTGTCCAGGCGTCCTTTTCGCGGGCCAGGGTAAACTGGTTGACGCCGCACCCCACAAGCTCCCCCTTATAATATAAGACAAAAGGAGCCCAAACACTGGCAAGGTCACCATGTACACGTGTGCTGACAGCAAAGATTTGCTCGTCGGCATCGCCATTATTCTGCACCTCAACCCATGCCGCCCAGTCTTCGAACGCACTGTTGCGCACAGTCCCTTCTGCTTCGACACGCATCAGCGGAGCACCATCAGCGACAAGCCCCAGCACAGCCTCCCCATCGCCTGCACGCATTGCATCAAAGAGGGCGTCAACTGCGTCACGGGGGGATTCTTGTCCATGGCTGGCAGCAGCAAAAGTCAGGGCGGTCAGAAGAAGGATTAGGCGATACATGAGCATTCCACTTAAAAGCAAGCTAGGTATATCCCAGCAGTTTCATGCCCGGAGCGCAAGCCTCTTCCAGTTTTGCCAGTTCATCAGAGGGCAGGGCCTGCCATTTCGGTGCCGACTTTTGCGGCAACTTAGACGCTTGATCAAGCCAGTCGCCATGATCGAGATTGGGAGCAGCAAAATTGATAAATGTCTCCAATGTCTCGCGCGGACGCTCGACAAGGTCAGTATAAGTCATCGTGTGAACATTTTCCTGTGGCACACGGGACAGCTCCTTTAATCCTTGCGTAATCATGGCGGACCAGAACTTGCCCGCCGCCGCCGCCTCTGGCACCGTATCAAGATAGCGCTCAACCGGCAGCATAGAAATAAACTGGCGCGAGAAGGCGGCAATCAGACGGCTGTCTGAGTAGCGGAATGGCGGCTTAAGCAAGTCGACACCCACCCGCCTTAGCCTTAGCCACATATGCATAAACATGCGCAGTGGCATAAAGTTGCGGATCGACATGGCTGTTTCGCGCCCGTCGCGGTGAATGTGTACGAATTTAGCATTTGGAAAGTGCTTGCGCAGGGAGTCGACCATGGTGATGGAATTGCCCGAGCGCTCAATCCACATAGACTTGTTCTCTTGCGCAGTCATCCAGTCAAACCAGTATTGATAATGTTCCCCAAGCGGTGCTTTAGGGCGTGGCCGAATGACCGGTTCCAAAGCGCGGTAGAGCTTGTCTGGCTCATCTGAAAAATGTGGCAACGTCATAAACAAACAGGCGGGTAAATCATCGATTGTCCAGGGGCTGTCCTCTTTAAACTCATAGGTGAACTCAACCGGACTACGGTCTGGATTAATCACTTTGCGTAATATTGGGGCTGTGTCCGTCAACAGGTTCCAAAAGCCCTCGCCATCAAGGTTGCGGTGGACAAACCCCTCATTTGCAAACGAAACGAAAACTTCAGACAGGCTTAATATGTCAGGATGCAAGTTGATCAGGTTCGACATCAGGGTTGAACCGCAACGTCCGGTCCCGACAATAAAGACAGGCGAGGGTTTGGTCATAAGGTGCTCTTTAGGTCATCAACAGATATTTTGCACCCTCATTGCAGGAAGTGCACTTAAAAGAAAAGGTTTGATAAGGCTTGTAACTGTATTGGCGTAGACAAATATATCAGTCTCCGTCATACAAACCGAAATAACGACTCATACCCTTGAAGGCAGCACGAATGACACACCAACGCGAAACCGGCTTTAATCTCACGCCAACAGTGATTGAGCAGACCAGTCGCGGCGAACGCGCCTATGACATCTATTCCCGCCTGCTTAAAGAGCGGATTATCTTCATTACTGGCGGCATTGATGATGGCGTTGCAACATCTGTCACCGCGCAGTTGCTCTTCCTGGAGTCTGAAAACCCTAAAAAAGAAGTTTATATGTATATCAACTCGCCCGGTGGCTATGTCACGGCGGGTCTGGCAATTTATGATACAATGCAATATGTGCGCTGCCCGGTCGCGACTGTTTGTATTGGACAGGCTGCCAGCATGGGATCTCTGCTTCTGGCGTCCGGGGAAGCGGGCATGCGCATGGTTTTACCAAATGCGCGCGTTATGGTGCACCAGCCTTCAGGCGGTTATCGCGGTGTGGCGACAGACATTGAACGTCACGCAGAAGAAATTATCGACTTAAAACGCCGTTTAAACGAGATTTACGTCAAGCATACGGGGCAAAAATACGAGGCGATTGAGCAAAAACTCGACCGCGATACTTTTATGAACGCCGATGAGGCGCAGGAATTTGGTATCGTTGACCGTGTTTATGAGCCAAGATCGAAGGAAGACGACGCTTAATCAGGCCTTTTTAGTCATTATTAGCACATTAATGTTACACAAGGTATTGCTTCTGCTCTTGCTTGATAGGCCGGGCATCTTATTATGAAACGACCCGATAAGCGTTTTGTAAGGCTTGTGTTAAATTTTATCGGGCACTGAGGTATTCATGACCAAACAAAATGGCTCCGGCGGCGAATCGAAAAACACCCTCTATTGCTCTTTCTGCGGGAAGAGCCAGCACGAGGTGAAGAAGCTTATTGCCGGACCAACTGTCTTTATCTGTGATGAATGCGTTGAACTATGCATGGATATCATCCGCGAGGAAAATAAGACTGCTATGGTCTCATCCCGCGAAGGTGTACCAACGCCACAGGAAATTTGCGATGTCCTTGATGATTATGTCATCGCGCAGGATTACGCCAAACGTATTCTCTCGGTTGCTGTCCATAACCACTATAAACGCCTCTCACACGCTTCAAAAAGCGATGCTGTAGAACTGGCCAAGTCTAATATCCTCCTTGTCGGGCCGACAGGGTGCGGTAAAACGCTGCTGGCCCAAACTCTGGCACGCATCATTGATGTGCCTTTTACAATGGCAGATGCGACGACTTTAACTGAGGCTGGCTATGTTGGCGAAGATGTCGAAAACATCGTTCTAAAGCTACTTCAGGCAGCCGATTATAATGTCGAACGCGCTCAGCGCGGCATTGTTTACATCGATGAAATTGATAAGATTTCTCGCAAATCCGATAATCCGTCGATCACACGAGATGTGTCGGGTGAGGGCGTTCAACAGGCGCTTCTGAAAATTATGGAAGGCACTGTGGCCGCTGTGCCGCCACAAGGTGGCCGCAAGCACCCGCAACAGGAATTTCTGCAAGTGGATACAACCAATATCCTCTTCATCTGTGGCGGTGCGTTTGCCGGGCTCGATAAAATCATTTCGTCACGCGGCGATAAGGCCAGCATTGGTTTTGGTGCCGAGGTGAAAAACCCGGAAGATCGCAAAACTGGCGATGTACTGCGTGAAACAGAGCCTGAAGATTTGCAAAAATTTGGGCTTATTCCAGAATTCATTGGTCGTTTGCCGGTCATTGCGACCCTTGAAGACCTTGATGAGGATGCGCTGATCTCGATCCTGACACAGCCTAAGAACGCACTGCTAAAACAGTATCAGCGTCTTTTCGATATGGAAGAAGTCAAGCTGACCTTTACCGAGGATGCGCTAAAAGCGGTCGCCAAGCGGGCTATTGTCCGTAAAACGGGCGCACGCGGCCTGAGATCTATCATGGAAGCTATTCTTCTTGATACAATGTATGAGTTGCCAAACCTGCGCGGTGTCTCAGAAGTTGTTATCAATGGTGAAGTGGTTGATGGCAATGCCAAACCCCTTTATGTTCACGCAGAGAACACAAAAGCAGAAGAAGCGTCATAAACACTGATTTTATGCCTTGAAGCTGCGAACCTGGATCGCCAAATAATAGTCATGTTTGTAGGTCATATATGTTATGACTGGTGAACGCGGGGATTCTGCCCGCGTTAGGAGAGAATTGATGCCGACGATCAAAACACTACCCGTTCTGCCATTGCGCGATATTGTTGTTTTTCCGGATATGGTAGCGCCGCTATTTGTCGGGCGCGATAAGTCCGTCCGTGCGCTTGAAATGGTTGAGGATGGCGAGAACGAAATTATGCTGGTGGCGCAGCGCGATGCCTCTGTCGAAGACCCGGCTGTTGAAGACATCTATCCTGTAGGTACGGTCGCGACGATCCTGCAGCTTCTGAAGCTGCCGGATGGTACAGTTAAAGTGCTTGTCGAGGGGCAGTCTCGTGCACGCATCGAGCGCTTAAATGACCGCGGCGAATATCTCGATGGTGATCTTAGTATTGTTGAACCGGCTCCCGTTGATGAGCAAAGCGTCAAAGTGCTTTTGCGTGCTGTGGTCGATCAGTTTGATAACTACGTCAAACTTAATCGCAAAATCCAGCCCGACTCTGTTGCTACGATCAGCAAAATTACCGACCCCGGCAAGCTTGCCGACACGGTTGCCGCCCAACTCTCGATCAAGATTTCGGATAAGCAGGAACTGCTCGAGGTTATCGACCCTAAAGAGCGCCTTGAAAAAGTCTTCGCTCAGATGGAAGGCGAAATGGGTATGCTGCAAATGGAGCGGAAGATCAAAAACCGCGTCAAACGGCAAATGGAAAAAACCCAGCGCGAATATTATCTCAATGAGCAGATGAAAGCGATCCAGCGAGAGTTGGGCGAACAGGATGGCGGCGAGCGTGATGAGCTTGGCGAGCTTGAAGAAAAGCTGCGCGAAACCCCGCTGACCGAAGAGGCCCGCACAAAGGCTGATGGTGAGTTGCGTAAGCTGCGCCAGATGAGCCCGATGTCTGCTGAATCAACCGTTGTGCGCAATTATCTTGATTGGTTAACAGCCCTGCCATGGGGCAAACACAAGCAGATTTCCACCAATCTGCAAGAAGCAGAAGACACCCTTAACGCAGATCATTATGGCCTCGACAAGGTCAAGGAACGCATTCTTGAATATCTCGCTGTGCAAAAGCGGACAGACAAAATGCGTGGCCCGATCCTTTGCCTTGTTGGCCCGCCAGGTGTCGGGAAAACATCCCTGGGTAAATCTATTGCACGGGCAACAGGCCGAGATTTTGTGCGTGTCGCCCTTGGTGGCGTGCGTGACGAGAGCGAAATTCGCGGTCATCGCCGGACATATATTGGTTCCATGCCGGGGCGCATTATCCAGTCTATGAAGAAGGCCAAGACAGGAAACCCACTCTTCCTGCTCGACGAGATTGACAAGCTGGGTATGGACTATCGCGGTGATCCAGCCTCTGCCTTGCTAGAGGTGCTCGACCCTGAGCAGAATGCGACCTTCAATGACCACTATCTGGAAGTCGATTATGATCTGTCAGATGTGATGTTCATTACAACGGCAAACTCATTGAATATGCCACAGCCTCTGCTTGACCGTATGGAGCTGATCCGTATTGCTGGCTACACAGAAGACGAAAAGCTGCAAATTGCCAAACGTCACCTGATCCCGAAAATTCGCAAGGATCATGGGTTGGCTGAAACCGAGTGGATTGTCGAAGACAACGCTATTCGTGACCTGGCGCGTTATTACACGCGTGAAGCCGGCGTGCGCAGCATGGAACGCGAAATTGCGCGTTTGGCCCGTAAGTCTGTCCGCAAGATTAGTCAGGACGAGGCGCTTACAAGCCAGACGATTACCGCTGAAAACCTCAGCGACTTTGCAGGTGTCCGCAAGTTCCGCTTTGGACTGGCTGACAGTGAAGACCAACTCGGCGCAGTCACAGGTCTGGCCTGGACCGAAGCTGGCGGCGATCTGTTGACCATTGAAGCGGTTCAAATGGCTGGTCGTGGCGGTATGAAGGTGACGGGTAATTTGCGCGATGTCATGAAGGAATCCATTCAGGCGGCCAATTCGCTGGTGCGTGCGCGTGCGGTGTCCCTTGGGA
>CAYUFN010000005.1:0-1080 GCA_964443965.1 uncultured Hyphomonas sp. | reverse complement strand
CCTTGGGATAAAACCAAGTGTGTTCAACACGACTGATATCCATGTTCATGTGCCCGAAGGCGCAACGCCAAAGGATGGCCCCTCAGCGGGCATTGCTATGACAACAGCGATTGTCTCATTACTCACCGGAAATCCTGTCTGGAAAGATATTGCCATGACAGGCGAGGTCACTTTGCGTGGCCGCGTCCTGCCGATTGGTGGCCTTAAGGAAAAGCTTCTGGCGGCCTTGCGCGGCGGTATCAAAACTGTGCTGATCCCTGCGGATAATGAAAAAGATCTGGCCGATATCCCTGAGAATGTCAAAGATGGTCTCACCATCGTGCCGGTATCTGACATTACAGAAGTGCTTGCCCGCGCGCTCAGCCGTCCACTGACCCCAATTGAATGGTCAGCTGCTGATGAGGCAGCTTTGCAGGCAACCCTATCAGGGAACGCCGGTAGCAAAGACAAAAACGACGGCACCAGACCCCATTAAGCGTAGGCGTGGCGACTAAAAATACTTATTCGTCGCGCTGCACGCTTGTTTGCTCGCGCAGAACAGCGTATTGATTTTTCAATAATAGCGAAACTTATGAGGGCGTTATGCAAGCGCGTATTTACAGACCGGCAAAATCAGCCATGCAATCTGGACGTGGTAAGACAAAAGACTGGGTGCTTGAGCTTGCCTCTGATGCCAAGCGTTCTAGCGATCCTCTCATGGGCTGGACCTCGGTTGATGATATGAGCGGACAGGTCAAAATGCACTTTGAAACCCGCGCTGGCGCTATCGCTTATGCCAAACGTGAAGGAATGACCTTTACCGTGCAGGATGATGCGCCGCGTAAACGCCTCGTCAAATCTTACGCCGAAAATTTTGCGACCAACCGGAAACAACCCTGGACGCATTAAACATGGCTTCAAATGGCTCCTTAGCTCAGTTGGATAGAGCATCGGATTTCTAATCCGACGGTCGCAGGTTCGAATCCTGCAGGAGTCGCCAAGCCTGGTTTCGAGTTTTAAAGAAAACTTATCCTACACTTTCTCCCGCGCGTTATATTGATGCTTCTTCACACGAGCAAAGCGGCAATCGGACCGACCGGT
>CAYUFN010000004.1:0-43096 GCA_964443965.1 uncultured Hyphomonas sp. | reverse complement strand
ACAATGCGCCAATGGCTGTGATCGAGCTTGTCGATCGCGACGTGGACGCCAAAGGTGCGCCGGACCGCGTGCGTCTGGAAGCTGAAGAGGCTGCTGAAAACTAGGGCAGGATTTCCTTGCTTTCAAAAAAGTTTAAAGCCCTGTGCCATGTGCGCAGGGCTTTTTGTTTAGTCTGGATGCAGGGCGCACGAAAGACAAGCTTTTGAAAGATGCGAATATCTTTTCATGCTTAGCTGAACTTCGTTTTTTGGAGGCAAATTATTATGAATAAACAGACTCTTTGCCTTGGCCTGATTAGGGGCATGTTTGCATGATCGATTGGCGGTGTATCCTTGGCTCAATTAACACCAATAGTTTGTGAATATGACTTTCTTGTCGGAACCAACAATGTTCAATTGCAGGCAAGCGTTTAGACGGCAATAGCTGATGGTTGGCGGCTACAGGGCGGGCTGCCCCTTTCTTTCAGCCGCAAATTGAAGCGGACCCAATGGACCGGACCTTCTTCTATCAGGCGATTGTACGCGGTGATTGCAGCTGAGTAGACTTGATCGCAAAAGTGTTTTGATGTGCAGTCTGATCTACCGAAATTTTCTAACTGAAATGTCATGAATTAGGCGCTTGCGTCACAATTCATGCCGCAATAGAGCCATTAAGTATGATTATTGATATACGCATGACAGAACATGCTTCGAAATTTCTTGCCGCAGCTGCTATGGCGGTTTTGCTGCTTCTGGCTTTGTTGGGTGCTTTAATTCTGATGCCGGTCACGGCCTATGCGCAGGGTTCTTACCGCCCGGCCATTCCGCAAACTGCCGGGCAGGTAGATCTGACCTTTGCGCCGCTGGTGAAGCAGGCCTCTCCAGCTGTGGTGAACGTGTATACGCGCAAGACCGTTCAGCAGTCGCCCTTTGCCAATGACCCAGTCTTCAATCGCCTGTTTGGCCGCCAGCAGCAGCGCCAGCAAGGCTCGCTCGGCTCTGGCGTGATCGTTGGGCGGGATGGGGTGATTGTGACCAATAATCATGTGATTGAGGGGGCTGACGAGTTTCGGATTGTCCTCTCCGATCGTCGCGAATATAGCGCCGAACTGTTGTTGGCCGATGAGCGCACGGACCTGGCCGTATTGAAGATTGATGAGGATGCGGGCATCTTGCCGACCTTGTCTTTTGCAGATACGCGGGATGCGGAGGTTGGTGATCTTGTGCTGGCGATTGGTAACCCGTTTGGCGTTGGCCAGACGGTGACGAGCGGCATTATATCAGCCACAGCCCGCACCGATGTTGGCATTTCCGATTATGCCTTTTTCATCCAGACGGATGCGGCGGTGAACCCTGGCAATTCAGGCGGGGCGTTGATCAATAATCGCGGAGAGTTGGTGGGCGTGAATACGGCTATCTTTTCGCGCTCTGGCGGGTCTAACGGGATTGGCTTTGCGATTCCTGCCGAGATGGTGAGCCGGGTGGTTGATGCAGCGGTGAATGAAGGCCGGATTACGCGGCCCTGGCTCGGCCTGAAGGGGCAATCAGTCAGTTTTGATATTGCCAAGTCGCAAGGGCTTGATCGGCCGCTTGGCATTATCGTGACAGAAGTTTACGAGAATGGCCCGGCTGACCGAGCAAAGTTGCGTCGCGGTGACCTGATTACGGAAATTGACGGACGTGAGGTTTATGATGAGCGCGGCTTGAACTTTCTGGCGGCGACTCTGTCTCCGGGGCAACGCGTGCGCTTGAGTGTGTTGCGAGGTGGTAAAAAACAGCTCGTCAATGTCTTGCTGAGCGCGCCGCCGGGGGCAACTGATGCTGAGCTAAATCTGATGAGTGGATCGCATCCGCTTTCTGGCGCTGAAGTGGCTGTGCTCTCGCCTGCACTCGCAGAGAGCTTAGGCGCAGATCCGTTTCTCAAAGGTATTCTTGTCACAAAGCATCCGGCCAGACGCAGCATTGCTCGGCGCGTTGGCTTGCGTCTTGGGGATATCATCGTCGCCATTAATGGGCGCGAGACGAGTACGAAACAACAATTAGAAGGGGCGTTGCGAAGTGAGGACGGCAGCTGGCAGGTTACAATTGAGCGCAATGGACGGCGGATTACGACACAGCGATTTCGTATATAAGCCAGCTTATAAAAGCCAAAAGAAAACCCGGGTAGATAAAGGTCTACCCGGATTATTTATATTGCGTGGGACTGTAGTCTCCAGCCGCCTATTATTCAGTTTTGGCCGCTTCTGCATCTAGCCAATGGTCTGCTTCCAGTGCGGCCATACATCCCATGCCCGCAGCAGTGACTGCTTGGCGATATTTTTCATCAGTGACGTCGCCAGCAGCAAAGACACCTGGAATATTCGTCACCGTTGAATCAGGTGCGGTGACCAGATAGCCACTACCCTTCATTTCCAGCTTATCGACGAACAGCTCCGTAGACGGGGCGTGGCCGATGGCGATAAAAACGCCATGTGTAGCTACGTCTTCGATCTCACCGGTCACTGTCGATTTAAGTTTCACCCCGGTGACGCCAAGTGGCATGTCTGTTCCTGTAATTTCTTCAAGTGTTGTGTTCCAGCGCATTTCGATTTTTGGATGCTTGAGGAGGCGGTCCTGCAAAATCTTTTCACCGCGCAACTTATCGCGGCGGTGCACGACTGTTACCTTTGAGGCGAAAGTCGTCAGAAACAACGCTTCTTCCATGGCAGTGTTGCCACCGCCGACCACGATGACTTCTTTTTCGCGATAGAAGAAGCCGTCACAGGTGGCGCAGGCCGAGACGCCAAAGCCCTGAAACTTTTCTTCTGATGGCAGGCCCAGCCATTTGGCTTGTGCCCCTGTTGAGATAATGACGGCATCGGCTGTATAGGTGACGCCGCTGTCGCCAACCGCTGTGAAGGGGCGCTTACTCAGGTCGACCGAATTGATGTGATCCTCCGCGACTTTGGTTCCCATCACCTCGGCATGGTGGCGCATTTTGTCCATTAATTCGGGGCCTTGAATCTCGGCAAAGCCTGGATAGTTTTCAACTTCAGTTGTGATGGTCAGCTGGCCGCCCGGCTGGATACCCGCCACTACGAGAGTCTTACGCAAGGAGCGGGCCGCATAGATGGCGGCGGTCCAGCCAGCCGGGCCGGAGCCGATAATCAGGATTTCAGTGTGGCGTGTTTCGGACATGGATAAACTTTCTATTCAAAAGAGCCCTCAGCAAAAGGGCGCAATCATGATTCATCTTTGATAGGGGTATGGCGGTTTCAGCGCGCAGAATAAAGCCCCTTTATGGAATCTGACAGGACAGTTTAAACAATCACAAGACTGGTCGCGCGGATGCATTTAATTTATCAGGCCAATCTCAACTGTAGCGTGGGAGATTGAGAAGTGATTTTTCAGACGTCGTTTCAAGGCATCTCTGGTATCGTGCGGATTGACATCTGGGGTGATGCGCGCCTCCAGGCTGACAATGGTTTCTTTCTCGGTTAGCGACCACACATGAACATGACCGACCTCCATAAGGCCTTCTACATTCTCCAGTAGGTCTGCAGTGATATGTGTACTGGTGAGCCCGCCCGGGGCACCCTGTACCAGAATATGCCCAGCCTCTTTGGTCACGCGCCAACCTGCAATGCCAACCAGAAAAGCAACCAGAATGGAGAGTAACGGGTCAATCGGCATCCAGCCGGTAAAAATGATGATAATAGCAGCAGCGATAGCGGCGACCGACCCCAGCAGGTCACCAGCGACATGTAAAATGGCACCGCGCAAATTTAAATCATCATGATCCCCGCTGACCAGCACATAAAAGCAGATAAGGTTCACCAGTAAGCCGACAATGGCAATACCGAGCAGGAGAGGGCCAATAACAGGTTGTGGGTCCATGAGACGTTGAACTGCTTCTACCGTGATCCAGGCGGCAAGCAGAAGCAGTGCCAACCCGTTGATGAAAGCGGCGAGGATGCGCATCCGTGAAAAGCCAAATGTACGCCGCTCATCAGCCGGGCGCGCGGCGAGTTTATATCCAAACCAAGCCAACCCAAGTGAGGCCGCATCAGTTAGCATGTGGGCCGCATCAGCCAAAAGTGCGAGCGAGCCGGAGATGAGTCCACCCGCCACTTCGGCAAACATGAAGCCACCTGTCAGAATGCCAGCAATGGCGACACGGCGGCGGCCATCAGCAGTAGAGACATCACCATGGGAATGATTGTGTCCACCTGCGGGGTGATCGTGGTCGCAGTGCGTATCATTATGAGAATGTATATGGTCGCTCATAAAAACAGCTCTAGGTGATTTTAACTGTGCGTCAAGAAAAAAATCATTTCAAAACAACTATGTAACATGCGTTATAACATTGCTTTTATTGGGATTTTTGAAAGAACAAGAGAGATATACAAGGGAATTTATATTTAGTCTTGACTCTAATTAGCTTAATATCTAAATAAAATCTATGAAGATAGCAACTGTTCTCAAAGCACTGAACCATCCCATCCGCCGGGATATTATCGCGCGCTTGCAAGATAGCCCGGTGACAGCCGGGGATCTGGCCGATGCCTATGATGTCTCCAAGCCAACTATGTCTACCCATTTTGCAACGCTCAAAGAGGCCGACCTGATTGAGGGCATTAAGGAGGGGGTGACCATTACCTACCATCTCAATGCGACAGTCGCAGAAGAAGCGATGTCTGCGCTTATGAATTTGCTGGGAACGGGCACTGGCCAAGCGCGCAAGGATGCAAACGCAACACCAAAGACAAAGGGAGAAATCTCATGAACCGCACATATGTGATAGCCGCAGGCCTGCTCGGCCTTGCCGCTGCAATTAGTATCGGACTTTGGATGACTGGTTTCCCACCTGAATGGGACACTGACAAAGGAGAGCGCATTTCAAGCGTTCGAAATTTCCTGACCACCCCGCTGGCAATTGTCGGCGTTGGCACAGTGCTTAGCGCTGTTATAGCCTGGTTCAAGCGTGGCCGGCTGACAGAAAGCGGCAAGGTCAAGCGTATCGCAATGATGGGTGTGCTTTTTATGCCGATCCTGACCCTTTTCCTTCAGATCGTCATGCCTTTAATGATCTATGATGTGATTGATGATCGCGGCGCTGATTATGCCTTGGCCGGTCTGATGGTTCTATTCTTTTTGGTCATGGGAAATTACATTGTGACTGCGCCGTTTGAGGGACGTATCGGATTTCGCAATAAATGGACCTTGAGTGATCCGGTGATTTGGAGCCGCACACACCGGTTCCTTGGCCGCGGGCTTGTGTTCGGGGCATTGCTGACGGTGCCCTTGATGAGTATTGTGCCATCTGATTATGCGTTTTATCTGCCGATACTGATGGCGGTTATGTTCAAGGTGTCAGCCTCGCCTTATGCCCGGTCGCTTAGCCAGAGATTGGCCCTGAGGAACACCTAAACACCTTACGCTTTAAAACCAAAATCGGAGAAAAATGATGATGAAACATGCAAACAGGTCAGCTATGTCCAAACTTCTGATTGGCGGGTTCGCCGCGATCGCAATCGCTGCTTGTTCAACAATAGCAAATGAGGCGCACGCAGATACGGATACATATGTTGAGGGGCCAGCGCTTTGGAAACTGCAGGATGAGGACACGGCTATACATCTATTCGGGGTTGCGCCCGTTCTGAAAACCGGAACAGAGTGGCAAAGCCCGTCCATCAAAGCGGCGCTTAACGCGGCTGATCTGATTGTGCTGGAAACAGACCAAAGCCCTGCAGCCCAATCGGCGGTGCAAGCACTCATCCCGGCGATTGGCATCTATACGGACGGGTCGACATTGAGTTCAACTTTAAGCGATGAGGAGCGCGAAGACGTAAATGCTATATCAGCACCGCTGGGGGCACCCTTAGCAGCGCTTGATCAGTTAAAGCCGTGGTTGGCCTCTGTGCAGCTTGGCGTGCTGGCTATATCACAGGGTGGGTTTGATCTTACCGGGACACCAGCAGCGCGTATTGCTAAGCATGCCGCAGAGGCCGGAACGCCCTTGCGGTCGTTTGAATCTGCCACGCAACTTATGGAACTGATGGCGCGTTTCCCGGTAGAGGAGCAAACTGGAATGCTGATGCATACAGCCAGAACCTTGCGGGACGATCCGCACCAGCAAGCAAAGCTGGCCGAGGCCTGGCTTGCTGGAGATGTTGCAGCGATTGGCGCGATCTTGCATGATGAGCGTGGGGCCTGGTCGAGTGAGACCATCTATAACGTCATGCTGGTCAAGCGAAACAAGGCTTGGACTGGTAAAATCGGTAAATTACTGAAAACAGAAAAGGGGGATATTTTTATTGCCGTTGGCTTTGGACACTTGGCAGGCGAGGATAGCCTGATCGGCATGCTGGAAGCAGCAGGGCACAAGGTGGTGCGTCAATAGGAATTACGAAGGGCGTGTTTTTGTAAAGCACGCCCTTGATCCGTATTAAAATAGATAGAGCTTAGCTCACCTGCGTGTTGGTCTCGTCCAGCAGGACGACGTGTGGGGCGTGCTGGCGGGCTTTTTCAGCCTCAACATGGGCAAAGGCAGCAATGATCACCCGATCACCGACGGCAAAATTACGCGCAGCTGCTCCGTTAACGCCAATTGTTTTTGAGCCGCGTGGTGCTTCAATCGCATATGTCTGGATCCGTGCACCATTTGTGACATTCCAGATATCGACACGCTCATGTGGAAGAATGCCTGACGCATCCAGCAAATCCATGTCAATTGAGACAGATCCTTCATAATGCAAGTCACACTGGGTAACAGCGCCTGAGTGAAGTTTACCTTTTAGCATGTTGAGCAACATAACGGTCTCAACCTCCAATGATTACAGTATCTGCAAGGCTTATCCTCACAATGAGCATATAGGAGCACTTCCCTAGGGTTACAAGGGCTATATTGCAGTGCAGCCAAAACTAAGCTTCTCAATGCCGGATCGGGGCCAGATGAGCAAGAGCTGTAACAGTAAATTCTTACAGGATGGGGCTCACAAATGCGTAAACATAATCGACGTGACAAGGTTGTGTGGGTCTTGTATCTGAAACATGAGATAAAAAAGGAATCCGCCCGTGAACATACAAACTGGTGTAAAAGAGTATTACGGACAAACACTTTCAAACTCTTCTGATCTGAAAACCGATGCATGCGCGACGGTCGCTGCCCCCCCACGTTATATCATTGATGCATTAGCGGCGGTTCATGATGATGTCTCGGCGCGCTATTATGGATGCGGGCTGGCTATTCCGGCTGTACTTGAAGGATTAAAAGTACTCGACCTTGGCTGTGGCGCGGGGCGAGATGTTTACGCGATTGCCAAGCTGGTCGGCGAGACGGGGGAAGTTGTCGGGGTTGATATGACCAATGAGCAGCTGGAGGTGGCCCGTTCGCATGAAGCCTGGCACGCTGAACAGTTTGGGTATGACAAGCCGAACACACGTTTTCTGAAAGGTTATCTTGAAAAACTCGATGCACTTGACCTTGAGGCGGGTAGCTTTGATCTGATCATCTCTAACTGTGTCATTAATCTGTGTATGGACAAACCTGCG
The DNA here is from genome assembly GCA_964443965.1 of uncultured Hyphomonas sp. GTDB lineage: Bacteria > Pseudomonadota > Alphaproteobacteria > Caulobacterales > Hyphomonadaceae > CALLCD01. The sequence goes on along the minus strand of CAYUFN010000004.1, from coordinate 35,585 downwards.
GTTTTTCGCGCGGCACACAAATTGCTCAAGCCCGGCGGAGAGCTTTATTTTTCAGATGTATATGCAGATCGCCGTATGCCCAAAGAGCTGATCGAAGATCCAATCCTGTACGGGGAGTGTCTCTCAGGAGCGCTTTACTGGAATGATTATCAGGCTATCGTTGCAGAGGCTGGTTTTAAGGATGCGCGCGTGGTGGATCATCGCCGCCTTGCCATTATCGACAAGAAGCTGATAGCCAAGACCAGCCCGATCCGTTTTGCCTCTGTTACGGCGCGCCTGATTAAGCTGGATAGTCTTGAACCAGCCTGTGAAGATTATGGTCAGGCCGTGATCTATAAAGGGGGTATCGAGGGTATGGAACGTGTCTTCAAGCTGGATGGTGAGCATGAGATTGAAGCAGGGCGGATTTTTCCGGTATGTGGTAATACGCTCTCTATGCTGATGGAGACAAGGTTTGCTCCTTATTTTGATGTCGTTGGTGCAGGGGAGACCCATTATGGACTGTTCCCGGGCTGTGCAGCGCCTGATGTGTTTGGGGAGAGTGAGATTGCTGAGGCTGCGCCTGTGGGCGGATGTTGCTAGAAATTCCCATCGCAGGGCGGCGCATCAATCGGTGTGGTCGCAAAGCCGGGATGACCTTTTGCGAATTCGGTATCATCTTTAAAAGATAAGGTATTGCTGCGTAGTTTCTCACTGACGCCTAACAAGATTGGCCAATCAAAATTTGCGTGACGGGCAAAGAAGCTGCGCGATACATCAGCGTCACACAGCCTGGCTTCGACGCAGGCATAAGCCAGGTCATAGAACTCAATCAGGCGGATAAAATCATCATCGGTGAGGTCACGCGCAATGATACGTGCATCGCATTCGCGCTTAGCAACCACATATGAGCGCACATTTTTACGTGCAGCTTCATACTCCTTGCTATTGTGCACCATGATCATTTCAAAAGCTTTTGCAACGCTTTCATCAACCTGCTTTGAGACATCAAACCGGTATGTCTGTAAGGCGACGAAACCGCCAATAATCGAGCAGATCATAAGAATCCATGTTGATATTTTTGTTTGTAAGCGGTGTGTATTTACAGCTTTGCTGGAGGCTTTTAAAGCTGATGTCAGCTCACTGACGCGCTGTTTGAGAGGTTTGTTTACCACGCGCTTAGTCGATCTTCTTATCCCAGACAGAGCGCAGATGGATATCTGCTTCTGGTCCAAGGTTGAACCAGCCAAGGCGATTGGCTGTTGCATCAACAATGAGCACTTCGTCACGCGCGGTGGTTGCTTGCTGGAGGGTTTGTTGAATCACGCTGAGCTTGGTTGAGCTGCGCAAAACGTAAACGCCTGTCATGGCTTGGCCAAAGCTACCAAAGGTATTGAGGCGCTGGAGCAAACCGGTTTCACCCATCCCGGTCAGACGTGAAATGATGATGTAATTATGCGGCGCTTCAGTTCGATCACTGGCCCGACGCTTAGGCTGATGCAGGTGCTTTTTTCGCAAAGCATCCTGGAGGTCTTGAATCGTTTCAGCGGCGATAAAAGGTTCACCATCGCCTTTAGCCACTTTGGTTTGCAGCCCGATGCGGCCCTCTTCAACAAAGCTTTGCATTTGGCCCAGCGTGTAGGGGCCATAGGCTGTGTCCTTGATCAGAACGCGCCAGATCGGTGGATCAACTTGGCTAAGATCGAGTGTCATGTCTGTTACAGGTCTTTAGCTTGATGATCTTTGACGATATCTGTTGCTGCACGGATGAAACGTACACCAAACCCGTTTGATGTGCAGCGCATCACTTCAGCAGAAATATTGCCAACACTGACAGTTTCGCCAATCATTGGTTTCGGACCGTCGGTTTCGAAGCCTGCGCCTGTTAAGGAGATATCAGCGACGCGGCATTGAAGTGTGCGCCCATCCTGGCGGGTAATAAGCGCAGGACCTTCGGCTGCAAAACGCTGCGCGCCTCGCTCTTCAACCAATCCAAGGCGGTCTTTATTGACAAGCCAGATAAGTTTATCGGCCAACCGGTCTCGCTTAATCTGGCTGGCTTTGAAGGCGATCGCGAAGCCATCATTTGTGTGCCGGACAACATTACCGACAATACGGCCAAGTTCATCAATATAGCAGACAATCTGCGAATCGATGGCCGGTTTTGAGGCGCTTGAAAACAAAGCGCCGCCGCAGGACAAATTACGACACATGAGGCTGTGTTCTTCATTTGCATCATTCAGGAAACGGCCATGCAGGCGGATGTTTACGCGCCTGTGTCGCCTATGATCCTTCCGCAGCTTGGGGTTGTGGCGGAAAATTGCGTGATTCTGGGCCAATGCTGTCATGTTCATGCCTCCTCATTCACTACGCATACCGCCCCGTATGCTGTTTGTGTTGTCCCTATTGCTTATTTGGGTGGCATTATAGATGATGAAATGTTCACAAAGTGTTGCGTCTTTGGGGTGAAAGTCGCAAATTCCGCGCAGACGCGTAATAATAAAAACAAGGACGCCCAGAATGGCTGAATATGATTATGTAATTATTGGAGCAGGAAGCGCCGGATGTGTCCTTGCAAACCGGTTAAGCGCTGATCCAGGGCTCTCGGTCTGTCTGATTGAGGCGGGGAAGAAGGACACCAGCTTGATGGTGCGCATGCCTGCTGGGGTGGGCGAGCTTATCGGCACTGCAGGGCCTCAGAATTGGGGATTTTGGACTGAGCCGCAAACGCATTTAGAAAAACGAAAATTGTACTGGCCTCGTGGTAAGGGTTGGGGCGGCTCGTCCTCAATCAATGGCATGATTTATATTCGCGGGCATGCACGCGATTACGATCAATGGCGCCAAATGGGACTGACAGGCTGGAGCTATGAGGATGTGCTGCCATATTTTCGTAAATCAGAGCATTTTGAAGGTGGCGCTGATGATTTTCACGGTGAAAACGGCCCGCTTTGGATCAGTCAGAGCCCTTTGGATAATCCGGTTTATCGTGCTTTTTTGAAGGCTGGTGAAGAGGCTGGCTATAAGCGGACAGAAGATTTTAACGGTGCCCAGCAGGAGGGCTTTGGACCCTATCAACGTAATATCCGAAAGGGAGAACGCTGGAGTGCTTCCTTTGCCTATTTGCGCCCAATTGCAGGTGTGCGGGACAATCTGACAGTGCTGTCTACAGGTTTAGTGGCGAAGCTCATCGTTGAAAAAGGGCAGGCCAAAGGTGTTGAGGTGGTGTCAGGCAAAGGGAAGCAGGCCCAGACCATCCGTGCTGGGCGCGAAGTCATCGTTTGTGCGGGGGCTGTCCAATCGCCGCAAATCTTGCAACTCTCCGGGATTGGCCCGGCAGATGAGTTGATGCAACAGGGGATAGAGGTTGTCTGCGATGCGCCTGATGTCGGGAAGAATTTGCAGGATCATCTGGATGTTCTGGTGCATCAGGAAATGAGTCAGCCTCTGTCTGCCTATGCCCAGCGTAAAGGGTTGCGCAAATACGCAATCGGCTTGAAATATCTGGCGGCGAAAAGTGGGCCCGGCGCGGATAACTTCCTTCAAGCAGGTGCTTTTTTAAAGACGCGAGAGGGCCTCGATCGGCCCGATATCCAGCTGCATTATGTTAATGCGCTGTCATTTGCTCACGCCACTGAAACGCCTGAGCAAGACGGATTCATGGTTCATGCTTGCCAGTTACGCCCTGAAAGCAAGGGCACCATTGGCCTTCGGTCAACTGATCCGTTTGATACGCCCGCAATTGACCCAAACTATCTGGCGACAGAGGAAGACCGTCGTGTCATGCGTGAAGGGCTCAAGATCATGCGGGATGTGGTCGGTCAGAATGCATTGAAGCCTTATCGCGGGCCAGAGATGAGCCCGGGCGAGTCAGTCAAAACAGATGACGAGATTGATGCTTTTATCCGTCAAAATGCAGAAACAATCTATCACCCGGTCGGTACAGTGCGCATGGGCGCAGATGAACGCGCGCCCCTTGACGGACAGCTACGTCTGCGCGGGGTTGATGGGCTACGTGTGGTTGATGCGTCTGTGATGCCAACTTTGATTGGCGGCAATACAAATGCACCGACAATTATGATCGCAGAAAAAGCCGCCGATATGATTCTCGGCAAGGCGGCACTTGTTCCTGAAGAACCAGCGATGGAAATTATCTAAGAGCTAGTCGCTTTCGGCTTCAGCTGCGCCTTCGGCTGCAAAGCTGGTTGCGTTTGCGATTGTGACATCGTCTCCGGTTTTCAAGACCCGTGACACAGCAACGCCTGAAGAGGGTGCAAAGGCAATTTGCGGCGTAATGGAGGATTGAAGCGGTTGGTCAGATACGCCGAGTGAGGTATAGGCTGCCTCAATCAGGTCTGTGACATGAGCATTGCGCGCGCGCGCTGAGTTACCACCCAGCATGATTGCAATAATCCGTGTGCCATCACGCTTTGCAGAGGCCATCAGATTAAAGCCTGAGGCGCGTGTGTATCCGGTCTTGATGCCGTCGACGCCACTGACACGGCCCAGCAGCTTATTGTGATTGCGATAGGTCTTGCGGCCCCAGCTGAATTTTGGATTGGCAAAATAATGGTAATACTCACCATGATTGTCCAGCATCGCCTCAGCAAGCTTGGCCATATCGCGTGCAGTTGTGATCTGACGCGGGTCGGGCAGGCCTGAAGCATTGTAAAAGCTTGTTTTGGTTAGCCCAAGCGTGCGGGCCTTGACGGTCATCAAGGCGGCAAACCGTTCTTCAGTTCCGCCAATGCGCTCAGCCACAACAACAGCAACATCATTAGCTGATTTGGTAATAAGGGCGTAGATCGCGTCCTGTACTTTGATCGTACTACCTTTTTTGACCCCAAGGTCCGATGCCGGTTGTCTATCTGCATTGGCCGATACACGCAGCCTATCATTTAATCTTAGCTCACCAGCCTCCAGCGCATCAAAGAGCATATAAAGCGTCATGACCTTGGTGAGTGAAGCTGGATAGCGGCGATCATCAGCGAACCGAGCGTGGAGGACTTCGTCCGTCTCTGCATTAATCACAATAGAAGCATACTTTTCTTGCGCAGACGCAATTGTTGTTGGCGTATAAAGTATAAAACTGCTGAATAAGATAAGCGTTGTTATTCTCGTAAAGTTCTGAAAACTGAACATTTGAGGTCCTCTTACGCTTGATACAGCTTAAGCTTATGGGAAAAGACGATAAGCGTCTAGATTCAGCTGATTACATTGAGGTTTCGTTAACATTCGTGAAGAGGGCGTGAAATCACGGTTTGCGTGTCACATTAATTTTTTGCTGCAGTGCACAACAAATCTTGTAATCAGGGCGGTGATCCCTTAATATCAAAAGGGTTCAACAACAGGATTTAAGAGCAAAATGGCAAAGAAATCTAAAAATGCACAAGCCAAGACGGACAATGCGTTCGGTGAGTCTGCTGAGATGATGAAAAACATGTTTGGCCAGGCTGGCCCGTTTTCAGAAAACTTGAGTGAACTGTCGCGCGCAAATATGGAAGCGATGGCGCAAAGCCTGCAAGCAACCAGCAAAGGCTTTAATGAGATGGGCACCAAGCTGATGGGCTACATGCAAGCCAATATTCAGCGCAACCTTGAGACAGCGCGTACACTCAGCGCGGTGAAATCCCTTGAGGATCTATCGCTCTTGCAAGATGTCACGAAGACAGGGTTTGAAGCCTATGTCGGACAAATGAACGAGCTAAGCAGCCTGTTTGCGACCACACTGAAAGAGGCCAGTGCCCCTTTGAACAGCCAGGCTGGTGCTATTGTCGAGAAATTTCAGGCGTCTGCTTAACACACACCTGTCATTGAGTTTTTTGCCGAGCCGATCCACACTTGGATCGGCTTTGCTGCATTTAGAAGTGGAACTATTGTAAGAGTATATTTGAGGAGACGCTAATGATGGATTCAATTGCATTTAAAACGCTTGAGCGACCGCGTTCACCCAACACGTATTTACTTGCGCCTGAGGGGCTTTGCGAAAAAGCAGAGACTGACGACATCTCCGGCGTGTTCGAAATGTCTACAGGTACCATGTTGAAGGCGATACTTGACCTGATTGATCAGGAAACAAGTTGGACACTTGAGGCAGTAAACAAAGCACAGGGCATGGTGCATTTCGTTTCTACGAGCCGTTTGATGCGGTTTAAGGATGATATCTATAGTCTCATTTTACCCGCTGATGCTGACGGTGCATCTATGCATGACCATTGTCGTTTGGCAGTCTATTCCAGTTCGCGTGTCGGACATTCGGACTTGGGGGCCAATCGCAAACGCGTAAAATATTTACTGGAATGCCTGCATAAGAAGCAAATTAGGACTTGATTGTGAATGGTGTCAGCGTCAGGGTTAAACTCTGATAAAGAACACCCTATATTGAGGCCTATGAAACAGTTTTATACATCCAACCAGAAAACCGCACCTGTGATGTCAGGCGAGGAAGGACCGGGCACCCCCGGCAATGGAGACGATGATGGAACAGGTCTGGTTACCAAAACAAAGGTGAAGACCAAAAAGCCATCGCTTTATCGTGTTGTCATTTTGAACGATGATTACACACCGATGGAGTTTGTTGTGTTTATACTGGAGCGACTCTTTAACAAGAACGCGCAGGATGCCTACAATATCATGCTACATGTACATAATCACGGGGTTGGGGTCTGTGGAATCTACACATATGAAGTGGCCGAAACAAAGGTCGCTCAAGTGCGGGATCTCGCACGTCGAAACGAGCATCCCCTCAGATGCGATTTGGAAAGGGAAGACTAACAGTGCCCTCACTTACACCCAGCCTTGAAACCGCTATTGAGTCTGCGCTTAGCCTTGCAGCCGAACTCAAGCAGGAATATGCCACGCTTGAACACCTTCTCTTTGCGCTCATCGATGATGAAGATGCCGCCGAAGTCATGGAAGCGTGCAAGGTCGATCTGCAAAAACTGAGACTGGATTTGACTCGCTATGTGAACGAAGATCTGGCCGGGCTTGTCTCTGAAGACGGAAGCGGGCGGGTGCAACCAACAGCTGGCTTCCAGCGCGTTGTCCAGCGGGCGATTCACCATGTTGATATTTCGGGACGTGATGAAGTCTCTGGCGCGAATGTGCTCATCTCGATCTTTTCCGAACGCGAGAGCCATGCTGCCTATTTCCTGCAAGAACAGGATATGACCCGTTATGATGCGGTCAGCTTTATCTCCCACGGTGTGGCGAAGAAGCCTGGCATGTCGAAAGACCAACCCGTAAGCGGTACGGGCGAGGATGCGCAGGACGGACCGAATAAAAGCGGGCCTGAAGCGCTGACCAATTACTGTGTGAACCTTAACGAGAAAGCCTCGCAGGGCAAGGTGGATCCACTGATCGGTCGCGACAAGGAAATTGAACGCTGCATTGAGGTGTTATGCCGTCGCAACAAAAATAATCCGATTTTGGTCGGTGATCCGGGCGTTGGTAAAACAGCCATCGCCGAGGGGCTTGCCAAAAAGATTGTCGATGGCGAAGCGCCAGAGATACTTGATGATGCTGTGATCTGGTCTTTGGACATGGGCGCGCTTTTGGCGGGCACACGTTATAGGGGTGACTTTGAAGAGCGTTTAAAGTCTGTCATGAAAGAGCTTGAAGAGCAGGAAAAAGGCATCCTCTTCATTGATGAAATACACACTGTAATCGGTGCGGGCTCGACCTCTGGTGGTGCGATGGATGCCTCTAATCTGTTAAAGCCTGCCTTGCAGAATGGTGGCTTGCGCTGCATGGGCTCAACCACGTTTAAAGAGTATAAGCAGCACTTTGAAAAGGACCGCGCGCTGGCCCGCCGGTTCCGTAAAATTGATGTCGTGGAACCCAGCGTGCCGGACACAATTAAGATCCTGCTGGGACTGAAGGCGAAGTTTGAGGAGTTTCATGCGCTGCGTTATACCAATGACGCGATCAAGTCGGCTGTAGAGCTGTCTGAGCGCTACATCACGGACCGTATGCTGCCTGATAAAGCCATTGACGTGATTGATGAGGCCGGCGCAACGCAGTGGCTGAAGCCTGCATCCAAGCGGCGCAAGACCGTTGGCGTGACAGATATCGAAGCGATTGTTGCAAAGATTGCCCGTATTCCGCCCAAGCAGGTTACTAAGGATGATGCGACCCAGCTCAAATCACTTGAGAAGGATCTTAAGCGCGTTGTGTTTGGGCAGAACCCGGCTATTGAAGCGCTTTCAGCTGCGATTAAAATGGCACGTGCGGGATTGCGTGAACCAAATAAACCAATTGGCTCTTATCTCTTTAGCGGACCAACGGGTGTCGGCAAGACAGAGGTTGCCCGCCAGCTTTCCTCTATTCTGGGTGTTGAGTTGTTACGCTTTGATATGTCCGAATATATGGAGCGGCATACAGTTTCTCGCCTGATTGGCGCGCCCCCAGGCTATGTCGGGTATGATCAGGGCGGCTTGCTGACGGATGGCGTTGACCAGCACCCTCACTGTGTTCTTTTGCTTGACGAGATTGAGAAAGCTCACCCGGAGCTTTTCAACATACTCCTGCAGGTCATGGACAATGGCACGCTGACCGATAGCAATGGTCGTAAGGTGGATTTCCGGAATGTGATTCTTATCATGACGACGAATGCGGGAGCCTCGGATGCGGCGAAAAACTCTATCGGGTTTGGCCGTGGCACTAAGGATGATGAGCAGGAAGAGGCCCTTAAGCGCCTCTTTACACCGGAATTCCGCAACAGGCTTGATAGCGTAATCGCCTTTGGCGGGCTGACGCCTGAGATTATTGAGCGCGTGGTTGAGAAATTTGTGTTGCAACTTGAAGCGCAACTGGCCGATCGTAATGTCACTATTGATATGTCTGATGCTGCACGCGAATGGCTTGCCAAGAAGGGCTTTGATTCTGCCTATGGCGCGCGCCCGCTCTCGCGAACGATCCAGGAGCACGTGAAAAAGCCGATGGCTGAAGAGTTGCTGTATGGGCGTCTGGCAAAAGGCGGCGCGGTCAATATCGATATTGACCCTGAGGATAAGTCGAAACTGGCCTTCACTTATATTGAGGACAAGCCACGCAAGTCCAAAAATAAAGCCAAGGCGGATGACGATACACCAGAGCCGGTGTAGCTGAGTTGACGGCCCAATTTACTTTCACACTTAATGACAAACGTGATTATGTCCGTTCCGCATGAATGCCCAGATACGCCATTGTTTCACAAGCTATGGAACACTCAGAGTGGGGCCTGTGCGCTTTGTGGCAAGGCAATGCCGCGTCACCGATTTGAGGTAGCCCATGCTACTTTATGGAAAAAATGGCGGCCAAGTTTTGACCATATCCTGCCGCGCGGCGCTGGCGGGGGTGATGGGGAAAATAATCTCCAGCTGGCGCATTTGCTGTGCAATAAACGTAAAGGGCGCAGTATCAGCTCATAATTGAAACGACGCGACTTAATTGGCTGCAGCTAAAGGGGTGAGCATGCAACAAGCTGAAGATTTTCGGGCAGAAAGCGGCGCGCTGTTTACGTTGCTCGAGCGGGCCGACCCTGCATGCTTTGATGAGCCGACGCAATTTAAGGATTGGTCGATCAATACGGTTCTTCAGCACTTGCATTTCTGGAACCAGATGGCCAACTTTCAACTTACCGATGAGGCTGAGTTGAGAACAACTTTAAAAAAGATTAGCGCGTTTAAGGGCGGGATGCGGGCTTATGAAGCAGCATATTTTGAGGGACTCTCCGGGGCTGATTTGCTTGCTGCCTGGCATGAAGGGGTAGAGATAACAGCAGATATTTTCTCAAGCTGTGACCCCAAAGCAAGGCTAAAATGGGCTGGACCGGATATGTCTGCACGCTCATCAATTACCGCGCGCCTGATGGAAACCTGGGCGCATGGACAGGAGATCTATGATCATCTTGGCATTGTTCGTCAGAATGAAGACCGAATACAGAATATCGTTGTGCTCGGTGTTAACACATATGGCTGGACCTATAAAACGCGCGGCCAAACCCCGGGCGGGCCGATGCCCTATCTGTCATTGAAGGGGCCTTCTGGCACGATCTGGACCTATGGTGAAGTTAGCGAGACCTCTCGCATTGAAGGCCCAGCCGAGGCTTTTTGTCAGGTTGTGACCCAAACACGCAATATTGCCGATACGCCGCTAAAGCTCACCGGGGCCATTGCTGTCGATTGGATGAGCAAAGCCCAGTGCTTTGCAGGCCCAGCACATGCGCCGCCCCCAGCCGGGACACGCGGTATTAAATTGCCAGCTTGATTCTCTGAAGGCTTTGCAAGCAGGCCAGCCATGCTAGAAGAGTCGTCATGGTAACAGTTTATAGTTGGAACCCAATATGATGCGTACTTTCTTTTCTATTTTGCTAGCAATGTTTGTGCTGGCGTCTTGTGGGCAAGGTGAGGCGGACAAGACTCGCGCAGACGCATCAGGTAAATTTGCTGGCGCGTTAAGCGGCCTTGCGCACCAACCGGGTTTTTTTGATATCTATACTGGCGACAATCAAGTCCTTGCGGTCTTGCCAGCTGCTGATGAAGATGGGCTTGTGCTGAGTATGATCTATGCGACGGGGCTCACCGCTGGCCTTGGCTCTAACCCGATTGGGCTGGACCGCGGTGCATTTGATAGCGGTGTGATTTTGAACTTTCGCCGCGCAGATAACCGGCTGATTGCTGAGCAGGAAAACACCCGTTACCGCGCAACAGCTGAGCGCCCGCTGGAAAAGAAAGCTGTTAAAGAGTCCTTTGCCCGGTCTTTCCTCTGGTCGAGCGATATCCTTGATGAATCGGCAGAGGGTGAATTGCTGGTGGACCTCTCAGGCTTTCTGACGCGGGACCATTTCGGCATTGTGAAAAGCATTGCGAGCAATCCGGAAGGGGGCAATTATACAATTGCAGGCGACCGCTCTTTCCCAGACACAAGCGCCGCTCTTGCGTTTCCAGATAATGTTGAGCTTGATGCATTTCTCACGCTGAGTTCGAGCAGTCCTGGCCGCGAAACGGCGGCAACGGCGGCCGATGGACGCGCTGTGACCCTTGTTCAGCATCACTCCTTCATTCGCCTGCCGGCACCGGGTTATAAAACGCGCCAGGCAGACCAGCGCGCAGGCAGTATCAATGTCTCTTATTATGATTTTTCCAGCCCGCTGGACGAGCCGATAGTTACCCGCCTGGCAAGGCGTTTCCGGCTTGAGCGGGTTGATCCGGCTGCGCGCTCGGGTCCGGTTAAGAGGCCAATCATCTATTATGTGGACTCCGGCGCGCCACAACAAATTCAGGATGCGCTGATAGAAGGCGCGATGTGGTGGGCAGATGCTTTTGAAGCGGCAGGCTTTGAAGATGCGTATCGTGTGGAAGTGCTCCCCGAAGGCGCACACCCTTTTGATGTGCGGTACAATATGATCCAGTGGACCCACCGCCAAACGCGTGGCTGGTCTTATGGTGGCGGTGTCTCTGATCCGCGCACCGGGGAGATGCTGAAAGCAAATGTCATTCTGGGATCTCAGCGTGTCCGGCAGGACCGGATGATCTTTGAAGGGCTTGCTGGCGCAGATAAAACAGGCACAGGCGCACCCGATGATCCGGTTGAGATTGCGCTCGCGCGTATTCGCCAACTTTCAGCCCACGAAGTTGGTCACACGCTTGGCTTTGCGCATAATTTTGCGGCCAGTTCAAATGATCGTGCCTCAGTAATGGATTATCCGGCACCATATATTCGAGCACGTCGCAATGGCACGCTCGACTTTTCAAACGCTTACGCTGTTGGTATAGGCAAGTGGGATATTTTCGCGACCAAATGGCTCTATACTGAATTTCCAGATAGGGATGAAGAGGCTAATGGCCTGGCAGGCATCATTGAAGAGGCCTATGGCAAGCAGGGCTTGCGCTATGTGGCTGACAGTGAAGCCCGCTCGCTGGGTACCGCTCATCCATATGGCGCAGTTTGGGACAATGGTGGAGACGCGGCCAAGGCCCTTCGGGAGACGATGCGCGTCCGTGAGATTGCGCTAGAAGATTTTGGGACCCGCTCACTTGCCGAGGGGCGCCCCGTTTCAGACCTTAACGCTGTAATCGTGCCAATCTATCTTTACCACCGGTATCAGGTGGCCGCTGCAGCAAAACTTGTTGGCGGCCTTGATTATACCTATGCATTGAAGGGCGATCAGACCGATATCGCTAAGCCAGTCTCGCGGGCGATTCAACTACGCGCACTGGACGCTTTGCTTGCCACGCTCGATCCGGCTGAGCTTGATCTGTCAGACCGCGTCTTGAGTCAGTTGACCCCGCAAATAAATGGCGGGTTTGGAGGCGGCGAAACTTTCACTGGTCGCACCGGACCGGCATTTGACTTGCTAAGTGCAGCAGATGTCTCAGCGAGCTTGACGATTGAGGCACTCTTGCACCCTCAGCGAGCCGCACGCCTTGTCGCTTTTCATCGCCGCGACCAAAATGCGCTCAGCCTTGAGCAGGTGATCGATGCTATTGAAGAGGCCAGCTTTGCGCCTGTGGAATTGCCGCGCCATGAAGCCATCGCCAACACGGTACAAACCCGCTTTGCAAAGGCGCTTATGGCTTTGTCAATCCACGCTGATGCCTCCAGCGCCGTGCGCGCGATAACAGAGGCAAAGCTATATGAGTTAAATGCGCGCCTTTCCAGCGCAGGCACAGATCATGCGGCCTGGCTTGGTGGACGTATCGAAGCCCATCTTGGACGGGGTAGTGACAGGGATGGGGCTATGCAAGCACGTACGCCGACGCCCCCGGGCAGCCCAATCGGCAGCGCTACGCTCGACAGTGGCTTCGCCTATGAAACATGCTGGCACTGTGAATGAGGGTATTATGGTCTAGTTGTTTGAAAAAGCTTATTAATCGGCACGTAGAACTTGCTGTATCACAACGGCATTGTTTTGCGTTTCGCCTTTGGCAGCAAAAAGTAGGGTAACATCTTCGGATGATGCTTTTTGCCGAATGGCATCTAACAGCCTTATACAATTGTCCGCTTTAAGCTCTGATCGATACCGGTCCTGAAAGGCAGGCCATTTCTGTGGCTCATGGTTAAACCAGCGCCTTAAGTCATGGCTTGGCGCAAGCTCTTTCATCCATTCATCTATAGCCGCACGGTCTTTTGTGAGTCCGCGCGGCCATAAACGATCAATCAGGATGCGATATCCATCTGAAGGTAATGGCTTTTCATACACGCGCTTGATGCGAATTGAGAAAGCCATGATCTAATCTCCTGCATAGGCTTAGCTAATAGCATGATAGCCAATGGCGAGCACACTTGCCCATGAAACTAGATATACAGGTGTCCGCAGGTAGGGAATACCTAATGTATACACGATCGCATGAGCAATACGTGCAAAGAAGAAGATTTGAACGAGGTGTCCAATCATCTCCCCCTTCGTATCTCCAACCAGGAAGCCTGCTGCCACAACAACTGCTATAAGGGCAGGAAGGGTCTCTACCATGTTTAGATGCGCGCGGTGTGCACATTGCGCCCATAAGGGGGGCTCTGGTGATTTAGCCGGGAAACCTTCAGGGTAATTGTTCAAAAAGGTCGGCAATCCCCAAACAAATACACGCGCCAGAATATAAGGTGTCCAAAGAAGGACTGTGAGTATGCCGCTAAGGGCAAGATAAGTGTAAGCAGTTTCCATAACTGTCTCCTGGAATTTCAAAATATTGATGGGGGGCGTGCTGGCTATCACCACAAGCGGTGTGCCAACGACCCTAAAATAAGGGGAGACGCGGTGATCAGAATGATCATGAAGAATGGATTGCCCAGGATCGCGCACAAGCGGTTTTCCAGACGACTCGGCTCCCTACCTGTTTTAGGGCGCACGCCAACCTCCCCCGAATGTTCCTTGTAGAAAGTAGATCGGCCCAGCTTTTTGTCGCCAGGCCGATCCATTCGGAACGCGATTAAAGCTCTGTCGCAGCTTTGTGTTTGATCTTACCCCATTGCTCAGATGCTTTGGAGATCGTCCCAGCGCGGTCTGCCTGATAAGCATTGAAGATTGCTTCGTTCAAAAAGACGTAGAGCTTGCCATCACGAACATCAGCAAATTGCGGGTCGCCATCGAATTTCTTTCCTACAGAGACACCATAGGTGCAAAATCCACCATTCTGAGGAACATATGCAGAGGCATTTTTCTTGAATGCAACCATATTTGCCTGCGTTGAGAAATAATAAGCGACCCCATCATGGATCGCCGTATATTCAGCACGGCCTTCGATGCGATTGCCAAGTTTAATGAAGGCAACAGGATCAACGCCATGGAGTCCAAGTGGCGCGCCAGCAGCAGTTAAGCCTGGAGCTGTATTGTTTTCATCAGCAGCATATACTGGTGCAGCTGCGAATGCAGTCGCGAGTGAGAGGGCAGCGATAGCTATAAATTTTTTCATTATTTTCTCCTGTAGCGTAAAGTCGGTCATCCGACACGCAGGAGAAAGCCGCCCCTGTACAATACATCAATCAAAGCATGATGAATTGGTACAATGTGGCAAAGATTAGGGATAATATGTGAAAATCATGTTGATTTGTTCCTGAATGCTGTAGGGGAGCAACCAAATTTTTGGGTAAACGCACGGCTAAAAGCTGCTGTCGAGCGATATCCGCTGAGCTGGGCAATTTCCTGAACCGTGTTATGCTCTTCTTCCAGCAAAACCAGAGCTTTCTGCATTCGCCAATCAGTAAGGTATTTCATTGGCCCCACGCCAACAAGCTGGCTAAAACGATTGGAGAATCGGCTACGGGACATGCCAGTATGGTGCGCCAGTGAGTCCACAGTCCAGTCCAGTTCAGGGGTTTCATGGATGGCGGTTAGGGCAGTTGCTATGTGCGGATCTTTCAGGGCCCGAAGGATAGTTTGGGTGTTTTCTTTTTGAACCAGTTTGGATTTAATCAGTTCAATAAAGACGATTTCTGACAGGCGGGTAACTGTTGCGGTCGAACCTGGATCCCCAGAGAACATACGTTGACTGATCATCCTGAGCGTGTCATCCAGCCAAGGTTCGTTGGCGCGATCTGATCCGGTAACATGTATAAATTCTGGAAGTGTAGAAAGCATGGGGTGCTCTGCACCCTTACGAAAATTAAAATGCCCACAAATCATTTGCGTGCTTGCGGCTTGATCACTTTTGCCAATGCGTAGCACACCCCGCCCATCATAGCCTGCGTCTACAAGCGTGCTTTCCAGAGGCGGCGCAGTGGCCAAACCGCTATCGGATAACACATGGCGTAGCCCATTAGGAATCAAGATCATATCCCCAGCGGTCAGTTCAACATGCGCTCCCGATGGGAAGGTCACATGGCATGTACCCTGGATAACCATGTGAAATCTGGCCGCTTGCTCATAATCGGGGACCGTTGTCCCCCATAATCCACTAAAATCAGTTCGGAAGTACAGGACACCGCGCATGTCGAGTGTCTTTAAAATATCATCTAGAATGTCCATTTGATCATCTCTTGTTGCAGTAATTTGTCCTGCATATAGAGATGAAATATCAAATTACCCCGCTTGTATATGCTAAATGAGACAATTAGGTATGTGTTTGAGATAAATTGTAAAACTGGCTGCTTGTCCCCTGAGGGGAGCGGCACATCAGCAGTTTTTGGTGCATAAATAGAGCTTTGATGCGTATCGCGCCAAGCTGGTGCTTACAGGGCTGCTTCGACAGCTGTTACCTCTGGAACATAAGCGCGCAGCATATTTTCGATACCCTGTTTCAAGGTGTAAGTAGATGAGGGGCACCCGGCACAGGCCCCGCGCATGGAGAGGTGTACAATGCCGGTTTCCGGCTCAAACCTGTGAAACACAATATCTCCGCCATCCTGTGCCACCGCGGGGCGTACACGCGTTTCAATCAGTTCTTTGATTTCAGACACAATTTCAGCTGCTTCGCCCTCATAAACAGTGTCGTCCTCATTGACAGTTTCTGCGCTCGTATTCCCCTCAATGACAGGTAAGCCAGCCATAAAGTGATCCATAATCGCAGCCAGTACCATCGGTCGCACATGCTTCCAATCCACCTCGCTTTCCTTGGAGATTGAAAGAAAATCGCTACCTAGAAAAACACCCTTTACCCCGTTTACCTCAAACAAGGCACGTGCCAGCGGGCTAGCCGTCGCTGCCTCAGTGTTTGTAAAATCAAATGGCCCAGCAGTGCCAACGACCGTCTGACCGGGAATGAATTTTACCGTATCCGGGTTTGGAGTTGGTTCTGTTTGTATGAACATAGAATATAGGCCTTATCGATTGAGGAATACCATCTTATGCTCTAAATGGTCCTAGATGTCGGGCTAATCAAGTCAGACGACTTCGAAGAGTTTATTCAGCTAGGCGCGCGATTGCCTCGCGAGTGTCTGGTGATGCCTCTTTTGAGGAGGTTTCAAGCTGAGTGATAAGCACTTGATTGGCGTGGCGGGCCTGGCTCAAGTGAAACGCCATAATCGCCGGATGACTTAATCCGCTCATCGCATCCCCGCTTTGGTTGGAGACAAAAAGCGGGCTGATCTTTGCTGCGCGACGCCATTTGGTGAGCGCGTCCTGCATGGCCGCTTCGGCTTGATACCTGACCAAGAGAGACTGTTCATTTTTTGCTGCATTGGCCAATATTTCATGTGCGACATGGGCAGCAGCTTTTGCCGCGTATACCGCTTCAATCGCTTCCTCGCTGGCAATCCAGCCATCACCGGGGCTGGCAACTTCAACAAGGCGCGCATGCTTTTGGTCAGCCCAGCCTCCTGATAAATTCAGTCTGGCGATCATGGCTGTCAGACCAGAGGGTGCTGCAGCTACACCACCTGCCACACGGTCATCATAGCGCGCGAGGGCTTCACTGGCAGCTATCAGGCGATCTACCATGTTTTGCTGACCTGATGGTTCCAGCAGGCGCACAGCGGCAATCAGATCCTGATCACGCAGCGTATCTAACTCAGAAATGACGAGACGACCATGATCTGCCAAGCAGGTCAGCAAACTCTCCTGCCAGGCAGGGAGTGCGGTCAGCCGCGCCTGTGGGTGCCAGGGGTGGCGGTCTGAGACCCAGCCAGGTCCATCCAGTTCCCGCGCAATCAGCATCGCTGTTACGCCAATATCGGGCACAGCCCAATAGCGCTTATCATCAAATACAACCGGGCTATCATCTATTTGGTGGCTCATGACTGTCATAATCGGATAGGCCAATATGAAAAGAGCTACCAGTGCCGCTTTCCCAAGCAGAATCAAGCGGTCACGGCTCAACGTAAAGGACGCAATGAATGATCGCAACCGAGATGAAGGGGGGGCTTCCTTGCGTGCGCTGGCATAAGGCTGACGCACACGCGGCTGATGGTCAGCGCCCGCATAGTCTTCCTCAAAAGGATCAAAATTATCCTCAGTCATTGCCTGTCCATTGCTCAAATCCCTGCCTATCAGACGAGGTTTATGCGCTCCTTACAAGAGGTATAAGTGACAAATTTGTCGATAAGGTGTCAAAACCCGCATCAGATGTGATACAAGCTGCGTCAGCTCCCATGGGAGGTGTGTGATCTGACATCTTCTCCAAGCGCTGTTATGCGCGCGGTTACAGTTTCCATTTGCTTGGCATCGCCTTGTTGATAATGGAGAACAAGGTCAACTTCATCGCCGGGGATCAATGCCGGATTAAAACCGAATACCATTAAATGAACCCCGCCACGGCCAAGTGTGATGGTTCTTCCAGCTTCAATCATCAAGCGGTCAAGGCGACGCATTTGCGAGCGCCCGGTCTGGCTTGTCAGCGTTGTATGGATTTCGATCCGTTCAGCCATTGGAGAACTGGCGCTGAGGATGAATGCATCTTCGCCAGTTGCTGTTATTTCGAGGCCGCCAAGTGTCACGCCGCGGCTGCCAACAGGTTCAACAATATAGGCGTCACTTGCCTCTATACCAGGTGCCTGCGCGCTACAGGCGGCGACCAGTACAAATAAGCAGGCGGCGAAAGATAAACGCATAGGCCGAGCCCTTTCTGAAGCAGGGCAAGCTTTAGCGTGGATTTAGCTGCCCCAGAAGCCGATGATCTGTCGCACCTCTTCCATAACCGGACGCGCTATCGCATCTGCTCGCTCGCCGCCATCTTTTAGGATACGGTCAATTTCAGCTGGGTCATTAAGATAATCCCGCATGCGAGCAGTGATCGGAGAGAGGTGAGCGACCGCCAGTTCAGCGAGTGCTGGTTTAAAGGTGCCAAAACCTTTGCCGCCAAATTCCTTCAGCACGGTGTCAGTGTCTGTTCCCGAAAGGGCGGCATAAATGCCCACAAGATTTGCCACTTCCGGGCGTCCTTCAAGGCCAGTTGCATCTTCTGGCATATCGCCGAGCGTATCGGTTTTCGCCTTCTTGAATTTCTTCGTGATTATATCCGCCTCATCAATGAGATTGATACGAGACAGGTCTGATGGATCAGATTTCGACATTTTCTTGGTGCCGTCTTTGAGACTCATGATCCGCGCGCCGGGGCCTTTGATCAGCGGTTCGGGTAGCGGAAAGAAGTTTGGCGCATTGAAATCGCGGTTGAATTTGTCGGCAATGTCGCGGCTCAGCTCAAGGTGCTGTTTCTGATCTTCACCGACAGGTACGTGAGTTGCTTTATAGGCCAGAATGTCTGCTGCCTGGAGCACCGGATAATCAAATAGACCAACTGAGGAGCGTTCGGCGTCTTTACCAGACTTGTCTTTGAATTGAGTCATGCGTTCGACCCAGCCCATGCGGGCGACACAGTTAAAATACCAGGTCAACTCAGTGTGCGCGCGCACGGATGATTGGGCGTAGATAATCGACTTTTCCGGATCAAGCCCACACGCCAAAAAAGCTGCTGCAATCTCGCGCGTTTGCTGGGCCAGTTGCCCTGGGTCCTGCGCAACGGTGATCGCATGCAGATCAACAACGCAATAAATGCATTCATGGGCATCTTGCAGGTCGACGAACTTTTTCAAAGCGCCCAGATAATTGCCAAGATGCAATGCGCCGGTTGGTTGGACGCCTGAAAAAACGCGCTCAGGCCCTGAATATGTGTTTTCTGTATCAGTCATGCCAAGCGGTTTAGGGGATTTCCCGCGCCGTGCAAGGGGGAAGCGCTAATCGCGCTTTAAAGCGGTGATCAATTCGCGCGGGCGGACGGCACCAAAAATCAACGCCGCGAGGGCATAGGCGATCATGCTTGTAAAGATGACAATCAGGGCCACCACGAGTTTGCTATCATAAATATGCGCACGGATCAGGCTTTGATGTTGCAAGGCCATCCACAAAACTCCGCACATGGCTGCGCTGGCCAGGCCCGCACGGATAAGGCGGCTAATCAACACAGGGCCGGGGCGATACCAGCCGCGCTGGGCCAGCCCGAAGCCAAGGAGTAGCGCATTGGCCCATGCAGCAACACTGGTCGCAATAGCAAGGCCGGGAAAGCCTGGCTGTCCCTGAGACCGTAGCCACAAGAACAGACTTGCACCCAGCACGGTGTTGATGACGACTGAGACGAGCGCAAACTGCATCGGTGTTTTGGTATCTTCGCGTGCAAAAAAACCCGGTGCCAGCACTTTGATCAGGACAAAAGCTGGCACACCCCAGGCATAATGGACGAGGGCAAGGCCAGCCTGCGCCGCATCTGCGCTGAGGAATGCGCCGCGTGTGAAGATACCCTCAATGAGAAAGGCAGGTGCCAGAAACAGAGCCGCCGCTGCTGGCAAGGTGAGGGCCATTGCCAGGCCAACCCCTTCATCCATCATACGTTGACTATCAGCCCCATCTTCGCGGCGCGCAGCCATGGATAGACGCGGTAAAATAGCAACGCCCACGGCCACGCCCACAAGGCCGAGCGGCAGTTGATAGAGCCTGTCTGCATAATAGAGCCATGTCTTGGCCCCAACCTCGTAAGAGGCAAGAAACTGGCTCACCAATATGTTGATCTGTGTCCCGGAAGCAGCAATTGTACCGGGTATGGCCAGCAATAGAATGTGTTTTACGCGCGGGGTAAGGCGGGGCCAACCGATGAGGGAAAGGTGCAGCTTCTGTCTGCGTATCCCCCAATAAAGCGCGAGTGCCTGCAATATACCGGCAATGAACACTGCAATCGCGGCTGCTTTGGCAACCTCGACAGGCATAAAGCTGGTAAAACCTGCAAGGATTAGGCAGATATTCATAATCGTTGGCACACCCGCAGAAAGAATAAAACGGCCTGCAGCATTTAGAACGCCTGAAAACAACGCCGCAAGCGACATGCATGTCAGGTATGGCATTGTGATTCGCGTCAGCAAAATTGCCAATGAGAAGTTTTCAGCATCATCAGACTGTCCGCCATGGATCACCAGCATGATCCACGGCATTGCAAACTGCGCCGCAAGGGTCAGCGCCGCTGTGGCTGCAAACAAAACCCGCATAGCGTCTTCGGCCACGAGGCGCGCCGCTTCTGGCCCGCTCTCTTCTAGTGTCCGGCTATAGGACGGTACAAAGGCTTGAGCAAAAGCACCTTCGGCAAAAATACGGCGAAACAGGTTTGGAAACATTAAAGCCGTCGCCCAGGCGTCGCCAATTGGCCCGGCACCAATTCGCGCGGCCAGCACAACATCGCGTGCAAAGCCCAATATGCGGCTTGTGAGCGTCAGGCTTGCTTGAACAAGCGTATTACGGGCAAGGCTCATAGAGGCTGAAAATCCTAGAAGCTATCGGCTGGCCGGGCACGTGCAAGCCGTCTGGCAGGCGTGCGTGGACCGTCCAGATCTTTACGCGTTAAAACGGCCATAAGATGGTCATGAAGTGTTGTTTTCGCCGCATCATCGGTCAATTTCTGGCCAGTCTCTGTCTGTACATAAAACGCATCAAACACGCGTTCGCCATAAGAGCCAACATGGGCTGAATGGATCGATAGTTTATGCTTGGCCAGCATGCTGGCAATTTCAGCCAGCAACCCAGCCCGATCACGGGCTGTAATATCTATAACTGTGAAACGGGTTGAGGCCTGCGCATCAATTTCAACGCTTGGCGATACCAGAAATGCTGCTTCCCGCCTTTGCCGCTCTTTCGGGATGTTACGGTCTTTGGACGCGTTGCCAGCAAGCACATGTTCGAGGGCTTCTTGCAACCGGTCAAGGCGTGAGCGTTCGCCCTCGGCATAAGGGCCGCCTTTTCGACTTTGCAGTGTAAAGACATCAATAATGCGTCCATCTTCGCTGGTGAAAATTTGCGCTGAAATAATGTTTGCGCCGAAGTCGGCCAGCGTTCCGGCCAGTTCAGCAAACAGTCCGATACGGTCCTGTCCTGCGACAAGGAGTGTCACGCCGCTATTATCTTCACGCAGTTCCAGTGACACAATATCCATGCCCGGTTGGGCAAATATTCCGGCGTGTTCTGTTAGTGTCTCAATATCAAAGCCGGTCCAGTAAGCCGCCTCCATTTGCGCCATTACTTTTGGCAGTGTGCCAACAATTTCCTGCAATTCAGTGCGCCGTGCCTCTGCCCGCTCAGAGAGTTCGGCTGCTACGGCGCCTTCATCGGTGCGCCCGCCGCGCAAGGCCGCGGCTGTGTTATGGTGCAAATCTGTTAGCAGCTGACCTTTCCAGCCATTCCACACCTTAGGCCCAACCGCTGTAATGTCTGCGACCGTCAGGATATGCAGCAGCCGCATCCGCTCAAGCGAGCCAACAAGGTTTGCAAAATCTGCTACGGTCTTCGGATCGGCAATATCGCGTTTTTGTGCCGTTTCACTCATTTCCAGATGATTGCCGACCAGCCAGGCCACCAGTTCAACTTCCTGTTCAGGCAGCCCGAGGCGACGACAGGCGGCGCGTGCTGTACGCATCCCTTCAATCTGTTGGTCGCCCTTACCCTTGCCAGTGTCATGCAAAAGCATGGCCAGATACAAGGCACGGCGGTTGGGAATATCCTCGAACAGGCGTGTGGCGTGGGGGTGATCCCGCGATCGGCCATGTTCAATATCTGACATGGTCTCAACGGCGCGGATCGTGTGTTCATCTACGGTGAAATGATGATACATGTTAAATTGGGTCTGCGCGACAATACCACCAAATTCCGGCAAGAACCGTCCCAGAACGCCGGCTTCATTCATGAGCCGAAGTGTGCGTGCGGGCCTGTCTGTTTCCAGCAGGCATGAGAGGAAGAGAGCACGTGCTTCATCGCTTTTGCGCATGGCTGGGCGGAAAGCCTTAACTGACCGGGACGCCGCCGCCATCGCGTTCGGGTGAATATCCAGATCATTATCATTCGCGCAGGTAAAAAGCTCCAGCAGCTTATTGGGGGTGTCTTCAAAAAGGTCTGCCGTTTGCACAGACAAGCGCCCCGTATCGATAACAAAACCTGTATCCTCTATTGGCTTGGGCGAAGAGCGTGGCATAAACCTGCGCAAGCCGCGCAGCTGCTTTTTCTGCTCTGCCTCAAGCTTGGCTGAAAGAATGCGAGACAGGCCACCAACATTTTTTGCCGCCAGAAAATAGCGCTTCATAAAGCGCTCAACACCCAACTGATCACCCCGGTCCTGATACCCCATGCGGGCGGCAAGTTCAGGTTGCAGATCAAAGCTGATCCGTTCTTCTGCACGCCCTGTAATATAGTGAAGGTGACACCGCACCGTCCAGAAGAAGTGGGCATCCCGGACAAAGACCTGATATTCATGCGGGGTCAAAGCGCTTGCCCGCATGACTTGTTCGAGGGTTTGTCCACCATAAATATGCTTGGACAGCCAGTACAGCGTTTGCAGGTCTCGCAGGCCACCTTTGCCTTCTTTTACATTTGGTTCAACAACATAGCGCGTGTTTCCCTGACGGGCATGCCTGTTGTCGCGCTCTTCGAGTTTATCTGCGATAAATTGTGCATCCTGTCCGACAACGCATTCCTTATGAAATTGCTCAGCCATGTCTGTAGCGAGCGCCTCATCTCCAAACAGAAACCGCGCGTCCAGCAGGGATGTCTTGATTGTGACATCTTCCTTAGCGAGTGTTATGCAGCTGCCAATTGTCCGAAAAGCATGTCCGACCTTTAACCCCATATCCCAGAGCGCATAGAGCATGTATTCGATAACGCTCTCGGCCCAGGGGCTGGCCTTGTACTGGCGGAGAAATAAAAGGTCGATGTCCGAAGAGGGGGCAAGCACGCCGCGCCCGTATCCACCCGTTGCCACCACTGCCAGTCTTTCGCCCTCGGTGGGGTTACGTGCGCGGAAAACATGCGTAGTTGTGAAATCATAAAGGGCGTGAATCACTTCATCCTGGGCTGTGGCAAGCAAGCGCGCAGTATCTAGCCCATCTGCACCTTGTTGCAGACGTTCCTGCGCAATCATACGTGCACGGAAAAGCGCAGCGTGTAACAGGTCAAGTGCGCGCTTGCGTGCCTCGGTCTCATCGCCCAGATGGTCGAGCGCTGCGGCAGTAAGCTGTACCCGTAATTTACGCCCATCTATAATATCGACCAGCCGCCAGGGGCGTAGCTTGGTGCGGCTTCTTTTTTTTGCTTTTGCAGCAGCTTTTACAGGTGTATCTGACATATCGCATATTTAACCTGTCTGACCAGCGGCGTCACGTCCTCATTAAGCTCTGATACAGTTACATGCCTATAGGACCGTGCTTTACGCGAATATTTATAAGCGCATAGACAAGCTCAGCTACTGTAAAGCCGAATGTCATAATGATCAGCAATTCCATGGATGGCGCATAACCGATGAAGTAACCAACAAGATTAATCATAGCGGCGATGCCAAGGCTGACACTGATTGTGGTGTAAATACTAAATTTAGCGGTCCTGATATCCTGCGCTCTGGCGCTGATAGGCGCCAGTGTGTCTGTCCCGTCTTTCATATTGGCGACTTGGCCCGTCCATAAAAACGAAGCCACCGCAATCGCCAGTGCGGCAACTGAAACCCATACGCCCAGAGTTGGCGATATATTTTCAAGGCCTGCGGTCGCATTCTGAAAATCTTGATTGCGGGGCAGGAAAACCAAAATGAGAATATAGACCGGCACAGTCACCAATAGACGCGGAACGCCTGATGTGGCCTCGCTCTGATCTGCCAGACTGTTTGTGAGTGTTGCCGATGCTTCCCTTGTTGTTACCGCCGCTTGATAGCTCTCATATTGTTTACGCCCTTGCGGCGTAAAGGTGCGCCAGGCTCTCTGGGCAAAGACATAAGCTGCCTCCCCAGCCATAAAAGCCACTGGCAGGATCAGAATATGCGACACCGTCATGGCGTAACCCGATAGCCCTTCGGCCAGGTCAAACAGTGTTGCGAAGACAACGCCAATCAAGCCAGTGCGAAGGACCAGTAAACTGTCAGATGGTTTGCGGTGCAATAACCCGCCGGGCTGCCTCAGCAGGGCATATAGCAAAGCACTTGCGCCAAGCAGGCCGCCTACATTTATTATAAGCGCAGTTTTGGCCGATAGCCGTGATAGTTGATCTTCCAGCGCTGCATAAGGGGGCCAGGTCGGGAGGGTGAAGACGACAAGCGCATAGCAAATAATAACAATGACGAGACGTATCATAAAGCGACCTTCACCCTGCTGGTTTATAAAGGCAACAGGCCCACCTCAACCAAGGTGGGCCTGTCGTATCAGATATGGGCCGTTGAAAGCCTAAGCGGCTTCATAACCCATCACAGCTTTTGTTTCCAAAAACTCTGTAAAGCCGTGCACGCCCCATTCGCGGCCATTGCCCGACTGGCGGTACCCACCAAACGGCGCATTAAAGTCTGCTCCAGCGCCGTTCACATGGACATTGCCCGTGCGCAGCTGGCTGGCCACTTCGCGTGCTTTCTCAATACTTCCAGACTGGACGTAGCCCGACAGGCCATAAACGGTATCATTGGCCATTTCCACAGCATCCGCTTCGGTATCATATGGGATCATCACAAGCACAGGGCCGAAGATCTCTTCGCGCGCAATGGTCATATCATTGGATACATCAGCAAACACAGTTGGCCGTGCAAAGTAGCCTTTGTTGAAGCCTTCAGGGCGCCCTAAACCGCCCGCCACAAGGGTTGCGCCTTCATCAATCCCTTTCTGGATCATGTCCTGAACCTTGGTGTATTGGTTTGCGTTCGAGATTGGACCGATTGCGCCGCGCGGGGCATCGGCTGGCATCGCAACTTGTACCTTTTCAGCCGCTGCGCGTGCAATTTCGATCGCTTCAGCTTGCTGTTCGCGCTGAACGAACATACGGCTTGGGGCATTGCAGGACTGGCCTGAATTGGTCATCATTTGCATCACGCCGCCTGCAACAGCTTTTTGCAGATCCGCATCCGGGAGCACGATATTGGCCGACTTGCCGCCAAGTTCCTGTGTCACGCGCTTTACAGTTGGTGCGGCCGCTTGTGCGACGAGAACGCCCGCCCGTGTTGAGCCGGTAAAACTGACCATATCCACATCTTTGTGCGCGGAGATTGCTGCACCAACGCCCGGACCGTCGCCGTTAACCAGATTAAATACACCTGCAGGCACACCTGCTTCGTGCATTATCTCTGCTAGAATCATTGCATCAATTGGTGCGATCTCTGATGGTTTGAGAACAATCGTGCAGCCCGTTGCAATCGCCGGAGCCACTTTACAGGCCACCTGATTGGCAGGCCAGTTCCACGGCGTGATAAAGCCACACACACCGATGGCTTCTTTCTTTATCATCGTCGAACCAACTTTTTCTTCGAACTTGTAATCACGCAAGATCGCGGCTGCGGCGGCATAGTGGCCAAGTCCGGCTGGGGCCTGCGCAGCATTTGCCAGCCACATTGGTGCCCCCATCTGATTGGAGATGCCGGTGGCAATGTCGCCAAGGCGGGCTTGATAGGCTGCCGAAATTTTGTCCAGAAGTTCAGCGCGATACGCGACACTTGTCTGTGAAAAAGTCGGGAAAGCCGCTTTTGCAGAGGCGACAGCCTTATCGACATCGGCAGAGGAGCCAAGTGAAATACGTGCAAAGTTTTCCTCGGTTGCCGGGTTTTCAACGTCCAGCGTACGGGGCTCAACAGGATCAACCCATTCGCCATTAATATAGAATTGAAGATAGTCTTGCATGTCATATTCCTCCGGAGGGTTTATAGCGTTGTCACCAATATAGGGATAAAGCGAAAAAATGCGAATAGCTAACGCTGGGGCAGGGCTGGGTTTATATCTATAATGCTCATAGCGATGATGGGCTTGTGAGGTGCAGGTGCGTCAGGAAGCTGATATTGACCCCCATATGAAACATACTGCCGCGCCTATCGATCTGGAAAATGCTGTGCAAATTGTTGAAACACTTTCTGTCCGGGCAGTTATTGCCAGTTGGAAAAGTGATTTTGGCATCGACGTGACGCGTCTTTTTGCTGGCGTGGAGGGGCTCCAGTTACGCAAAGACCGCGTCACGGGCCAACTCGCCTTTTATCCACCCATAGAAGGGGATGAGGCGTTCTATCAGGATTTGCGAAAGTTCAACTGGTATCATCCGCCAACAAAAGAAGAGTTTGTCGCGGCTGCAGCTTATCATCAACCGGGGCAGCGTATTATTGATGTGGGCGCTGGCGTGGGCGGATTTGCGAGCCATGTTTCAAAAGAGAGCTATCTTGGTCTTGAGACCGATGCTGAGGCTGTCAAAGCGGCAATGGCAAAAGGCGTTTTGGTCGCAAATATGGACATGGCCACTTATCGCGCCGCCGCTGGCTTTGCCCCCGCGCGGCTTGTCACCGCCTTTCAAGTGCTTGAGCATGTGTCTAAACCAAAAGCGTTTATAGCTGATATGGTCACCCTTGCTGAAGAGGGCGGATATGTTGCTATTGGTGTGCCGGATGCGGAGAGTTATGTAGCTGAATTGCCAGACTTCATGTTGAATGCACCCCCTCATCATTTAACCTGGTGGACCGAGGCGGCGCTGGCGGCTGCTATGATGCAGGCCGGGCTTTGGATAGAGGCCGTTCATCGGTTCGGTGTGGAGCCATGGGAGCGCCAATTATGGTGGATGGCAAAGCTTGCGAGCCTTGCGCGCCCTAAACGGTTTGACCGGTTTGGCAAAAAGCTGCGCACACGGAAAGTATTGTCATATGTTGGAGCATGGGGTTTGCAAAAACTGCCTATACCCACCTCTGCGCGTGGCTCTACTTTGTTGATGATTGGGCGCAAGACCACACCACCAACACGCGGTGCCTAAAGCGCCTTGGGGGCACCAAAGACGGCGGTCATGCGCTCCATCCAGATGCTTGTAATTGGCTTTCGCGGCAGTCCAAGGGTGCGCAACATATCGGCAATCGGCCCCTCTCCAAGTTCCAGTCTGGTTTGCGCGCCAGCATGTGTGCCAAAGCCTTCAGTATTTTGCGGAGCCTGCGTGACATAGGCTCCGCCGTCAATATGGGAATAAGTCGTCATAAGGCTATTCTTTAATGTGCGCATGCCGCCGCGCGGCAAGGAGAGGGTCATGGCATGTTGACCGTCATAGACCAGCCGGCATGTCGCGCGATCATCCTGATAGGTGAATGCGATATCCTGAACGGTCTTGGGATAGCCCCAAATTTTCTGCCCGGCTTCACAGGTAAAGCTTTGATTGACGGGTAAATGCAAGATGTGGACACCAAGCTTGTTGCGGCTCATATCCAGCCAGTTTCCGACCCATGGCAAGCGTGGCTTTTGTCCGCTGGGGCGAACGAACAGCGCAATAGAAACTTCATTATAATCGCCCAGATCACTGTCCTTGTAATCAATGATTGCCAGCGCGCACATGGCCCGCCCCGGCAAAAATTCGGCTAGCTCATAATCTGATCCAGGCAGCAAAGCGCGGGCTGGGGCTGATGGAACCAGATATAGCGCAGCGCCGGAACTGGCATCGCGAACATGGCAAGGCATATTCAATGCGCGCCCTTCAATCATATAGTCAGCAGATGAAGCCATGCAGGTTACCTTTTTCGGCAGGTTTTCAGACAGACGAGCGCTTGGAACATACGCCAGACCCAATCATTTAAGTCTAGACAATCTACCCCCAATCGCGCAATGCCCCAGCATGACAGAGACTGACCGTTACGCAGCGTTTCGCCATCTTTCCTATCGGCGCTATTTTGCCTCGCGCTTTGCCGCCGCGTTTGGAGCACAAATCCTGTCTGTTTCGGTGGCCTATCAAATCTACGAAGAGACGGGCAATGCAGCTTTGCTTGGGTGGATTGGACTTGTTCAATTCCTTCCAGCACTTTTGCTGGTTGTGGTTACCGGCGTAGCGTCAGATCGATTACCGCGACGCTTTGTGATGGGGGCCGCGATCTTGCTAGAGCTTTTTTGTGCTGTCACAATTCTGGTTTTGGCGGCTATGCGCCAGTTCGATCCGGTGATGGTACTGAGTGTCCTCACCCTATTTGGCGTTGCCCGTGCGTTTCTTTCGCCAGCCTCGGCGTCTTTGGCAGTCAATATTGTGCCGAAGAAAGATTTTGCAAATGCTGTTGGATGGACGGCGTCCAGTTGGCAATTGGCTTCCATTGCTGGGCCAGCAGCGGGCGGGCTGATTTTCTGGTTTTCGCCAATGGCAGCTTATTCCAGTGCGGCGGTTTCTTTTGCGGCGGCAGCGGGGCTGATCTTTTCAATTCCAAAGCCAGCCCAGCGCACCTCTAAGGAACCGACCACGATGAAAACCCTGCTTGGTGGTTTTTCTTATGTTTGGAAAGAAAAGGTTGTTCTTGGCGCGATCTCGCTTGATTTGTTTGCTGTCCTTCTCGGTGGCGCCGTGGCGCTGATGCCGGTTTATGCGGTTGATATTCTTGAGCTTGGCTCGGTTGGCAATGGCTTGCTACGCGCCGCGCCGGGTATTGGCGCGATTATTATGGTGGTCCTGCTGACCCGTTTTCCAATCCGCGATCATGCAGGGCTTATCCTCTTTGTCAGTGTGGCGCTCTTTGGCGCAGCAACGGCCGTGTTTGGGGCATCCACGATTGCTTGGGTGTCTATTCTGGCGCTGATGCTGGTAGGCGCATTTGATATGGTCTCTGTGTTGATCCGTGAAGTGTTGATGCAGCTTTGGACACCGGATGAGGTGAGGGGGCGGGTGAATGCCGTCAACTCCATCTTTCTGGGGGCCAGCAATGAGCTGGGCGAGGCGCGCGCCGGATTCATGGCAGCAAAGCTTGGCGCAGTGATCACTGTGGTGGGCGGCGGTGTTGCAGCGATTGGGATCGCCGCGCTTTGGGCTGGCTTCTTCCCAAGGCTGCGCAAAGCGCGGCACTTGGAGTATCGTGAAGAGGGTTAAATCAGGCCTGCCGTCTTAAAGCTTGTCACGCCGCCTGTGCCAACGATCAGGTGATCGTGTACGCTGATCTCAAATGCCATCAAGGCGTCAATCAGTTCCCGGGTCACATCAATATCAGCGCGAGAGGGGGTCGTATCGCCTGAGGGATGATTGTGTACCAGAATAAGGGATGAGGACGCCAGTTCCAGCGCACGCCGGGCAATTTCGCGCGGGTAGACAGCCGCTTCATCTACGGTACCATGGCTCATAATCTCATCCTTGATAAGTTGATTTTTCTTGTCCAGAAAGAGCACACGGAATTGTTCACGCGTTTCGTGTTGCAGCTGTGTGCGCACGTAGGTGACCAGTGCATTCCAGGATGAGATAACAGGCCGCGCAGAGATTTCTTCGCGGGCAGCTCTGCCTGAAAGTTCTGCGGTGGCTTTAAGATAGGCTGCCGAGATTGGGCCCATGCCATCGACTTTTGCAATATCGTCCGGATCTGCTGCAAAGATCGCCGATAATCCACCAAATCGCGCCAGCAGGGCTTTGGCGATGGGCTTTACATCGCGCCGCATAATAAAGGCAAAGAGCAATGTCTCAAGAAGCTCATAATCATCAAGTGCCGCGGGGCCGCGCGTCAGCAGCTTTTGCCGCAGCCTGTCACGGTGGCCGAGCCAATGTGGTTTTGGTTTATCTTCTGCGCCCATCAGCTTAGCGTATTTTCCACCCGGTATGGCACATCATAACCTGCTGGCGACTTGGAGAAAATTTCATAGCCTGTCTCAGTCACACCGACAGAATGTTCAAATTGGGCCGACAGCTTCCGATCGCGGGTCACCGCTGTCCAGCCATCTTGCAAAATTGCGCCGTCTTTCTTGCCGAGGTTCAGCATGGGTTCGATTGTGAAAAACATACCCGGTTCCATGATGGGGCCAGTGCCGGCCTTGGCCGAGTGCACAACATTGGGTTCATCGTGGAAGAGCTGGCCGAGGCCATGTCCGCAGAAATCCTCGACCACGCTGTAACGGTTCTTACGGGCAATCCCTGTAATCGCGCCCCCGATATCGCCAAAGTGCGCGCCGGGTTTGACCGCTTCAATTCCGGCCATCATCGCTTCATAAGTGACATCCATCAGACGTTCAGCCAGCCGCTTGGGCTTTCCGGCTGTGTACATGCGTGAATGGTCACCATGCCAGCCATTGAGAATGAGCGTGACATCAATGTTTAGTATATCACCGTCTTTGAGTACTTTTTCACCAGGTATGCCGTGGCAAATAACGTGGTTTAAAGAAATGCAAGATGAGTGCCGATAGCCACGATAATGCAATGTTGCAGGCAGCGCGCCATGATCTTGCACAAATTCTGCGACAAGCTTATCTAAAGAGCCTGTCGTCACGCCGGGTTTAACTTCGCCAACAAGCATATCAAGGCACTGAGCCACAAGCTGTCCGGCTCCGCGCATGCCTTCAAAACCTTCCGGACCATGGGTGCGAATGTCACCATTACGCATAGGGAGAAGGGCAGTGTCAGTCATGGCTCATGTCCTGTTGGTTTCTGTCTGGTCATCTATGTGGCAGCCATGACACAAAATTTCCAGTATTTCTTGCCAGTATTTCTTGCCAGTATTTCTTGATTGGCCGGGTGAATTTATCCAGTTTGGACATTTTGCCAATTTGCAGGCAAACTCGCCGCATAAAACAACGTTTCCCATGATGGGGCACTTAGGGAGAGAAAGCTATGGATGGATCGACAGGCATTTTCAGTCGCTTCGAGGTGAGGCAGGTTTCGCCCGCCATTGGGGCTGAGCTTATCGGCGCGGATCTTTCACAGGCTGATCAAACATTGATTGCAGAGGTGCGTGCGGCCTTGCTTGCCTATAAGGTTGTCTTCTTCCGAGATCAGGCAATCACGCGCGACCAGCACATTGCCTTTGCGCGCGGGTTTGGTGATCTGGAAATCCACCCGGCGACCCCCAAAGACCAACCTGATCGGGAAGTCTTGCGGATCGCACATGGCCCGGGCAGTCGCGGGAAAGAGAATATGTGGCATTCAGATGTCACATGGCGTACCGAGCCTTCGCTCGGATCAATTCTACGGGCCATAGAACTACCCAAGGTGGGGGGAGATACGCTTTTTTCAAATATGAGTCTGGCTTATGAAGAGTTGGAAGAAGACCTCAAAGCGCATTTGTGCACTTTAACGGCAGTTCACGACATTGCCCGCGTCTTTGCCAAACGTCTGAATAAGGACCCGGCCGCACTGCACGAAAAATACCCGCCACAGGAACACCCCGTCATTCGCACACATCCTGAGACAGGTGCCCGTATTCTTTATGTGAACGGGGCCTTTACCAGCCACATTAAAGATATGTCGCGCGATGACTCCGATAAGCTGCTTGATAGGCTCTACCGCACAGCTGCGCGTCCTGAATATCAGTGCCGCTTCCGTTGGGGACCCGGTTCAATCGCTTTTTGGGATAATCGCGCCTGCCAGCATTATGCCGCAAGCGACTATTTTCCAGCTGTGCGTGTGATGGAACGTGTAACGATTGCCGGCGATCGACCATATTTCGACCCAAAGGCTTGAATATGTCTGTTTTGTCATTGTCTCCCGTTGCGGAAGGGCTTGCTGACAAGCGCCACGCACGGCACGATAAGCAATAATTATGCTGGAGGCCATAATGGGCAGAAGAGTGACTTTTAAATCGGCAGTTTATGGGGCAGCCATGGCTTTGTTACTAGCTGGGCTTGCAGCGTGCGACCTTGATGCTGCGCAGTCTGCACCAGCCGATACTGTTGAGATTGCAGCCACCCCGCGCCTAGCCCAGCCTGGGTTTTCAGCAGAGGGTATCGCTGCGCTTGAGGCCCGGATGGGCAAGTATGTCGCTGATGGAAAACTCTACAGCATTCATACCCGTCTTGTGCAGGGCGGCGATATTATAAGCGATTTCAAAACAGGGCTGGTCGGGCTCGAAGCGCAAAAGCCTGTTGCTGACGATACGATCTACCGCATCTATTCCATGACCAAGCCGGTTACAGGCGTCGCCATGATGATGCTGTGGGAAGAGGGCAAATTCGATCTTGATGATCCGGTTACAAAGTATATCCCTGAATTTGAGGGCCTGCGTGTGCTTGAGGGCATGGCTGAAGACGGAGCGGTCAAGACCATTGCGGCCAACCGTGCGCCCACTATGCGCGAAGTGATGAGCCACACAGCAGGCTTTGCTTACGGACTGACAGGCACAGATCCTGCCAATACAGCTTTCCGGGAGAATGATATTTTGCGTTCACCTGATTTGCAAACCCTGATTGACCGCGTGGCCGATGTCCCACTGCTCTTCCAGCCGGGGGAAGCATGGTCCTATAGTGTGGCGGTCGATATTCAGGGGTATATTGTTGAAAAGCTCTCCGGCCAGCGTTTCGGTGCCTTTCTTGAAGACCGTATTTTTGAGCCACTCGGAATGACCGATACGGGATTTTATGTCCCAGCAGAAGATTATCAGCGCCTGAGCGAGGTTTATGGCTATCATCCTGAAACAGGGCAGCTTGTGCCGATTCCATACCCGAACTTCCTGTTCCGTGAAGAGACGATTGCGTTCGAATCCGGCGGCGGCGGGCTCGTTTCTACGATGGACGATTATGCGCGGTTCGTACAAATGATGCTCAATGAGGGGACGCTTAATGGGACACAGCTCCTCAAAGCTGAGACGGTACAACTGATGCGAACAAATGTACTGCCTGAAGGGGTCAAGCTATCTTCCCTCGGCCAGAACAGGGGCGAGTCTCGCGAAGGAATTGGATTTGGCCTTGATCTGGGTTTGCTGCTGGATGCTGAGGCAGGTGACTTTCCCCATGCAACAGGATCTTATTTTTGGGGCGGCGCGGCTGGCACATGGTTTTGGGCTGATCCGGAAAATGATCTCTACTTCATCGGCATGATTCAGCTCTTTGGACAGGGAGGAGAGGGTATCGATACGCGCGATGTCTCTGCCAGGTTCGTTTATGAGGCTCTGGACAATTAGAGGGTGGAGGTGATCGCGTGAGTATATCCTCTCCCACCGCAGCTGTTCTCCTGATCGGAGATGAGCTTCTGTCTGGCCGCACGCGCGATGTGAACCTGCAACAAATTGCAGGCTATCTGGCACCGTTAGGTATTCCAGTTAAAGAGTGCCGCACGGTGAGCGACGAACAGGATGATATCGTTGCAGCTCTCAACGCTTTGCGCGCCAAATATACCTATGTTTTTACAACGGGCGGTATTGGTCCGACCCATGATGATATTACAGCTGATGCGGTTGCTGTCGCATTTGGTGTGAAAGCTTATGAGCACCCCGAAGCGCTTGCTATCCTTGAAGAACGCTATGCAGCAATTGGACGCGCGTTTACCGCGCCACGCCGCCGCATGGCCCGTGTGCCTGAGGGCGCCAGCCTTATCAATAATCCGGTGTCTGGTGCGCCGGGCTTTCAAACGGGCAATGTTTTTACACTGGCCGGCGTGCCCTCAATTGCCCGTGCCATGCTTGAGGATATTGGGCCGCGCCTGGAGAGCGGGGCTGTTGTCCATTCGGTTACGATCCGCGGTGCAGGCGGCCAGGAGGGTGATCTTGCTATCCCGCTAGGGGCATTATCTGAAGAAATTCCAGATGTTTCGTTTGGCTCTTATCCCTGGTTTAAATCGATCGAGGATCATGGCGTCAACCTTGTGGCCCGCAGCACCGACCGTGAGGCTCTGGAGGCTGCTGCTGTGCGCTTGATAACAATTTTCCAGACAGTCGGCATCGCGCCAACCCGTCTTGAGGGGGAAGACACGTGAGGGGCGGTCTCCTCGGCTGGCTCTCTGGCACGCGTATGCTGATCTTTTTCTTTGCGTTGACATTGGTGGTCACAGCCTCGTTTGGCCTCGTTATGCAAGCGATTGGCGGGGACCTTCTGGATATGATGTTATCAGGTGATGACGCACTCGTGCGGTTGAGTGAACTGGACGAAAATCAACGTCTGTTGCATTTGCGCGCCACTGTAACGCTGGATGTGATCTACCCGATTTCCTATGCTTGCCTTTTTATTGGCCTGCTTTCACGGTTGGCTTGGCGTTGGCGGTGGGGCTTGATCTGGATACCGATTATTGCGGCGCTGGCTGATCTGTCTGAAAATCTTGTGCAAGCCATGGCGCTCAATGGGTATGCGCAGGAGATTCTACATGCCAAAGATATCGTCACGCCGCTCAAGGCTGGCGCACTCATTTTAACTTTAACAATTTGCCTGCTCGTGATGCTTGGGGCAATGTTTCGCAAATTATCGAAAAAGAAAACACCAAAGGACCTGCCATCATGACAGAATCAACAATTGCTCTTGAACGTCATGACGCTGTTGCGCTTGTCACCTTGAACCGGCCTGATGCGCTTAATGCGCTTAATCGTCAGTTACGGGCAGATCTTGTCAAAACGTTTGAAAAACTAGCAAAGGACGAGCATGTGCGCGCTGTCGTGCTCACCGGGGCAGGTCGCGCATTTACAGCTGGCGTTGATTTAAAGGAAGCGGGCGAAACAGGTTTTGCCCTCGGCGTCGATGGCGGGGACATTGATATTGCGCGTGCGCTTGGCGCTTATCCTTGGCCGATCATTGGTGCAATTAATGGCTTTGCCATTACTGGCGGGTTTGAACTGGCTTTAATGTGCGATGTTTTACTGGCAGGCGAGAACGCCAAATTTGCTGATACGCATGCCCGTGTGGGCATCATGCCAGGCTGGGGGCTTTCCCAGAAATTGTCTCGCCTCATCGGCACAAGCCGGGCCAAGGAACTGTCCTTTACCGGGAACTTCCTCGATGCAGAAACAGCTGCGGCATGGGGGCTCGTCAACCGGGTTTATCCATCTGATGAACTTGTCCCTGCTGCGCTCAAGCTTGCCGCCGATATGTGTTCATGTGACCCGGCTTTGCTCAAAAACTATAAGGCGGTCATAGATGACGGGCTGGCGATTGAATTTGGCAAAGCGCTTGAAATGGAGATCAAGCGATCTGCCGAGCACGCTGCATCTGTAACGGCCGAAAGCGTAGAAGCCGCCCGCAAACAGGTTACCGCGCGGGGCCGCGGGCAGACGTAACTTGTTTTTATCTTCGCAGCAGGTGGCATTATTTTGCCGCACGCTGCACGGCAGCTCACGCGATTTGGTCTGGGATCGGAGCCATAAGCAGGCCAAGCTGCGCTCCATCGCTTTAGCGGGGAGCAAATGTAAGCAGTCTTGAGCCCGCAGCGCGGCGCTCCATCGCTTTAGCGGGGAGCAAATATAATGGTGCGGACGGCCGGAATTGAACCGGCAAGGCCTTAACGGCCGGCGGATTTTAAGTCCGCTGTGTTTACCAATTTCACCACGCCCGCAAACACAAGCCTTTCCCTAGCGCTGGTTCGCTATCGGCGCAAGTTTAATGAC
>CAYUFN010000003.1:0-45409 GCA_964443965.1 uncultured Hyphomonas sp. | reverse complement strand
GCCCGACGCATGCTTATGCTTGCGCGCGGATGCGCGTGCTGGAAGATACAAAACCTAATCTCCTCTTGGAGTCCTCCCACGGCCCCGCCCGTGGGACCCATCACCCGATGTAAGTCACAAGAGATAGATTGCACGGTCGGGGCCGTGCAAAGACGCAGGAGGGAAATTATGCGCAAGCCTCTTAAACTTTGTCATCCCGGAATGTCGCGTGAAGCAAAACATCCAAGACCCAGCGCCGGAAAGACCGAATATGCAGGCTGGGGTCCGGGTCCGCACGTCGCGCTGCCCGGGATGGCAATTGAGAGGG
Source organism: uncultured Hyphomonas sp. (assembly GCA_964443965.1). Taxonomy (GTDB): domain Bacteria; phylum Pseudomonadota; class Alphaproteobacteria; order Caulobacterales; family Hyphomonadaceae; genus CALLCD01. The sequence continues at coordinate 45,102 of CAYUFN010000003.1, read as the reverse complement.
AGAGAAAAAAAGGAGGTTTATCAAGCCAGGCAGCCATCATTCTTACTTCCTCTTAACCCGCCTCGTACATAGTACCTGTATGAACGATGTCCTCCCCATTTTTGTGTCTTATATCCGCGATGAGCGCCGTATGGCTGCACATACGGTGGAGGCTTACACCTCCGATCTAGCCGGGTTCTTGGGCTTTATTGCAGCTTATACAGAGCGCGCCGTAACGCTGAAATCGCTCTCAAAACTGCGTGCGCAAGATATTCGCGCCTTTATTGCCCATCGCCGCCGAGAGGGTGTCTCAGACACCTCAATTGCACGGCTCTTAAGCTCGATTAAGGCACTTTATCGCTGGCTAGATCGCGCACATGGCCTGCCAAACGCTGAAATTCATTATCTACAGGGGCCCAAGCGCAAAGCGCGCCTGCCACGCCCGGTCTCTGTCGATGTCGCCAAGGATATGATTGCGCTAGCCGATGACGACCCGGACAAAGCGCCATGGGTGGGCGCGCGGGATGCCGCCGTACTCTCCTTGCTATATGGCGTCGGGTTGCGGATTTCCGAGGCGCTAAGCTTGACCGGGGCAGATACACCCTTGCCTGAGCGCCTGCGCATAAAAGGTAAAGGCGGCAAAATTCGCATCTTGCCAACGATTCCGATTGTGCGCGATACAGTGGCCGAATATGTCTCGCTTTGCCCTTATGACTTAAAGCGCTCAGAGCCGCTATTTCGCGGCGTCCGAGGCAAAGGCTTAAACCCGCGCATCATCCAGGGATTGGTGCAAAACCTCCGCGGTCAGCTTGGCCTGCCTGCAACGGCAACACCGCATGCCCTGCGTCACGCATTTGCCACGCACTTGTTGGCCAATGGTGCAGACCTGCGTGCGATTCAAACTCTGCTTGGTCATGCCTCACTTTCCACAACGCAGGTCTATACTGGTGTCGATGGAACCCGCCTGAAAAAGATTCATGCAGCAGCCCATCCGCGCGGATAGCTTGTCAGCCCTGCCTGAAAGCCGCTAAACGCGCTGCTATGAGCCAGATTGAGACCTTTCTTTCAGATGACGTTGCAACGCGACAAGCCGGAGCAAAACTCGCTGCACTTTTGCGTGCGGGCGACATTGTGGCTCTTTATGGCGGATTAGGTGCAGGCAAAACCACGCTATCGCGCGGACTGATCTCGACACTGATGGGAGAAGAAACAGAGGTACCCAGCCCCACCTATACGCTGGTACAAATTTATGACGGACCGACCTTTCAAATCTTCCATTATGATCTTTATCGCCTCAAAAGTGCCAATGAGCTGACAGAACTTGGCTGGGATGAAACACAAGACGGGCTTGCTCTGGTTGAGTGGCCAGAGCAAGCAGGCGACCAGCTTCCCGCGTGGCGACTGGATGTGCATTTAACCGCATATGAGGGTGGTCGCAAACTAAGGCTGGAAGCTCACGGCGAAGACTGGCAAACTCGCATTTATGACTTCACCTTCTGATTCGCGCGCATTAGAGATAGCCAGCTTCCTTTCCGGTACAGGCTGGGAGGAGGCCCAGCGCACGCAACTTGGGCAAGACGCCTCTACCCGGCGCTATTTCCGCTTGAAACGGGCTGATGGCAGCAGTACCCTTTTAATGGACGCGCCGCGCATAGAGGCTGCCCCCTGCCCACCAGAGGCAGATGAGGCTACCCGGCTTCAAATGGGCTGGAACGCCACCTCACGCCTGGCCGCATCACGGGTGGATGCATTCACAGCGATCGCCAAATATTTGCGAAACCGAGGGTTTTCAGCTCCAAGCGTACTGTTTGAGGATGCTAAGGCTGGATTTGCCTTGATTGAAGACTTTGGCGAAGGCCGCGAATTTGCCCGTTTGATTGAGCGGGGCGATCAAGGCGAAATCGTACTTTATACCGCCGCTGCCAGTGTGATGGCCGCTCTCCATGCAGAACCAGCTCCGGCAAAGCTGACTGACTGGCCAATCCTTGATTATGATGGGCTGGCCCTGCGCGTAAACGCAGATATTTTCCCCGAATGGCTGCCACACCTTGAATCCAGCATGACACTAAGCGATGCTCAGCTTGCTCGTTGGGAAACCGAACGTGAAGCCCTTGTCGCACAAGCTTTGAGCTTCCCACGCGATTTCAGTTTGCGCGATTATCATGCTGAGAACCTGCTCTGGTTGCCGGATCGCGAAGGCCGTGCTCGCGTGGGTCTGCTTGACTTTCAGGATGCCGTGAACGGCTGGGATGGCTGGGAAATGGCAATGCTTGTCCAGGACGCGCGCCGCACCGTTAGCTATGAGGCGAGCGAGGCGGCCATTCATACCTATCTGGATGGCACAGGTAAAACACGCGCAGCGTTCGATACCCGGCTGGCTGTCCTTGGAGCGCTCAACGCGCTACGTATTACCGGCCTGTTTGCCCGCCTTGCTGTAAGAGATAAGAAAACCCGCTATCTCGATTTTATGCCGCGCCAGAAATATCACCTCGCCCAGAATCTTGCCCATCCAGCCTGCGCAGGCATGGCTGATTTTGTGCGAGAAACAGCCCCCTTTATCTTTGAGACAGACCAATGAAGCAGATGCCACATACCGCCATGGTGCTGGCTGCCGGCCTGGGCACACGCATGCGTCCGTTAACAGATAAAACGGCAAAGCCTCTTATTTCGATCAATGGCAAATCACTCATAGACCGCGCCCTTGATGAGTTGGTCGCTGCAGGCGTGCAACGTGCTGTCGTAAATGTTCACTGGTGTGCTGATCTGGTCGAGGCCCACCTCAAGACACGTACCGATATAGAGATTACCCTATCAGACGAACGTGAAGAGGTGCTTGAAACCGGTGGTGGCCTTGCCAAGGCGCGGCCCTTTCTGGGAGATGACCCAATTTTTGTGGTCAACACGGATGCGTTCTGGGCACCCGCCTCACCCGCGCCATTACAAGAGATGGTCGCTATCTACGATACCGATAAGATGGATATCTTGCTATTGCTAGCCGATAAGGGGCAAGCCCTCGGGTTCCCGGGCCCGGGCGACTTTTCGAGCGATGCGGATGGTAAGCTAACCCCGCGTGGCAACGCATTAGAGGCGCCCTGGGCCTATGCCGGTGTACGACTTATCAAGCCTCAGCTTTACGATCACACGCCCATAAAACCTTTTTCAGCCAAAAAAATCTGGGCCCCGCTATACCAGGAGGCCCGCATACGAGGCTACGTCATGGAGCGCTTCTGGCTACATGTCGGCACACCGGATGCGGTAAAGGATGCCGAGATGTGGCTAAAGTGCCATGGGGAGACATAGTCGGTGAGCAAGACAGGGATTTTTGCACCAGGGGCACCTAGCGTATGGACGATACCGCCTGGCACTGATTTTCTTGGCGCCCTTAGCGCAACTTTAGCCGAAGAGTTTAACCTGAATAATCACCCGGCCGCTCTTGCTGATGCGCTGATCTATGTGCCCAACCGCCGCTCAGCGCGTGCCCTCGCCTTGGCGCTGCACAAACAAGCTGGTGGGAATACGATTCTGCCCCCGGATATTCGTGCGCTAGGTGATCTTGAAACACAGGAACCACCAAGTGGCGCAGAAGAAGCTTTAACCCATTTGGGGCCTGCGCTTTCTCCGGCAAGACGGCTGGGTACACTCGCCTCGCTTGTGCAAAAATTTTATCAGGCGCGTGGTCTCTCTATTCCACCCACCTCTATATTAGCAGCCGCACGCGAACTTGGTCGTCTCCTGGACTCTGCAAGCCTTGCTGGTAGTGTCGATTGGGGACGATTGCCAGACCTTGTTCAGGAAACGGACCTTGCAGAGCATTGGGCAGACTCCGTCACATTCTTGAAAATCGTGACCGAGGACTGGCCAAAGTGGTTAGCTAAGAATGGCGCAAGCGACCCTTTTGATCGTCGCCTGCAAGTCGCACATGCCGTGGCGAACAGGCTGCGCACGCGTCCGCCAAAAGGGCCCTTTATTGTGGCTGGCTCAACCGGGGCAACACCCGCGACACAGCAATTAATGCTAGCGGCACAGGCCATGCCGCAAGGACTGGTCATCTTGCCTGGGCTTGACCTGGATGCCCCAGCCAGCATGTGGACGGAGATTACCGAGCGGCGCGCTGATAAATTTGCAGGTGCGCCCGACCACCCACAATTCTCACTGGCCGGGACCTTAAAAACGCTAGAATTAACAGCACAAGAAGTTCCGATCTGGCCGCATATCACTCTGGAAGCACCCGCGCATGCGCGTCGACGTCTTCTGCATGAAAGCCTTGCACCCGCCAGCCAAACGGCCGACTGGCTTGCACGGCTTAACGAGATGGCAGCGCCAAATATTCCACATGCTTTTGCAACACAGGCCCTGTCTGGACTCACCATTCTAGAAGCAGAAGATGAAGCTGAAGAGGCCTTGTTCGCGGCACTCGCGCTACGTGAAGCGCTGGAGACACCTAGTACGACCGCCGCCCTGATTACGCCTGATGCCGGGCTTGCCAGACAGGTGAGTGCCCTCCTCAAGCGATGGGACTTGGATGTTCCACCCTCAAGCGGGATACCATTAGGCCGTACACCCGCCGGGTCGCTGGCTCTGCTGGCGCTCAACTGGGCGATAGATACGGGGAACCCGGTCGCGCTTACAGCCCTCTTAAAGCACAGCTATGTGGATGTAGATGCTAATGCTGTTGAGGCGTTAGAAATTAACTATCTGCGCGGCCCACGCCGCTGGCAGGATCTTTCCGACTTGCTGGCCTCGCTCTCTCACCACACGCAAGAGATGAATGCAAGCCAGCATACACGCTTATCGGCTGGCGCTGAAGAAAGCGCTCGCGCACTGCTAATCCCTTTACAAAAACTCGCAGATAAAGCCCTTCCCCTGTCTGATCCTGATCACGCCATCACAGGCACTAAAGCCACGGAGTATCTTGTCGCTTTGATCAATGGATTGAGCCGTGGGACGCAGCACCCTTGGGCCGGGCGAGATGGCGAAGCAGTGTCACAAACATTAGAATCGGCGATCGCCGTAACCGAGCATTTGGCGCATTTAAATGTACGACACTTTACAGAGATCTTTGAAGCGCTAACGGCTGGCGTAACGATAAGTGAAGATATTATCCCACATCCACAGCTGAGTATTTGGGGCCCTCTGGAAGCGCGCCTGCAAACTGCTGACAGGATCATCCTTGCTGGTCTCAATGAAACAGTTTGGCCAAACTATCCCCAAGCCGATGCTTTTCTGCCGCGCCGCTTTCGAAAAGAATTGGGCCTTCCCGCTCCGGAAGCCAGATTGGGCTTGGCAGCACACGACTTTGCCCAGCTGGCCTGCGCGCCCAATGTAACGATGTTATATTCCGGCCGCCGCGACGACGCACCTGCCGTTGCCTCACGGTGGATCCTCCGGTTGAAAACACTGAGTGAAGGCGCACTTGGCCAACAAGAAGCGGTTGAGGCACTGGCCCCGCAGCCTGCGCGAGATCTGAAACTTTGGGCCAAAGCACTGACACGCGATAGGCAAACAATTGATGCAGGAAAGAGCGAACCAAAGCCAACCCCGCCCCTCAGCGCACGCCCCAAGCAGCTTTCGGTCACCCGGATCGATACGCTACAGCGTGATCCTTATGCAATCTATGCAGGCAATATTTTAAAACTCAAGAAACTTGACGCCCTTAATGCCGAGCTGGACGCACGCCCTCGCGGCACAGCAATCCACAAAGCGCTGGAAGATTTTGATACTGCGCCCACAAGCGAACAAACAGCACACGCGCTACATGCACGCATCTTGCATGAATTACGCGCGGCAGGCGAGCCAGAACATTTGATCCTTGCCAATCGTGCCGCCTACGCAAAGACAGCACAAGAGTATTTCGCCTGGTGGACAGAGCGGCAACAGGATTTGAAAAACGCCTGGCCTGAAATTCGCGGCGCAATAACTTTCACAGTAGAAGGTGAACCTTTCAAACTCAGTGGCACAGCTGACCGCATCGAGCAGCACGGTGATGGGACATACTCGATTATCGATTTTAAAACGGGCAAAGGCAAAACGCGCAAGCAAATCGAGGCAGGTTTCGAACAACAGCTCCCTTTCCTGTCGCTGATCGCGCGCGATGGCGAAATGCAAGATGCAAATGGAACAATCATTCCACAAGCACCCAGCCGCGCTTTTGGCTATGTATCTGTGCGGTTCAGGTTTGAAGCAAGTCCGATCACAAAGAGCGCCGAAGACGCGGACGATTTGACTGATAACGCCAAGGAGATGCTGATCAAACTGATCACGGAGTACCGCGCACCGGACGTGATCTACCGATCTGTTCCGCGCATAAAGCTAAAGTCCCAATATGCAGGTGACTATGACCACCTCGCAAGGCGACTGGAATGGGCGGGTGAAGCGAGTGATGGGGACGATTAGATGACACAGAAAGCAGAGATACCCCCAATCGCGTGTCCGCCCAGCACGGATTATGAAGCCGCCAGCCGAGCACAGGCAATTGCCGCAAACCCTGCCCACCCCGTTTGGGTTTCGGCCAATGCCGGATCGGGTAAAACCAAAGTCTTAATCGACCGCGTTGCACGGCTTCTCTTAAAAGGCGCAGCGCCTGATTCTATTCTCTGTGTCACCTACACAAAGGCTGCCGCCAATGAGATGTTGCAACGCCTGTTTAGTCGGCTAGGCGGTTGGTCCGTTATGGCAGAAGCAGACTTACGCAAAGAACTGACCGAACTGGAAGGTCGGGCAGGTACACCCTATAGCAATGATGAAATTCGTAATGCGCGCGCTTTATTTGCCCGTGCGCTGGAAACACCCGGCGGGCTACGCATCGAAACAATTCATGCTTTCTGCGCACGCGTTTTACGTCGCTTCCCCCTGGAGGCTGAAATTGCGCCAGGGTTTACGGAAATAGATGAGGTTGAGGCCGGGGCCCTTTGGCAGAACGCGCTAGCATTTGGATTGGAAGCTGCTGACAAAGAAGCCCCCGACGCGCTTGACTATGTTTCATTTGCTGGCGGCGGGCTGGGCGCGATGGCCGGGCTTGACATCGCAAAGGCCAACGCCGCACACATTCTCGCTTTTGCCGATAAGCATAACAATGACCCGGCACAAATGGATGCGGCTTTGCGAACAGCACTAAGTCCTCCTGATATGGATGAAACCGAATTGATCAATCACGCAATGGCACACTTGCCCGTACAGGCGCTTGTTGATGCGGTGGCTGTTTTTGAGGCTGATAGCGCGAAAGGGTCGAAGACGAATGCAAAACTCTTACGTGCCGTCTTAGCGGCCAAAACACCTGAAGAGAAATGGACCATTTATCGCTCGATGTTCTTTACTGGAGCCGGAACATTTCGTGCATCCATAGCCACCAAAGGCCCACTTGCAAATGCGGGCATCGCTTCACTCTTCCAAACGAAGGAACTTCCTGAAGGCTCCGAAGTCTTGCGTGTTAAACAGCTTGATGCAGATTTGAAGGCCGCAAAGCTGTTCGCTCGCACACGCGCTCTACTGATCTTGAGCGCTCCCATTTTAAGCCATTACAGAGCTTTGAAACGCGAGCGGGCAGCCATCGATTTCGACGATCTGATCGCGATGACATATGCCTTGCTGACCCGCAAAGCAGCCGCAGACTGGGTGCTCTACAAACTTGATGGCGGACTGACACATGTCCTACTTGATGAGGCGCAAGATACAAGCCCTGAACAATGGGGCTTGCTAAACGCCCTGACAACCGAGTTTTTCGCTGGCCAAGGTGCAGATAAACCGCAAGACCCACGAACACTTTTTGTCGTTGGGGATGAAAAACAATCAATCTATTCGTTTCAAGGAGCCGATCCGCAGAAATTCCTCAGTGAACGGCAAGTGTTTGAAGCCAAGGCACGCGATGCATTCGGCAAAGCCGAACTGCCGGAAATGGCGATGTCGTTTAGATCATCTCCAGAGATTCTCAGCTTTGTGGATAAAATATCTGAGTGCGGCGATGTTGATGGGCACCCCTATATTTCTGGCCCGGTAGCAGAAGCTAATCTCACCCGTCACACGGCGCGCCGCGCCAATCAGCCTGGTAGCGTCGAGCTTTGGCCAATTGACGTGCCAACACCTGATGCAGAGCCAGTGCCATGGGAAGCACCAAAAGACACCCAAAGCGCAACAAGCCCCAAGAACCAGCTTGCCAAACAAGTCGCCGCTGAGATTGATGCACTTTTGAAACGTGGTGATATGGTCTGGACAGAAACAGATGATCGTAAATGGTATTTACGACCTGCAAATGCGGGCGATATTTTAATACTCGTAAACACGCGTACAGGCGGTTTATTTGATGCCCTCATAGATGCACTGAAGGCTAAGTCGATTCCTGTAGCGGGCGCAGACAGGCTTGTCCTTGCTGATCATATTGGCGTGCAGGATTGCCTCAATCTCATCCGTTTTGTGTTGTTACCGACCGATGACCTAACGCTGGCAGAAATCCTGCGTGGCCCATTCGGTAACCTTGTAGACGATGATGTGCACCTCTTTCCACTCGCCTATCAGCGCGGTCAAAGAAGTCTTTGGGCCCGGCTTCAAAATTCATCAAACGCTGCGCATCTGCCAGTTAAAGCCTTTCTGGAAAGCCTGATCGCACGCGCGCATCTGCCCGCTTACGAATTCCTCTCCTTTGTTCTGACTGTGCCAGATGCTCAGGGCATCTCAGGCTGGGAGCGCCTTGCTGCGCGGCTTGGGTCTCCCATGCGCGATCCGGTCCAGGCCCTGCTCAGTCGGGCGATGGCACATGACGCGAAAAGCGCCGCTAGCTTGCAAGATTTCGTTGCACAAATGACCCTTGATCGCACAAAGATCAAGCGTGACCTTGCAGCCGCTGACGGCGAAGTCAGGGTCATGACTGTGCACGGCGCAAAAGGCCTGCAGGCCCCTATCGTTATTTTGCCCGACACAACAAGTGCACCCAAACCAATCAAGCCATCTCTGGTCAGCATCATGGGTGCACCGGCATGGATTGGCGCAAAAGATACCGACACAGACCAAAGCGTACTTGCCCGCGAAGATTTGACTAAACGCACCCTGCTTGAGCATCGTCGTTTGCTATACGTTGCCCTGACACGGGCACAAGATAGACTAATGGTGTTCGGCGCTTGGGCAGGAACCAAACCAAAACCTAACAATGACAAACCAGCAGGCGACGGTTTTAGAAAAGGCTCCTGGTATGCGCTCTGCGCTGAAGCCATGGCCGGTATACTTGGAGAGCTGCCTTTAGGAGATGATGAGCGCCCCGTTTTCTGCAGATTTGGTATGCAGCCACAAACATCTTCATCTACACGCGACACAATAGAAGCAGAAGAAGAACTCCCCAAATGGCTGACCATGCGTGCGCCTACTGCGCACACGGGCATAAAAGTCACCGCGCCAAGCGCGCTTATCCCTGGCGAAACACCAATTATGCCACCTTTGAGCGCTGATCGTATGGATCGATTAAAGCGTGGGCGGTTGATTCATGCTCTGTTAGAGCGATTACCAGCCTTACCTGCTCCACAACGGGCAGCTGAAGGTGCAGCGTTCCTGGCGCGGGATACAAGCTTAAGCAAGGCCGCACGCACTGAGATGCTAAGCGCGGCGATGGGACTCTTGAACGACCCTGCTTTTGCTGAAGTCTTTGCAGAAGGTGGGCGCGCTGAGGCTCCTATTATTGGAACTGCGCCAAGCTTACCTGCAAACATTATCATTAATGGCCGTGTCGACAGATTGGTCGTGACCAGGGACGAGGTGTTTATAATCGACTTCAAAACAGACAGACCACCACCAAAGCGCGCCAAAGATGTAGGACGGGCATATCTAGCACAAATGGGCGCTTATGCGACCGTTTTGGCAGAAGCTTATCCAAGCCACCAGATTCGCGTCGCGCTCGCATGGACAGACGGTCCAAAACTGATGGAGTTGCCAGCGGACTTGTTAGCAGAGGCAATCTCACATTCCAGTGTAGCTGTTTGAAAAATACAATCATCTCGACTATCTAGTGATCTGAACAGTTAAAGAAGGAGGCAGAAATGGCCGCCATAGAAATCACTGATGATAATTTTGACGCCGAAATACAGAGCGATATTCCTGTTGTTGTGGACTTTTGGGCAGAATGGTGTGGCCCTTGTAAGCAAATGGCACCACATCTGGAAGCTGTCTCTGACGAACTGTCCGGCAAGGTCAAGATTGTAAAGATCAATGTTGAAGATCACCCAATGGCTGGGTCTAAATACGGTGTGCGTGGCCTGCCAACACTTATGATGTTTAAGGATGGCAAGGTTGTTGCCACACAGCTGGGCGCAATGTCGAAGCAGCGCATCACTGATTGGGTGTCTGAAAACGCCTAAAGACGCCGTGATACGAATGAAGGAACCCCTCTTGCCCAAACAAGAGGGGTTTTATGACTGTGCAAATAATAGAGCACCTAGTCTTCTTCAGCTGCGGTTTTACGGAAATCCCAGCCCGTCTCTGAAGCAATCCATGCAAATGCAGCGTACGCAGCGACATTTTGACGAAATGCCTCCGGCTCAATCTTATCGAACGTATCATCTGGTGTGTGGTGGAGGTCAAAATAGTCCAGTCCGTTCTGACGTGGCGTGACAACCGGTACACCTGCCCGGCGCAACACACCAATATCAGGGCCACCAGATGCATTATTATCCCCGGCATTAATGCCTAGCGAAGTAAGTTGAGCCTGCATCGCACCAGCGTAGCCAAGCGCACCGCTTCCAAAATTTGTTTGAAACTGCCAAATTTTGTCTGCACCAAAGTCAGACTCCGAGGCCAAAACATGTTTGTTTAGCTCATCAGCATGCGCCTCTGCATAGGCAGTCCCGCCCAATAAGCCCACTTCTTCTGCACCGTAGAGAACAACCCGGATCGTGCGCCTTGTACGCCCGGGCATATCCCCAATCAGCTTGGCCGCACCGACAACAATACCACAGCCTGCGCCATCATCAATTGCGCCCGTACCAAGGTCCCAGCTATCAAGGTGACACCCAAGAAGTATAATTTCATCAGCCTGCGCGCCGCGTCCGGGGATTTCAGCAATCACATTGCCTGAAGGTGCTGATGGACGCGTTTCAACAGAAAGATCAAGATTAACCATGACCGGACCACGCGCCAGCAAACGAGCCAACTGGTCAGCATCTGGCGCCGAAAGAGCCGCGCCGGGCCCAGCCCCAATGGCCTCTCCACGCGCCATCATTCCTGTGTGCGGAAAGCGGTGATCATCTGTCCCAACAGACCTGATCAAGCAAGCCGCACCGCCAAGTTCAATCGTGATAGCCGTACAATTACGCCGTTTAGCCACAGCCGGACCATAGCCTGAACCATCTTGCGTGCGTGTCATGCGTTCATCCAGGAACACAATCTTCCCGGAAATTTGTTCCGAGGCCGCGCTACGTAATGCAGCAAGGGACGCAAAGCGAACAATTTCAGCTGTAATCCCACCTTCAGGTGTTGAACGAGACCCACCAAGCATGGTGATGGCAAGGTTTTGCGGTGCAGGAGAAACGACATGCGCGCTTTCTTTAACACGACTCCAGAAGGGTATAGTGAAGTTATCAACGCGTACATTGGAAAAGCCAAGCGCTTTCAGCTCGGCAACCGCCCAATCACGTGCTCTTGCCTCAGCATCAGATCCCGCCAGGCGTGGACCAATCTCGGTTGTCAGGTCCTCAACAAACTGTAGTCCGACTTGATCCTTTAAGCCGCGCTCTATCAGGCCTTCAGCACCTTTCACGATGCTGGGTGATAGTGTCGCCTCCTGCGCAAATACAGGTGAAGCTATTAGCATCACTGCGGACAGCAAGAAGGGGGATATTCGTGTTATGGTGGATATCGTCAAAGCACTTACTCCTGTAGCCAGAACAATTGTTCTTAATGGGCAGGGCCCGCACGGTCTATAGAGGAGTGCCGCGAATAAGGGTTAACATTTATGTAATTCAGTCATCGTGTTTACATTTTATATCTTCACTGTAAACCATAAGCTTGGGTTTGACTACAAGGATCTCGGGCTATGCCGCATCTATCAACTGCCATTCAACCACTAACACTCGCTACATCCGATCAGGATCCGGTGCTACAGAAAATCTGCAACCTGCTGACACCATTTAATCGCCACGACATTATCATGCGCACGGATACAAACATTATTACAGACTTAGAAGTAGATTCTGTTGCAATCTTTGATCTTGTCATGGAAGTTGAAGACGCTTACGAAATTGCCTTCCCGATGGAAATGATCAGCGAGATGAAAACAATAGGTGATCTTGTCTCCACTATCCATAATATGAAGGCTGGATAGCTTGCAGTTAGTAGGCGAGTGTCTTAGGGCTGTATGATGCCTGCTCACCCCGCTCCACCTGAACCTGCCAAGGCTTGCAGGCGTTGTCCTCGGCTTGTTGCTCTTCGCAAGGAAACGTATCAAAAAGAACCTGATTGGTACAATGGCGCAGTGCCCTCCTTTGGGGATGAAGCTGGCGAGCTTCTTATTGTTGGTCTTGCGCCTGGCTTGCGCGGCGCGCACCGTACTGGGCGTACATTTACAGGCGACGCATCTGGCACCTTCCTTTACCAGGCCCTTACGATGCAAAATCTCACAAGCGGCACCTATAGCGCTGATGCGCGGGATGATTTTCAACTACACAATGTAATGATCACAAATGCTCTGAGGTGCGTTCCCCCACAGAACAAGCCGATCGCAGATGAGATAAGAAATTGCCAACCCTACTTAAAAGCGAGAATTCAGGCGCTGCCAAATTTAAAACTAATTTTAACGCTTGGCCGTGTCGCGCATGAGGCAACCCTGCGCGCTTTAGCGTTAAAACTGAAGGCAGTTCCGTTCGGGCATGGCGCAGAAGCAAAGACAGTATTTAATGGTCGCTCAATACAACTAATCGCTTCCTACCACTGCTCCCGCTATAATGTGAATACAAAACGCCTGACAACTAAAATGTTTGACGATCTACTCAAACACGTAAAGGCAATGCTCACATCAGCCTAGTGCCCGCTCACCGTGCAATCTTAGTTGGAGAGTCTCACTTCGCTGAACTGTCCGGAGATCGCGCGAAATACCGAGACAAGTTGGTTTGCCGTATCAGCTTCAAATGCATGCTCAGGGCTTGTCGCGCAATCCCTTAGCAAGGCTTCGGTCACTGGGTCACTGATACCAAAATCAATTGTAAAAACTTCAACCTTGGCATCCTTCGCCTCATCGCAAGCAGCAAGCGTATCCAAATTAGCAGCCGCAAGATCACTTCCCTCGTGGCGAACACCATCTATGTTCTTTGAGCGTGTATTGGCACCATCAGAAAGAACAATCATGATCTGTCCATCTTTAGGGTTACCAATTTTAGCTGTGTCAAACGGAGCATCCTGTGATAGCGCCCTAAGACCCCAAACAATTCCTGGCGCTATGTAAGTGAACCCGTTGGGCTCTAATTGTGCTGCTGCTGATTTAATATCTGAAGCTTCATGTGTTAATGGCAGGATTTCATTTCCATCTTGGCATTCCTGATTTGAACGCGAATTAATACCTGGAACTGGGTTGCTGGCGAAATCGTTATCGGTGATATTCAAGGGGGCCTCTCTAGACCCGACACAGCCAAGCCAAGATCGTTCAATCTCTATGGTTGTGCAAGGCTGCATGATAGGGTCTCCCCCAGATGAGCATGATGTTTCCGTGACACAGCCTTCGCTGCCGTTTCCAAACTGTCCATCCTGAGTGCAAACTGTTCGAAAGCTACACCCTGCACCTTCTGATGCGGTGAAATCTATCGGGCAGCTTTCAACTTCTGTTACTCTATCATCTGGTGCATCTAGCCATGAGGCATTTCTGTTAGAAACACCAACGTTGACGTAATTATTGAAGGGTACCATCCCTACGCGAATAAGTTCATTTTCAGGGTCAATCACTTCATCAACCATTGCATCCACCGCATTACGCAATGCAGTAATCCGCGGACCGGACATGGAATTTGACACATCAACAACGAGCATTATCTCCAGCTCTGGTGGATCGCCTGCAACAGCAGATGTTTCCAGAAAATATTCCAACTTTTCGGCGCCGAATATTCCAAGCATTGCTGAAGGCATACGGCCGACCAATTCTAATGTAATTTCCTGGTCACCAGTCATCGATAATGCAAGTGGCTCATACGTTACGCCTGCCTGCGCAGGAATATTGCTATCGAAGTAAGCCTGCGCATAAGTCTGTAAGTCAGCGGCAGTACCGCCATTTCGAGCCTGTTCAATCGCAACGGCAAGGACTGTTGCATCCAGGGATGCTGACGCTTCTCTTTCATTGACCTGCTGACGACTAAATTCAACGGCCAAAACAATCAGCATCATGATTGGCAGCAATGATAAAGCAATCATCATTGCAACATTACCCTCATCATTTTGTCGAAAATACATCTATTCCCACTTTCCGCAGCACTCACGCCAGCTCTCAACCGCCGCCAATAAATAGATCATTCAGGTAGATTTATATTAAAGAAAATAAGTGAAACTTGCTTTAATCAGGTAATTGCTCATTGAGCGCCAGCACATCTCCAGCAAGATAGAGCGAACCACAAATAAGGATGCGCAAAGTGGTCGTTAGGTTTGCGATTTGCATCGCACCTTTAAAGGTTTGACACGCGACGGCTTCAAGGCCGGCCTCTAGCGCCGCCTCCGCTAACAGGGCAGGATCAGCGCCGTTATGCCCGCCTGCATTCGGGCACGTTATGACCTTACAGTTGAGCCGGGAAAAGCTTTTAAAAAAACCAACCGCGTCCTTACCCGCCATCATTGCACTAATAAGAACCGTCTCACCGGGAAGGCTTTCAAGATAGGCTGCAACCGCTCTGGCCGCATGCGGATTATGCCCGCCATCAAGCCAAACCTCTTTACCTGGCGAAAATGCTGTGACGGGACCTGCTTCCAGCTTTTGCATACGCCCCGGCCAAACCGCGCGCCGTGCACCTTCCTCAATCGCACTGGCAGTCACCCGCTTATCTCCCCAGACCCCGAGCGCTTTTGCGGCAAGCGCCGCATTTTCGGCTTGATGCCATCCAATCAGAGCACGCTCTTTTGGGGCGTTTTCAATGTCTGCAGGCGTCAGGACGGTTAGTGGCGCATTGAGCGCAAAAGCCTCTTCAGCAATAACACCTGACGGCACAAAGCTTTGTTGCGCTGATACGACAGGGCATCCTTGCTTAATGATCCCTGCCTTTTCCCAGGCAATGCGAGACAGATCATTCCCAAGATAGGCTTTATGATCATAATCAACTGGCGTGATAACACTCACAGCTGGTCGATCAACAACATTACTGGCATCAAAGCGGCCACCAAGACCCGTTTCTAAAATTAACAAGTCTGCTTCAATCTCACTAAACGCCAGAAAAGCTGCCGTCATGGCGGCCTCAAAATGTGTGATCTGACCTGAGGGGCCAACAGCTGCATAAACGCGATCCAGCCAACCAATCATCGGCTGATCCTCAACGAGCTTGCCTGCAAGGCGGACACGCTCGTTAAATCTCACAAGGTGGGGAGAAATGGCCACGTGTGTTTTTAAACCCGCAGCTTCGGCCATTGCCCGCATAAATGCACACGTCGACCCTTTACCATTTGTACCAGCAACATGAATAACAGGCGGTAGCTTATCCTGCGGACGACCCAGTGTTTCCAGCACGGCCGTAATCCGCTCAAGAGAAAGGTCTATTTTATTTGGGTAGAGCGTTTCGAACCGTTTAAGTGCTGCTTCCAGCTCAGCGGATGCGCGGCTCAAGCAGGCGTATCCCCATCTGGAGGCGCCGCATCAGGCATGCTGGGCGGAGCAACAATGTCGGTACCAATACTATCAGCCTTCCGGCGTTTCTTGGGCATCAAGTGCCCAATTACGCGCCCAATAACATCTTTTAGCTCGCGTCGGTCTGATACAATATCAACGACACCTTTTTCGCGCAGAAATTCAGAGCGCTGGAAACCATCGGGCAATTTTTCGCGGATAGTTTGCTCAATCACTCGCGGCCCTGAAAACGCGATCATCGCACCTGGTTCGGCAATATGTACGTCCCCAAGCATGGCATATGAGGCAGAGACCCCCCCAGAGGTTGGATCGGTAAGAAGCACAATATATGGCAAACCAGCCTCACGCACTTCCTGAATTGCTAAAGTTGTACGCGGCATCTGCATCAAGGAGAGCGTGCCCTCCTGCATACGTGCCCCGCCGGAGGCAGTTGCAATAATAAAAGCAGCTTTCTTGGCCACGGCCATCTGCGCTGCTGCCACAAAAGCTTCACCGGCAGCCATACCTAGTGAGCCCCCCATAAAGGCAAAGTCCTGTACAAGGATCACAGCCGGAGAGCCATTTACCTTACCAAAAGCAGCCGCCATGCAGTCATCCTGACGTATCGTGTCGCCACCATAGTCTTTTTCGACTCTTTCACGGCCATCAATTTTGGCTTTCGCTGCCTTCAGACGCGCTGTATATGTTTTATCGTCTTTAAACTTTAAAGGATCGCGTGGGGCAGGCGGGAGCGCGATGGCTTCCCAGCGTTGCTGATCAAACAAAAGCCGAAACCGATTACGTGGAGAGATGCGCATATGTGCGCCCGCAGGCGTTACCCACCAGTTTTCCTCAAGATCGGTTTTATAGACAAGTTCACCACTTTTAGGACACTTCACCCAGAGGTCGCTAGGCGTGTCACGCTTACCAAGTAGGTTTTTCAAACCCGGCGGGCGAATATTTGAAAGCCAATTCATCTCGTTCTGAAACTCCTAGAGTCGCCTTTAGTACCAGCCTTTAAAGGCCCGCTTTAGTGGTAAACACGATCAATGTCACGGCACAACCGATCAGGGTGCCCGCAAAGGCCGCTTTCTGGAGCTGCTTATCAGTCACATCCCTAAAACCAGCCTTAAATCCGTATTTGAATAGCGCAAATCTCATTTACCGTTCCAATCCATTCTCACAGGACAGTTTATCGCTTTGCTGACTTTATAGCCGTACTCAGCTCTTTCGCCAAATGGCCCATGCCTTTTGCTACATTTGCGCCATTGCCAGATTCGGCTGCTTTGGCAGCGTGGTCAACAAAAGCAGAACCCACGACAACCCCATCAGCAATTTCAGCCATGGCCGCCGCCTGCTCACCTGTGCGCACCCCAAAGCCAACGCAAATTGGCAAGCCAGATACGCTTCGCGCCATGTCCACATTCGCTTTTATCGCTTGGGGATCAGCTGATCCAGCACCGGTGACACCTGTCACCGCGACAAAATATAAAAAACCGGAGGCCCCATCAGCAACGGTCTTCATACGCGCTTTATTAGTTGTCGGTGTCGCCAAACGAATAACCGAGAGACCGTATTGCCTGTAAGCTGCACGAAGAGGCATATCCTCTTCAGGTGGCAAGTCCACAATAATCGTTCCGTCAATACCCGCGCCCGCGGCTGCACTTGCGAACGCTGCATAACCCATTGCATGAACCGGATTAGCATACCCCATGAGAATAAGGGGGGTTTCGGTATCAGTTTCGCGAAAGCGGGCTGCCAGGCTGAACACATCAGCCAGCTTTGTACCCGCCTTCAGGCTGCGCTGACCTGCCAGCTGAATACTGGCACCATCGGCCATAGGGTCGGTAAAGGGCGCGCCAAGCTCGATAATATCCGCGCCATTATCGCGTAACGCACACATCGCCTCAAAAGAGGTTTCCAGATCAGGGTCACCCGCCATGAGATAGGATACAAGCGCCGCGCGACTTTCTGACTGTACTTTTTCGAAGCGAGCGGAAATACGGGAAGTTGGCATATTTTATTCCGGAGATTCAAATCTAAGTTTTTGCTTTTACAGCTTTTGGGAAATACGTCGAGAGGTAAGCGCGGGTTTAGGCTTTAAAGGCACTCTCAAAGACAAAGCGTTTCTTTGCTGCAGCCAATCCAGCGTGCCAAACAGCCAGAGCGAGATTATAAAACCCTCAAATCTCTACGCCCAAATGCTCTGCCACTGAGAAGACGTCCTTATCGCCGCGTCCGCAGAGGTTCATGATAAGGAGGCCGTCGTCTGGAATACGTCCGAGCGCCTCAGGTAAACGGGCGAGCGCGTGAGAGGGTTCAAGCGCAGGGATGATCCCCTCAAGGCGCGTGCAAAGCTGGAAGGCTTCCAGCGCTTCGGTGTCCTTACAGGAGAGATACTCAGCCCGCCCTGTTTCAAACAGGAAAGCATGCTCTGGCCCGATGCCCGGATAATCAAGTCCGGCTGAAATAGAATGGGCATCAAAGATTTGTCCGGCTTCATCCTGCAAGAGATAGGTTTTATTCCCATGCAGAATACCCGGCTCCCCGCCATTGAGCGCGGCTGCATGCATGCCCGTCTCCACGCCGTGACCAGAGGCTTCCACGCCGATCAGCTTGACGCTTTCATCCTCAAGGAAAGGATGGAAAAGGCCAATTGCGTTTGATCCTCCGCCAATGCATGCCATCACAGCGTCGGGCAAGCGCCCCTCCCGTTCGAGTATTTGCGCACGGGCTTCGCGGCCAATGACAGACTGAAAATCACGTACCAATTGTGGATAAGGGTGCGGGCCTGCCGCCGTGCCAATGCAATAAAATGTCTCGTCAACATTCGTTACCCAATCACGCAAGGCCTCGTTCATCGCATCTTTCAAAGTGCCCGTGCCAGAGGTGACAGGTACAATCTCTGCGCCGAGCAGTTTCATACGGAAGACATTTGGTTTCTGGCGCTCAACATCGGTTGCACCCATGAACACCACGCATCTCAAGCCGAAGCGTGCGCACACGGTCGCCGTCGCCACGCCGTGCTGGCCTGCGCCAGTTTCGGCGATTATCCGAGTTTTACCCATACGCATGGCGAGGAGAACCTGCCCAAGACAATTATTGATCTTGTGCGCGCCGGTATGGTTCAGCTCATCGCGTTTGAAATAGATCTTCGCCTTGCCATAATGCCCGCTCATCCGTTCGGCAAAATATAAGGGGCTTGGCCGGCCAACATAATGCGCCCATAAATCATCCATCTGCGCCTTGAAAGCCGGGTCTTGCTTGGCGGCCTTATATTCAGCCTCCAGATCAAGGATCAGCGGCATCAGTGTTTCGGCAACATAGCGCCCGCCAAACGCACCAAAGCGGCCATTTTCATCTGGATATTGATCCCACGTATTGGTCTGGCTCATAACTCACTCATTTGTTGTTCTGGGTGCCTAAAGTTCCTTAAGGCCATGTTTAAGGCTGTTTTGCCGCCGCGATGAACTCTCTAATCTTCTGTGCACTCTTTAACCCACGCGCGCGCTCAACGCCAGAGGAGACATCCACAGCGCGCGCGCCTGTCGCAGTGATCGCCTCTTGTACGTTTTCCGGTGTCAGCCCGCCTGCCAGAAGCCATGGCATTGGCGCGGTCCAGTCTTTCAGTAAAGCCCAGTCAAACGCCTCGCCCGCTCCACCGGGCACAGCAGCTTTGCTTGGCGGCTTGGCATCCAGCAATAAACGATCAGCCACATCAGCATAAGTTTCGGCAAAGGCCAGATCATCTTTGGAAGCAACACCAATGGCTTTCCATACCTCGTCAACGCCGCCCAGCACTTGAATCTCGCGTACACGTGCAGGTGTTTCACTGCCGTGTAGCTGCAGGGTGCGAATACCAAGTCCTAACACATCGCGCACCATCACATCATCAGGGTCTACCATTAACCCAACAGGCGCGGCCGTCCCCATGCCCAAAAGCAAGCTTTCAGCAGCTGCTAAAGTAACATTGCGTGGACTTTGTTCAAAGAAAACAAAACCAATCCAGTCAGCCCCCGCCTGCACCGCTGCGCGCAGAGTCTCAGGCTCCGATAACCCGCAAATTTTCAGTTTAACACTCATAAGGGCTTAGCTAGAGCAAGTCCGCTTGAAAGAAAACAAATTTTACTGGATACGCACCCGGAAAGAGAGCGCAAAACTCGGGTCCGGGTCTCCTGCTTGCATCATCCCCTGAGGATTAAAACAGACATACCGAACATCTGGATCATATCCAGGTTGGGGCACTAAGCCACAAGCATCAAAATCCGCTGGGGCCGATCCAACACCTGCAAAGCGCACACTGTCATTAAACACGAATGGGTCTAGCCCTGTGGCCGTTAGTTCTGCAAAATTTACAGGATCCAGGCCAGGTCCCGGACCATCTGCGTCACCATTAAAGAACACGACTTCAGGCGGCAGCTCATCAATCAGGAAAATACTATCATCATCTGTATCCCCGCCACCAATGTTACTAATAGTGATCGTATAGGTCACATCATTTCCAGGTAGCGCAAACAAGCCCTCACCCAGCGGATCAAAAACTTCGACAGTTTTCACGCCTTCAAGCTCTGCACCTGGCACACAGGACTGAGTAAAGCTTATCCCATCTACGAAAGCATTATCACCAGTCAAAATATCGAACTGTAAGAACTGCAGACCGCCCGATGGCACAGCAACAGTAATATGCTCAATTGTATTTTGCGGCGCGTTTGCGATAAATCCAGTCGTTGATCCTGTGCTGTAAACGCCAAACACATCAGGAAATGCAGACGCATCAAGAGACCCACGAATTTCCAGCATAGTGTTATTAACGGCGACATCATCGTCCCGTGCGAGCGAAAATGTTAAAAGCGCATTTTCAGGTACAACTACACCCAGATCAAGCACGAGAACGCTACTGCCGCTCAGATTCAGGAGAGCAGCGGTCGGATCAGGTGGCGCGGTACCTGCTGAGGAAAGCGCCCCAAGCGCAAAGTTTGCATTATCGATACCCGTTTCCGATGTAACGCTAACTGCCGTTCCTCCGGTCGCAGACAGATTCAATCCTGCTGGACAGACAGGCGGACTGGACACAACAGTAATTGTTTCTGTATCCGTATCATCTTCGGCCGGTACGGTACCAGCATTTCCTGGCGTTGAGTCCGGATCGCTAGGCGAAGCTGTGGTGATCTCCGCCAAAAGGTTACTCGTTCCAAGCGCGACAGCCGTCGCCTGTATCGTCAAAATTATATTATCACCATTTGCCAAATCACCTGGCACAACCCAAAGACCTGTTGTCTCATCATAGTTTGCGCCAGCATCGCTGGAAACGAAGGTCAGGCCGGCAGGTAAAGGGATTGTTGTGGTAATCCCGCTTGCAGTGCTAGGACCTTCATTATTAATCGTTACCGTCAAGCTGATTGTTTCACCCGGGACAGGCGCCACATTTGATGCAGTTAGCGTTAGGTTCAGGTCTGCAGGCGGCGCAGCGAGCAATACAATCTGGTAGTCCTCAACCTCACCATCAGCAACAGCCTCCTGTACATCAACCGCACTGGTTGCCCAACGGAAGCGAGCAAAACTCGTACCGGCAACCGTAGTAGCGGGCGGGGTAATGTTCAGCGTGATAAGCCCATCATCATCAGCATCTTGCTCATCGACGACCACATGCTCGCCCGCATCATCAAAATCTCCATCGATATTCCAATCAATAAAGACCTGCAGCAAACCTGGATCAGCCGACGCATTGGTAACAGCAACAGATATTGTTGCCGGGGCCAGCCCTTGAAGAGTTTGCCCCTGCAAGCTTAAGCCACCGATTGTAACACCGTCATCACCTGCATCTGATGAGGCGGTTGCACTGTTTCCAGCTTCAGTTTCACCTGTATTCAAAGCCCCTATTTGAACGGTTGGCGCTGCTGGATCAATGACGTGAATCGGGTTCCCGTACCCTGGGTTCGTGACCGCATCAAAGGGGGCATCACCAAAGTCTTCTTCCAAGACTGGTGAGCTCCCTCCGGCACCTGGATCAATGGCTGGACAATTAAATGCCAGGGAATTTAAGCGCCCCGTCGTGGCCCCTCCGAATTTACCTATCCTGTATTCAAATACAGAGACATCGGTAAAGAAAGCCGCAGCAATATTTCTTGGCTCATCCGGATTGATGCTCGCCGCCGTATCGACGGTCTCAGCCTCAAATCTTATGCGAGCAGCAGATGATGGGGCTGAAGCTGTCGGGTCTGGCGGTGAGTTGGCTTGCGTGATCAAACGCGTATCATCAGGAACATCAGCGGGATCTGCCGGATCATCAAAAATGACGCCATTTAGCGCAAATTCAACAATGTTGTTCGAAACTTCAATGTATTCGCGTAAGCTTCCACTATCGCCATCTACATCAATCGCACTGCCCGCAAAATCGAGCGTCCCGGGAATGCTGGTACCGGTCGCAACAATCGTGATTTGAAAATCAACTGATACGTCCCCAGCAGGGCCAACCAATGTCGGCTGAAAGTTATCAGGCACCCCAATGGGGGCAATCGCCGTTCCATCATTATCAATTCCAGCCAAGCTTGCGCCATTATTAAAAGCTGCTACTTCAACAAGCGCATCAACACCAGGCGAAACCTCAGGAAAGCGGAAAACATCACCAACTTGTGGCGCAGCAATGCTCGCGCCGGGGCTTTCAACAACTGGATCGGTAAATACAAGTGGCTGTATCGGACGACCGAGACAGAAAAGTGGCGGTGGCGGCGTGACTGGCGTTAATGTGACAACATCACTATCATCTTCTCCGGGGGCTGTAGCAGCGTTCCCAGGAGTTGAATCGAAATCAACCTCATTCGCAGCGGTGACCTCTGCATTCATTGTATAGCTTCCTGCTGGCGCAACGTTCACAAGAAGCCGTAAGCGCTGCGTGCTCCCAGATGCCGCGTTCCCAACACTCCAGATGCCCGTCGATGGATTGTAAGCACCCGTAGAATCATCAGACACAAACGTTAAGCCCGACGGCAACAACGCAGAGACCTCCACGCCAGTTGCAGCGGTTAAACCGCTATTATCAAGAAGAATGTCAAGAAATGTGTTCGCGCCTACCGAGGGAGACAAACTCGCTGGTGCAATAGACAGTGAAAGATCAGGGATGCTTGCAGGCTCGGTAACGGAGACAGTTAGTGTTTGGTCCACATTCGAGCCTGCACCCGAAGCGCCGGGGCCACACGTTGCACCGATCCCTCCCCACGCTGCATTCCCTGCATCAACATCCGGGCGCAAGGTAAAAGGGCTCGCCCCCTGACATGTACAAACCCCAACATCAATTGAGAGCTCGTTGGTTCCGATACATGTTCCCACATTCCATGTTCTGCCATCACAAGGTACCGAGGCGGTCGCATCTGTATTCAGGGCTGTCGTAATCGCAGCAATCGCAGCCGGATCTGAACAGGAAACATCAGGCCCTTGCGAACCACCAACGGTGATATTTGTATATGTCGCCGTAAGACCGTCCCGAAAGGCTTCCCAATTATCGACTTGGGGACTGCCCGGATCATTCGCAACGCCGGCGGTAAAGTTCTCAGAGTATGTCACCGTCTGGGCAGACGCCGTCAGCGCAAAGAAGCCCGCCAGCAAAATAATTGCTGCCTGCCTCGCCCCCTTAAAAAGCTTCGCATAACAAAGCGATCTTATGTCTGCCCTATTGCCCAATTATACCCCTCAGCGCACATGCCGACTTATCAATTACGACCGCGGGGAGAAATTCTATCCAGCAGCCCGCGCGCAGTATGTTGGTCAAACTTTACCCGGAGCTTAATAAATGGTCCGTCACGCGTAAATTCAGCAGCTTCGAAGTCATTGTCATTAAAGCCTTTTACATTCCAACCGAGAGTTAACCAGGTGTTCTCTACTGGTGAAAACCCTACAGAAGGGCCGATTTGATAATCGGTCTGCCCACTATCGGAAATCAATGCTGAGCCAGATAAACCAAGATCAATTTTTCTCGTCACATCATAGCGCACTTCACCACCAATCAGGTTGGTGACAGAGTCAAATGAGTCACCAAGGAAGTTTGATTTATTGTATTTGAACCCGTGAAAAGCCGTCAATTGGGTCCGCTTACCAATATAGCTATTGATCGCAAAATTATTGACCAGCTTGAAAGTCTCAGATTGCCCTGTCACGCGGTTATATGAGGCATCAAATCGGTTGAAGATCACAGGCCCATTATTGGCACGCGGGCGATAAGCCAGACCAAGGCGCGAATCAAAGCGCAATGTATCATTCGCCTCGTCAGCATTATTGGCCTCAAGCCTGCTGGCCAAGGCATAAGAGAGCACATCATTGGCTTCTCTGGCTGCCCCGAAGGTTGCTGCGTGACGGGTACCAAGCGCACTGTCACGAATTTCATAACGTGTCGCTGCCGCAGTCTTTTCGCCCGTATAGCCCAGACCAAGATAGGCAGATGTGAATGCATTCGTCTGTGTTAACGGGCTAGCTGGCGCCGTTTCTAAAGGCGAGAGTGCAGCATCAGGCAGAACATCAAGTGGTGTGCCTGTATCAGAAATATTCGCACGCCGCGCGACGCCTATACCTGCTGACCAATTCTCATTGATACGGATAACCTGATCAACCCCAACAGTTGCCCCAATACGGCGCGCGCTATCTTGCGTAATAAGGTCAGCAGCGGCTGTCACGGTGGTGCCGTTGAATGGCTGAACTGTTACACCAATCGCTGTGTTATTCCCATCAGCGTTATCGCCATCAAGAATTTCGTGGCGAACGTTAAGCGTTGCCTTTTTCGTAATCGTCTTATCAACGCCGAGAATTGTACGTTGCGGGAAGCTGGTTGACTCATCCTCACCCCCAAGCGGTTGCTCATGACTTGCTGAAAGGTTCAGCCCCCACTTTGCAAAGTTCTTGTTGACAGAACTCGTAATCAAAGTTGAACGGCGCGCACCATCTTCCAAGGCTTCAAAGTCTTCTTCGATCGTGCGCAAACCAATGCTGGCATTGAGCAGGGGTCCATCTCTGCGCAACGCGCCCTCAATCACATTTCGCGTATCACCGGTTTGCAGGCTTTCTTCGCGATAAGCTTCAGCTTCAACATAATGTCTGGCCCGGCGCGTAGACTCCTCGCTGCGCTCCTTGCCAATTTCAGCGCTAACCGTCGCACCAAATCGACGCACGCCTCCTGTCGTTGCAGAAGATTGCTGCCCAAGACCAAAGCCTGCTTCATCTTCGCGGTAATAGGCACCCACAGTTAAAGCCTCCTGGCGCCGGATTA
The DNA here is from genome assembly GCA_964443965.1 of uncultured Hyphomonas sp. Lineage (GTDB taxonomy): Bacteria > Pseudomonadota > Alphaproteobacteria > Caulobacterales > Hyphomonadaceae > CALLCD01. The sequence continues at coordinate 20,110 of CAYUFN010000003.1, read as the reverse complement.
CTTCGACCAATAAAGCATCCGCCTCGTTTGGCTCGCCGGTCGCCTGAACCGCGCTATCATTTTTAGTGACAGCATATTCTGCATGCAGCTCAGTTTTGCTATCGATCTGTATGGTTAGATCAACACCAGCTAACTGACTAACAGCATCACTAACAGTGTCACTCCCCTCTTCCCGAATGTAGGTCGCGCCAACCTCAATACGATCGTCCAATGCGCGCACAGCCACCCGTCCACCGGCAATGATATTACGTTCAACAGCAGCTGAGGTCTCATACTCGGCAACAATCACATTCGGATTGAAGCTAGCATCTGTCGCCGCGATTGGGCGACGGAAGATAATCTCTCCAGTGTTGAAATCGATATCGTAATCGACAAATCGCGCAAGATTTAAAGTGCTAACAACAATATCAGGACGGAAACGATCACGTGTTTCGACAGTAATTGTCTCCGAATTTCTGATAAGAGGCGCAGCATCTAAAGTGAAGGTTCCAGATGTTCCATCAGCTGCAATTTCTTGGCGCTGGAAACCCTGATTGGTTTCAGCCGCGAATGCAGAGAACGAAACATTATCCCCTTCATAAACTGAACGCAAACCGGATAAGCGGCGATTATAACGACCAAGTTGGGTATCATTCAAATCAGTATCATAGTCGCCAAACAAGACCTGGAACGTTCCCTTCTCCAGCTTGACGTAAAGCGGGTAACGACTCTCAGCTTCTTTATCCTGGAAAGTTCGGTCGCCATAGAGGGTATAGAATGCATTTGGATCAATTTGGCCTCCAAAAAGATCCCCATCGGCATCCCCGCGACGCTTGGCTGTATCCACAGCCAGCGTCAGCAGCCAGTCACCCTTGATCACACCTTTGGCAAAGAAGGCCAGGCGCCCTTCATTGAGAAGATCGTTCGCGTCAATCGTACCTGGTCCATCAAGGCGTTCTAACCCAAGAGAGCCTTCAGCGAGGCCAACGAGAATCCAGTCGCGTTTCTCAGGGCGCAAGAAGACTTCAATTTCCTCTTGTGGTGCATTATCCAGCGTGACGAACAGGCGCGCCTTGCCAGTCTCCAGAGTTGGAGCCAGCTGGACATATGCGATCCCATCAGGCCCAACCTCGACGCTCGCTGTGGTTGACAATGCAGCGTCCACAGCCGCCTGCCCTTCAAAGTTTTCAGTACTTTGCAGGCGATATGGCGGCGCAAGGTCTATATTTACCTGACGACCAGCATGAACCGCACGGCCAGCTGAGTTTGTTAAGCGTACCGCAATAACAGGATTTGTTCGCCCATCAGCCACAAGTCTTGATTGATCATCAACCAGAGTAGCGCTTTCGACCTCAGATATAAATCTTATATCTTTACTTAGTTCGGTGCGCACATTTCCAAATTGATCTTCAACAACAGCCTTAACAATGTTGCGTCCTTTAAGGATATCCAGCCCACGCCACCTACTTATCGCAACTTGACGGTTCGACGACGTGTCAGTCCCACCAAAATTTAAGCTTGGTACAGGCTGGCCGTTAAGTGTCATTTTTACGCGATCAAAAGCGCCATGCTTGATACCGATATTGACACTCAGCGTAGAGGGCGTGCGAGTTGTGTCAGGATACACCCATTCAACAGCGTCATCTTGTTCATCAAGCCAGGTATCGTCAAATTCAAGATATTCCAGGCCATCGCTGAATTGCTCATCAATCTCTTCGACCTCCAAATCTCCTGTGCGCTCCAGATAGAAGTTTGCCCGCCAGATCGTCCCACCTGTCGCATCTACAAATTTAGAGATCGCGCTGCCTGCATACTGCGTATTTTCTTCGCAGATAACTGGCTCATAACCTTTTGGTAGTGTTTCTTCATCAACTTGCACGACATGCGTGCCTGGCAGCACGTTCTCAAAATGATAGAGGCCATCTTCATCTGTCACAACATAATCGCCAGTTTCCAGGTAGAGGCGAACACCTCCAACGCCGATACCATTCTCAATATCACGCGCCCACTCCTGGTCTGGGCGGCAGGCATCCTCAGCCACACGCCCGATGATGGTCAGCGTTGACCGCAATAAATCTTCTTGAATAATAATTGCCGCCTCTGCGCGATTGGAAATTGTATTCCCTGCTCCATCAAGGGCAAAAGCCTCGTTCACAGCCTCACCTAAAGGCGTGCCAGCAGACACTAACGCAACATAGGTCAGCGCAGCAGACTCAGCCGATCTTATCACGCCTCCATCGAACGTAAGTGTAGATCCATCGAGCGATATATCTGGATCCGAAATAGATACTCCATCAAGTCGCGCCGTTCCCTCCTGATAGCGCAAGCCTTGTGGTAAAACATCTCGCACCCGCAAAACAACCGCAGCTTCATTTCTGTTCTCAATATTTACGGTATAGGGAACAAAGTCACCCACAGCGCCAACGCTGGTGGCCGCCTCTTTTGTCACAACAAGCTCACCTACGCCGTCAAGGGGCACATCAAAGTTTAAAGGTCCAAGTTCCTCAACACGAAAACTTTCCCCAAATGAGCCCGGAATAACCCTGAATGGTGCGTTATCGAGGGTATCAAACGGCCCATTTGTAAGAATGGAGGCAAAGACATAGCCTTCCGGGGTCGCGAGTTGCAGCTCATAATTGCCTTCTTCCAAGACAGGAAAGACAAACTCACCAGGCCCAAGCGGATATTGCAGGCCGCCGCTATCAATCGCAATTGTCCCTGTCTCAACAGTTGACGGGAAACTGGATACACCGGCCACACCCCAGACATCTGCCGGCTGCCCAGTATCCAAGTCCACAATCGTGACCCGAACATTATTGAGAAGCTCGCCGGTAATACTATCAAATACTCGACTAAACGGATCAATAATAGCGGTATCTATCGAAATATCGCTAGCATCAAAGGAATCCGCATAAGTTGCGGTCAGTTGTGTGTTGTCTGGTGTAGATAATGTATTATCATTTAGCTCTGTAGGGTCGGGCGAAGATGGAATATAAGCAAAGAACTCACCTGTATCGGGGCCAGATTCAAATAACTGCAAGACGATTTCATCGCCTGTGCTTGCAGTAACGCGAACAGTCAAAGTTTCAATAATTGACGGAGAGCTATTTTGGCCTGGGTCTTGAACACGGATGAACATCAGCTCACCAGCCAAATAGCGTGTCGCTGATGTAAGGGTCACAGGGCCGGAAAGATCAAGTAAAAGTCCGTTAGAGGATATTGGCGGGCCGATACCTATAAAAGGCCCGTTCAGGTCTCCCAATGGGCTAAACTGACTTCCATTGATCATCGTCGTAATGCCGACATCTGAGTTTGGGGCGAAGCGGAAAAATTCAATTGTGGATGCTGTGCGCGCTGCTTCAAGCACCAGGACAACTTCATTTGTTGTAAGGGTCAGACGCCCTGCGCCCTGATTAAATGAGACCGTTGCGGTATTTCGAATCTCAGTGCCAGTAGCTGGCTGAGCGTGCACGGGTGCGATTGGCATCCAGACCATCGCACATAACATTACGCACCATACACGTATGAGATTTGGGAGGAAGCCCATCATCATAACCCATTCATCAACCCGCGCCTCTTTGGGCGCTTTATTCAGCGGTGCCGTTTTCGACTACTCGCAACTTGTACAGATCATACCTCAACAGAGTTAACAATCCGCTTAGAAAGCCCTTGAAAATGATAAGGCTCCCGCACTTTTTACAGCGCGAGAGCCTTGTTTTTAATAGTGTTATTTTATATTCAGATTACTGAACGAGTGCCCTTATAACAACTGCTCCGGGCGCAGCTGGATCAGCTGCTAGTTCGCCATCGATAAATGCGACACGGCATGTTCCAGCAGTACCATCACAGACAGTATTTGCAGTTGGCGGAGCATCAGCTGTAGGCGCCACAGTAAAGCCAAGAGCCTGCGCACTTAGGAATGTAAGCTCCGGTGGCAAGATATCGACAACGTCAATACCAGTTGCCAGAACAGACGCTGCAGGTAGCGGGTTCCCAGCGCCATCATCAGCACCATTATTTGTGACTGTAATTGTGTATTCAACACAAGCACCCGGTGTGGTGAACTCGTTTGGAGAAACAGCAGCTACACTGAAATCACCACAGGTAATCGCCGCACCGTCTGTTGCAATAACGGCAACCGTTTTGACACCTGTTAGATTTGGTGCCGCAATGATGTATTGCGCAGTATCGGAGAACAAACCGTCCGCGTCTCCATCAGCTGTACCAGATCCATCAGCAAAGACGTTTTGTGCGGCGTTGACGAGGTCGTTTGCGCCACCAGCATCGTTTCCTGTTGTTTCACCAGCTGTTGCATTCGGCGAAGGTGCTGCGACTGGCGTCGTATTGACCGTGCCATCAGGATTGAACCCTGTGGTGAACTGGCCCTCAAACGCCCAAAACTCTGGATCGCGTGTTTCAGCCGTTAGGATAATGTCGTCGAACTCATTATTGTTCGCACCAGCAGGAATATCGGCAAGGACAAAAATATTACGCGTTTCGCCAGCTGGAATGTCTTCGGTAACTTGAGTTGTCGCTCCAGATCCAGCAGCCACCTCCGCAAGCTCTACAAAATTACCTGCAGCGTCCTCGTAAAAGATACGAAAGCCGGTTGCAGCAAAAGTACCAGTTGGGCTTGAGATATCGAATGAATAAGCTTGATTGTCGTTACCCGTATTCGTCACAGTGTATGACAGCACAGTCGGCTGAAGATCAGGATCGGATGTCAATGCACCGCCGCCATCAACGGCAATAAGTGTCCCAGGCGCGACAAGTTGAGGTGAATTGGTTTCAGTCAAGGTCAAGTCAATAAGCCGATCTACGGTGAAGACGGTCGGGCCATCTGGCGCACCAGGTACACCCCCTTCATTAGTGATTGGCGGTTGAGGTGTATCGTTGACGCTGTAGTCCAGCGTAAATGTGTTTGAAACCGTGCGTCCAGCATCGGTGCCTTGAGCGTGTGCAGCGCCAGCAAAGGCCATTACAGCCCCTAGCGCAGTTAACATTCTGATTGAGCGCGGCATGTGTGCGCGGTTTGTTATTTCTAGCATTGTGTGGCCTCTCCAGACTAATCTACCCGCTGTGAGTACCTAAAAAAGCTTAAAATGCGGCTAATTTAACCAAGAAAAACCACGCTATCTGGCAAAAAAAGCATTAAAAACAAGTGTTAATGTAAATATGAATGCGGGCCCCAATGGGACCCGCATTTGTGTAATAGAATCGGTAGATTACAGCGTTAACGAACGATCGCTGTAAACCCCACTGAGCCTTCTGTTTCTGGCGCAATTGGCTCGTTAAAGGTCCAGCGTATATTTGTAATATCTTCAGAAACTGCTGCGCGGGGCTGGCCGCCAATTGTTACTTTCAGCTCGCCTCGGGGAGCATATGTCTGTCCGCCATCAGTTGAAAAGGACACCTGAACGTCTTTACCTGCAATCTCTGCACTATTTTCAGAATAAGTCACTTCTGGCGGCACATTCATGACCAGGCTTGCATCCTCGATATTCTCCGATGATGCATTGTTGTAAATGAGCTGATAATAGAGGTTTTCCCCTGGGGTTACCCGTTCGGCCTTCAGAAATTCTACTGAAACACTTCCATCGGCATTTTCGGTGGTTACCATCCGTTCAATCGTTGAGACTGCCGTAAATTCCTGTGCAAAAGCAGGCGTATAGGCAGAACCAAACATGATGGTTGCTAAAAGAGCTGAGCGTAACATGATGTCTCCAGTTGCGTGATATGTCTAACTACCGAAACAGGATGCCGTATCGCGGTTAATGATCTATAAAATACGCGGCTATGCAGGTGGGTTTTGCTATCAAATCAGCGTGAACTGACGCCGATATATGCTACACAGAGAGCAAAATACTGGCGGTGAGACAGGGATTCGAACCCTGGAGACAGTTGCCTGCCTACACACTTTCCAGGCGTGCGCCTTCGACCACTCGGCCACCTCACCAATTGTGAGCGCCTTATAGCCCCCCTGCCAATCTGTGCAAGCCCTTCTATGGCAATAACAACGTGAATTGCGTTCCCTTTACATAAGGCCTAGATAGAAAAAGTCTTAAGATCGGAGCCTGTTTTGTTTACAAAGAAGTCTGCTGCTATTCCAACCCCTGAAAACGCTTTGCCTGGACGGCAAACATCCATCCTTGACGTCACATTCCACACCCTATTCAACCGTGAGCTGCACTCTCCGTGTCCGGAAGGTTTTGAGGAGGCATGGTTTGGCTTAGGGTGCTTCTGGGGGGCTGAGCGTAAGTTCTGGCAAATGTCGGGCATCTGGTTAACAGCGGTGGGCTATGCGGGCGGTCATACCCCTAACGCCACTTATCGTGAAGTCTGCTCAGGCAGGACTGGTCATACTGAAGCAGTGCGGGTCATATATGATCCCGCAGAAATTAGCTTTGAAGCGATATTGAAAGTCTTCTGGGAAAGCCATGATCCAACGCAGGGTATGCGGCAAGGAAATGATGTCGGCACGCAATACCGCTCAGCCATTTATTACACAACCGAAACGCAAGGCACGCTTGCCCACCAAGCAAAGGTGGATTATCAGGAGGCCCTGCAGGCAGCAGGTCATTCCGGAACGATAACAACTGAAATTTCGCCTGCAAAATCCTTTTATTATGCCGAAGAAGAACACCAGCAATACCTGGACAAAAACCCTGGCGGTTATTGTGGCCTTGGAGGTACAGGCGTATTTTGTCCAATTGGGACAGGTGTCACCAGCTAAAAAAGCCCATGCCGAAACTGGTCATACCACATCATTTTAAGCGGAATACCTCGTCATACCATGCTTAATAACAACGTATTGAGTAGGGCTAAAATATTAAAAGTCATACTAAAACTGACATCTTGTGGTTAATACTTTTTCTAAGTTAGTGTTAAGGTCTCATTAAAATTAACTAATTATGAAGGCTGCAATTAAGCCGTATGCAGATGATAATTACCTGCAACCCTTAAGCGAATATTCCAGAGGCGGAGTAAGTTTGAATTTACAGAGCCCATAGGGGGTAAAAAGTTTTCGCTTAAGGCGCAAAGAAACCCCACACGCCTAAGTGCAAAAAAACTACCAAGCGACCGCATGCCATGCCCTCCAGGCGTGTGCACTGCTGCAGGTCGTAATGCTAAATTACTCACATCCCAGCATCTCTACGAAGGGTCCTGAGCGATGCGTCACAATAAAGCTACGCTTTATCCAAGCTGAAATGCTATTTCAAACGCCTAAAACTGTTGAACGCATACCGCCCCTCGCTTTGGCTGAAGGGCCGCATTGCAAAACAGTCACATAACCTTATCACCATAGGTCAACTTATGCATGTTGAGAGGCATATAAGCTGACACTTGCTTGGTCTCAAACCTTTAATCGGCGCTTTTTCCCTGCTCCCGAAAGGCCAAACTAAGTACGATAGAGTGGATTAAACCATCAAGAATCCCGCAACTATATACAGCAAAGCTGCTCCTAATGCGCCGATCAATGCATAGGGCAGCTGGGTTTGCACATGACTTATATGATCGGTTCCTGCCGCAAAACTCGCTATTATCGAGGTATCAGAAATAGGGGAGCAATGGTCACCAAAAACACCCCCACCCATAACAGCCGCTAAAACAAGCTCTGGCGGAATATTTGCACCGATAGCAATCGGCAGCGCGATCGGCACAAGAATACCATATGTACCCCAGCTTGTACCCGTCGCAAAACTGGTGACGCCTGCCAAAATAAATAAAATTGCAGGCAAAAGCGCAGGAACAGGAAACCCCTCAGCCATGCTCGCCATGAAAGCGCCTGTGCCCAGGGCACTTAAACTGCTTGCAAGAGCCAGAGAAAGAAAGATCACCGTAACCGCCGGTAAAAGGTCGCCGACACCTTCAAATCCCATTTTGATTAGTGATTCTGATTTGTATCCGCCATTTAAGCGCAACAAGAGGAACGAGACGCCGGTCGCAAGGACAACCGCCCACAAAATGGATTGAGCGCCCGCACCCTCCATAATATTGCCCTGACCCGTCCAGACCATAAACCCGATAGTACCAAGCACAACAATCAACAGGGGAACGGCCATAAAGCGTGCTTTGGTTGGCATAATGCTCTCTTCACTGACTTCAATTTCGACCCGCGTTTCAGCATGCTTCATCGGCCCAATCACCTTATCAGTTGCAACAGTCAGATAGACACCAGAAAGTGTCAGCAAGGCATAGAAATTTAACGGGATGGTCGCCGCTAATAAGCCTACCGGGTCATCGAATCCATATCCCCCGATCAAACCCAAAACATACGCGCCCCAGCCATTGATCAAGATCAGGATAGAAATCGGCGCACATGTTGAATCTATAATATAGGCCAGGCGCTCGCGACTCATCTTCAAATGATCAAAAAGTGGCCGCCCCATAATACCTGTTGATAACAGGCTTACATTTGTGTCCATAAACAGCGCGCTACCCGTCAAAGCTGTTACTAAACCTGCTTTCTTGCGCGTATTGGCTGCGCCTGAATGAACCAGTTTTTCAACTAGCGCGGCAATGCCGCCGGATTTCTGCATATAAGCAATAAGCGCTCCAATAATTAGACAAAATAAGAGTACGCGGGTATTGTATCTACTCTCAAAAACGCTGACTGCCCGGTCAATACTGCTCAACAATCCTGTGAAAGGATTTCCTGCGGCGATGAGCATCTCTGAAACCCAGATTGCCCCACCAAGCGCCCAATAGACATTTCGTGTCCTGACAGCAAGCGCCAGCGCCAGCACAGGCGGCAAAATCGTTAACCATTGTTCCATCATTGTCCCAAACTTAATCAACAATGCTCATGCGAAACCGCTCAAAAACCCGTAGCACTTGTTTTAAGTCATGCCCGCGCTTTAGCACTTGTCCGCTCATACCCGAGATAACCCATTCGCCTTGTTTGCGCGCAAGCGCAGGTATTTTCTCAATACGCCAAGTCGGCCTTTCAGCAGCGTGTCTATACATTGAGAACACGGCTCGATCTTCGAGCATATCAATCGCGTAGTCGCGCGCTTTTCCGCTCGCAACCATATGTCCGTACACACTCAAAATTTTATTCAACTCCGTTCTGTGCAACACAACCCGCGGGTTGGCCTTGGGCAATTTTGGGTCAAACGGTATAATCTTACTCATAGAAGCCCTGTTTTCTGCTGAAACTATAGTGCCACATTAATTCGGAAGCGCAATAAATTGCTGCGATTTAATGCTGGGCCACGAAATTGCCTTATTTCGACCTTGTCACCGCCTTGCAACACCTCCATGTTGAAGGGGTCGGAAGGTGATGTACATCAAGCATCCCAGACCCATCAGCCCCCCAGCCCCTGGGGCGTTTGATAAATTGCCATCCGGCAATTAATTGTAGAGTATTATAGCCCCGCCAGATCTGGTGGGGTTATTTTTTACAATAAGTCTCATCAGCGAGTCCCTCTGGCCAAAACTGGCAAGCCTCGTTAGAGATAATCAGTGATGTATATTAAGCGCTTGAGGGAAAATGCTTGAACTGGCTGGTCTAACGAAAAGTTTTGGCGGCACACGCGCTGTGGACAAGATTTCTCTTACTCTCAACAAAGGGGATGTATTGGGGTTTCTAGGGCCTAACGGTGCAGGTAAATCCACGACGATTCGCATGATTGCAGGCGTCCTAACACCTGATGACGGCGATGCACTGATCAACGGCCACTCGATTACGTATCATCGCCGGGCTGCTCAAAGCGCGCTGGGGTATCTGCCCGAAGGCGCACCCCTCTATGAAGACATGACACCGCCCGGTTTCTTGCAGTTCTTGGCGCGCGCCAGAGGTTTAAGCAGCAAAGACTGTAAGAATGCCGTTGAACGTGTAACTGCTGATGCGCGCATTGGCGCAGTCACAGGCAAACGCATCGGGGAGCTCTCTAAAGGGTTTCGCAGGAGAGTTGGTCTTGCTGGGGCTATCCTTACAGACCCACCTGTTTTGCTCCTGGATGAACCAACAGATGGCTTGGACCCTAATCAGAAGCGCGCCGTGCGTGCCTTGATTACGCGTATGGCCGCAGAAAAAGCAATTCTCATTACAACACATACACTCGAAGAAGTGCCAGCGATGTGCTCGCGCGTGGCGATCATCGACCGGGGACGCATTGTTGCTGACGACACGCCAAAAGCGCTTGCGGCCTCAGCCGCTGATAATGGGGGCCTTGAGAGCGTTTTTAGCGAGTTAACAAACCCGAATGAGAGACTAACCGTATGACAAATAAGTCTTCTCTAAACACACAGATTAGCAACTTGTTTACCGGTTTTACCGCTGTCTACAAACGCGAAGTCAACACCTATTTCACCACGCCAATGGCCTACATTTTTATGGCCGTATTCCTCTTGGCGATCGGCGTATTTACTTGGGAGGTTGGCCGGTTTTTCGATACAGCCCGTGCTGATTTAACGCCCTTTTTCATCTGGCACCCCTGGTTGTATATGATCTTCTTACCCGCGCTTGCAATGCGGCTATGGTCTGATGAACAAAACAGCGGAACCGACGAGCTGCTTTTTTCACTCCCAGTAGGTCTTGGTGGCATCATGTTGGGGAAACTCCTTGCTGCATGGACAGTTGCAGGTGTCACGCTCGTGCTGACATTTCCGATGTGGATTAGCGTCAACTATCTGGGGCCTGCCGACAATGCAGCTATCGCACTGGCTTACTTCATGAGCTTTTTGATGGCTGGCTGTTATCTTTCGCTTGGTGCTGCTGTTTCAGCCTTAACGCAGTCTCAAGTCACGGCCTTTGTTATTTCAGTTACAATTGCCTTCCTGTTCACAGTTGCAGGATGGCCGCTGGTACTGGCAGGCGTTGGTGATGCGTTCGGTCCACTCATCGCAGAGCAAATCGCTCAGCTATCTTTTATGACACACTTTGAGACAGCTCAGCGTGGCGTTTTGGAACTACGCACCCTCATTTATTTTCTGGGCTTTATTGCGCTTTGGTCTCTGTTGGGTGGCTTGTGGGCCGCGCGCAGGCGAGGTTGATGATGTTTGATCGCTTTTTTATCCCTGCTATCAGCACTCTGATCTTAATAATCTTTTTGCTCATTAACACACTGGTCCAGTCTTTGTCGGCAGGCGCGAGGATTGACTTTACACAGAATAAGCAATTCACATTAAGTCAGGGAACAAGAACCACGCTTCAGAAACTCTCTGAACCAATTGACCTGACACTGGTATATACCCGCCGCGTCGGCCAGGATTATCCGGCAGTGCGGGCTTATGCGCAACGTGTCAGAGAAGTCCTTCAATCGTATGAGGGCCTCGGCGGCGCAAATCTGCGCTTAGCTGAAATTGATCCAACGCCATTCTCTATTGATGAAGATCAAGCCTTGGCAGCAGGCATAACTGCCGTTGCTACAGATGGGACTGACCCGCTGTATTTTGGTCTGATTGGCAGAAATGCTGTTGATGATGAGCTTGTCATCCCCTTTTTAGCGCCTGAGCGTGAATCCACACTTGAATATGACCTAACTCGTCTGGTTGCACGTCTGGATAATCCTGAGCCTGCCACGATCGGCATTATTACTGAATTACCTAATATGGAGGGAGACGGACAGAGTGGTGGTTACTTTATCCTGCGTGAAATAGCTGCTTTATATAACATCGTAACGCTTCAGGACGACTTTACCAGCATTCCCAGTGAAATTGACGCCCTGCTCATCGCACATGCGCCAAACATTACCGAAAGCCAGACCTACCTGATTGATCAATTCATTCTTGAAAAAGGTCGCGCCCTCATTCTAGTCGACCCTGCCTCAACAATTGCACAGGCAAGTGGCATTTTCGGTACAGGCAGACAAAATACCCGCTCTGACTTAGGTATTCTTGGCGATGCTTGGGGCATCACTCTTGAAGAAAACGTCGCTGCTGATGCCAGCAACGCATTAACCGTTACAACCACCGAGGACGGCCGCACAATCGAGGCCCCTCAGCCTCTTTTCATTGGGGTTTCTCGCGGATCAATGGCCCTCGAAGATACCATTACCGCACCATTGTCCCTGACTGTAAACTTAGGTGCGGCAGGTGCACTAAAGATTTTTGATAAAGCGGGAATCGTTTCAACCCCTCTACTTTTTACAAGCGTATCACCATCTTACATCACACCAGATCTGGCGCTTCAGAACGCGCCACCAAAAGATGTCTTGCAAGCTTACTCCGCGCTTGAATCATCTTTGATCTTAGCAGCGAGATTATCAGGAAACCTGACGACCGCTTTTCCATCTGGGCCACCAATCAGCCAAGCCGGTGATCCCGTTGCCGCTGAGCTTGCTCGTCTTTCGGGTGAATCTGCAGGCCCGCACCGCAACCTTAGCAATCAACCGGCAGAAATCATTGTTCTGGCAGATACAGATATGCTCGATGATGCCTTCCATATCGACCACCGCTCAGGATCACCATATGCGGAGAATGCAACTTTTATTATGAATGCACTGGACAATCTGACAGGCGGGAGCGACCTTTTGCAACTACGCTCGCGCGCGCCCAACCTGCGACCAATGGTTCGTGTTGAAGCCATGAGGGAGAAGGCGCAGAATGAATTTTTTGATGAGCAGGCCCGCTTGGAAAACAGACTGGATCAGGCGCAGAGTCGGCTAGAAGAATTGCAAACAATTGGCGCGACAGGCGGTTTCTTCTCTGGAGACCTTGATGCAGACCTCACCCCTGAAGAACGTCAAGAGCTTGGGGAACTCCGCCAAAGCGTTCTTGAAACACGCGAACGTTTACGCGCCATTGAGAGAGATTTTCGCCGCGAGATTGATGGGCTAGAAAATACACTTCGCCTACTGAATATCTGGGGCGGGCCATTAATTGTTGTATTACTTGGCTTCTTTATCTGGTTGCGCAAAAAGAGGTTACAAACATGAACCAGATACGCAAGGGCAAACGCAAGGCCATTTTGCTGGGATTGAGCATTGCAACGATTAGTCTCTTTATATTGAGTGTCTTTAACTTATCAAATCATGCAAAATATAATGGTAGCCCACGCACAGGCCATTTTGTTTTCCCGCGCCTGAGCCAAACAATTGACAAGGCAAAAATCATCCGCGTGCGTCTAGGCGATAGCTCTTATACGCTCAAACGCAGGCAAGTAGGCGGCAAGGACTGGGGCATGATTGAATCTGGAAATTATCCAGTGCGCCCAGATCGTCTAGCTGCTCTGGCAGAGGGCTTAATCAGTCTTGAATGGGGTGCCAAACGCACAACAGATCCCGCTAAGCTAAAGCTAATCGGCCTTGGGGATCCATCCAATGGCGGGAATGGTGCCTATATTGAAGTCATTGCCCAAGATGACACCGTGATAAGCTCACTTATCACAGGCAGGCGCGAAGATCGTCTGTATGCACGTCGTCCCGATGAAACAACCGCTTTTCGACTTGTTGGCGATCTCCCTCCGCTCTATACGCGCGAAGCATGGCTCGACCTCAATATTGTTGATATGGCCACAGACGTAATTGGGGCGGTGCGCATTACTGATGCACGTGGCGAGAGCCTTTACCTCAGCCGGGAGCCTGGAGCAGGCGCGCGCGCTTTTCGTCCTGCTCCTCCATATGAATCAGACCAGTTGATCAGCCGTTTGACGACTTCAGGTCCTGCGCTTGCGCTAAGCCGGCTTGCCCCAATCGATGTCAAACCTGCCAGCGCACTTGAAACGCGCCGTGTCGGGCGTCACATTACATCAACACATGATGGCTTAGAAGTAGACGTTTCCACCTACCGTGAACCTGAAGGCTTTTACATAACTTTACGCGCTGTCGAGGCAGGTGAAGGCGCACGGCGAGCTGAGACGATCAACACAAAAGCGGAAGGCTGGGCGTTTCGACTAACTGAGTTTGATTGGAATGAATTCACGCCGCCCGTACGCTCGATTGTCAGGCGCTAAAGTAAAACACAAAAAACGCCCCTCACGGTTATGAAGGGCGTTTTGGTATTTGTGTTTAAAGCTAAGCAGCGGCTAGATTTCGAAGAACATAGTGCAGGATGCCGCCATTTCGATAATAATCTAGCTCATTCTCCGTATCAATCCGCACGGTTGTCTTGGCAACAATTTTCGAACCATCCGCCTTTGTAATCTGCACGTCGAGCGTTTGGCGTGGCTTGATGTCATTAATACCTTCAATCGTGACCTGCTCTTCGCCCGTTAGACCAAGGCTATCGGCACTTGCACCTTCTGCAAACTCAAGCGGTAAAACACCCATACCAATTAGATTCGAGCGATGAATACGTTCGAATGATCCGGCAATTACAGCACGCACACCTAGCAGGATTGTGCCTTTGGCTGCCCAATCGCGCGACGAGCCATTTCCATATAAGTTTCCGGCAAAAACAACCAAGGGCACATTCTGCTCCTTATAGCGCATTGCCGCATCATAAATTGGCATCACATCACCAGACGGGTGATGCTTAGTGATCCCCCCCTCTACGCCAGGCACCATAAGGTTCTTTATGCGAATATTCGCAAATGTACCGCGCATCATCACCTGATGATTACCTCGTCGCGACCCATAGGAATTAAACTCCATGATCGGCACTTTATGCGCACGCAGATACTCGCCAGCCGGGCTATCTGCTTTGATATTTCCCGCAGGAGAAATGTGATCCGTGGTGATCGAATCGCCAAACAAGCCAAGCACACGCGCATGGTGAATATCAGCTGGTGCCTCAATATCCATTGTCATGCCATCGAAATAAGGTGGGTTCTGCACATAGGTCGATTCAGACGGCCAATCATAAGTTTGGCCTCCGGAGACCTCAATCCCCTGCCAGGCTTCATCACCTTTGAAAACATCACCATAACGCTCTGCAAACATGGCAGGCGTCACCGCTTCGCGCATGATCGCTTGAATTTCAGCATTCGTCGGCCAAATATCTTTCAAATAAACATCATTACCATCTTTGTCCTTTCCGAGACTGTCCTTGGCAACATTGACCTTAAGTGAACCCGCAATCGCGTAGGCCACAACCAGTGGCGGCGAAGCGAGATAGTTGGCTTTAATATCCGGCCCGATCCGGCCCTCAAAATTTCGGTTACCAGACAGCACTGAGCAAGACACAAGATCACCCTCTGCAATCGCTCTTGAAAGCGGGGCAGCCAACGGACCGGAGTTACCGATACATGTTGTGCAGCCATAGCCGACCAGATTGAAACCGAGCGCATTAAGGTCTTTGGTCAAATCCGCCTTATCGAGATAATCGGTGACGACCTGAGAGCCCGGTGCGAGAGATGTTTTCACCCACGGCTTACGGTTCAGGCCCAAGGCCGCCGCCTTACGCGCGACAAGACCTGCTGCGATCAGAACGCTTGGATTGGATGTGTTCGTGCAGGAGGTAATCGCAGCAATAAACACATCCCCATGGGTAACCGTATAACCTTCGCCATCAACAGGGATTTCTTTCTTATCAGCTGGATCAGTACCAAATTCCTTTTGCATGGCCTCAAGGAACGCTGTGTCCGCATCAGACAAGAGCACATGATCCTGCGGGCGTTTCGGCCCAGAGATGGACGGTTGAACAGTAGAAAGGTCAAGCTCAAGCGTATCGGTAAAGATCGGCTCTTCCATGTCTGGACGCCAATATCCTTGCGCCTCAGCATAGGCTTTGACCAGCGCCGTTTCACGGCCTGTGTCACCAAGATATGTCAGCGTTTCCTCATCAACGGGGAAGAAAGCACAGGTTGAGCCAAACTCGGGAGACATGTTCGAGAGCGTTGCCTGATCTTCCAGCGTCAGATTGGCAAGGCCCGGCCCAAAGAATTCAGTGAATTTAGCCACAACGCCCTTGTCACGCATCATTTTAGTAACCGTGAGCACAAGGTCTGTCGCGGTCGCCCCTTCTGGGAGTTTTCCGGTCAGCTTGAACCCGACCACTTCTGGGATCAACATGGACACAGGTTGGCCAAGCATAGCCGCTTCCGCCTCGATCCCACCAACGCCCCAACCGAGCACTGACAAACCATTAATCATGGTTGTGTGGCTGTCTGTACCGACGCAGGTATCAGGATAGGCAACCGTTTCGCCGCCCTCATCCTTGGTCCAGACCGTTTTGCCAAGATATTCGAGGTTCACCTGATGGCAAATGCCAGTACCCGGGGGTACAACGCGGAAGTTTTCAAAGGCCGAACCGCCCCAGCGCAGGAACTCATAGCGCTCACCATTGCGCTCATATTCACGCTCAACATTGCGCTTGAAACTGTCCTTGCCGCCAAAATTATCTACCATTACCGAATGGTCGATAACGAGATCAACAGGGACTTGCGGGTTAATCGCAGACGCTTTGCCGCCAAGCTTCTGGCTGGCATCGCGCATCGCAGCCAAATCAACCACGGCAGGAACCCCGGTAAAATCCTGCATCAAGACCCGCGCCGGGCGATAGGCAATCTCTTGTGTAACCGAGCCGCCATTGTCGAGCCATGTCTTAAATGCCACAATATCGTCCTTTGTGACCGATTTTCCATCCTCATTGCGAAGCATATTCTCAAGCAGAACCTTGAGAGAGGCAGGCAGGCGCGAAATATCGCCCAAGCCGTTTTCAGCCGCTTTTGCCAGCGAATAATATGTGTAGGTCTTATCGCCTACGGTGAGGGTCGACTTGGATTTGAAGCTGTCGAGAGATGCCATATGGGAGGGCTCCGCTAGTAGAGGGTTATTTGTTGCCCTTCTCATATAGGTATGAGGCGCTAAGCGCAATGTGAGCATCGGTCACGGCTTGCTTAGCAAATATCAAGCAACCAAACAAACCTAACATCTCAACAAAGCTGCTTAAAAAGCGACTCGGTTCTTCAGGGTCAGGGGTTTCTCTACTCAAGTTTAACCTCGGTTCTGCCGATTTTCGATCAGGTCATCGACGACAGCAGGTTCGGCAAGTGTTGAGGTGTCACCGAGATTGTCGAAACTGTCCTCGGCAATTTTGCGCAGAATCCGCCGCATGATTTTTCCGGAACGCGTTTTCGGCAAGCCGGTCGCAAACTGAATGAGGTCCGGCGATGCAATCGGGCCGATTTCCTTGCGGACGTGTTTGACGAGCGCGGTTTTCAAATCCTCATCTGCCGTCACCCCCGCAATCGGGGTGACATAGGCATAAATGCCCTGACCTTTGATGTCGTGCGGATAGCCAACGACGGCAGCCTCTGCGACGCTGTCATGGCTGACGAGCGCGCTTTCCACCTCGGCCGTGCCCATGCGGTGGCCTGAAACATTTATAACATCATCGACGCGACCTGTGATCCAGTAAAAGCCATCAGCATCGCGCTTGCAGCCATCACCTGTGAAATAATTCCCCGGATAGGTCGAGAAATATGTGTCGATGAAGCGCTGATGATCTCCGTATACGGTGCGCATTTGCCCTGGCCAGCTATCCGTGATGATGAGATTACCCTCGGTTTCGCCGTGCAGTTCGGCCCCTTCCGCATCCACGAGCTTAGGCTGTATGCCAAAGAAAGGATGGCTGGCCGCGCCTGGCTTCATATCCGTTGCGCCCGGTAGCGGCACCATCATGCACGCGCCCGTTTCGGTCTGCCAATAGGTGTCGACAATCGGGCAACGCCCCTCTCCGACAGTGTGGAAATACCATTCCCACGCCTCTGGATTAATCGGTTCACCTACCGTTCCCAGCAAGCGGATACTTGAACGGTCTGTCGCCTCAACCGGCCCTGCCCCCTCGCGCATGAGTGCGCGGATGGCGGTCGGCGCGGTATAGAAGAGCGACACCTTGTGCTTGTCACATACCTGCCAGAAGCGGGACGCATCAGGATAGGTCGGCACGCCTTCAAACATCAAGCTTGTCGCGCCGTTGGCTAATGGTCCGTACACGATATAGGAATGACCTGTCACCCAGCCAACATCAGCTGAACACCAGTAGACGTCATCCTCTTTCAGGTCGAAGACATATTCGTGCGTCATCGACGCCCAGACAAGATAACCGCCGGTCGTGTGGAGCACACCTTTGGGTTTTCCGGTTGAGCCAGATGTGTAGAGGATAAAGAGCGGATCTTCTGCGCTCATCGGCTCGGGCGGGCAATCATCGGACACCTCGCTGGCAACTTCATGCAGCCAGTGGTCCCGGCCCTTTGTCCAGCCTACCGTATTGCCCGTTCGGCGGACGACAAGCTGCGCCTCGACAATGCCCGCAATCTCGCACGCCGCATCCGCGTTCACTTTTAGCGGCACAATCCGTCCGCCGCGCAGGCCCTCATCAGCGGTGATCACAAAACGGCTGTCGCAATCGGTTATCCGGCCAGCCAGCGCTTCAGGGCTAAACCCGCCAAACACTACCGAGTGCACCGCGCCAATGCGCGCGCAGGCGAGCATGGCATAGGCCGCTTCCAAAATCATCGGCATATAGATGGTGATACGGTCGCCTTTCTTTGCGCCAAGCTTTTTGAGCACATTGGCAAAGCGCGAGACCTCGCCGAGCAATTCGCGATAGGTCACCGCCTTACTGTTAGTCGGCTCGTCCCCTTCCCAAAGTAAAGCGACTTTATCTGCGCGCGGCCCGTGAGCATGGCGGTCAATGCAGTTCGCCGTCACATTCAGAACGCCGTCTTCATACCATTTAATCGCGAGGTTGGCCTTGTCCCAGCTTGTGTTCTTGACCTTTGTGTAAGGCGTCATCCAATCCAGACGCTTGCCCTGCTCACCCCAGAACGCATCCGGATCAGCCAACGAGGCAGCATACATCTCATTATATTTTTCGGGGCTGAGATTGGCCGCTTCTGCAAAGCCTGTCGGCACTTTATATACTAAATCATCACTCATGGCGCATAGCCTCCCGCAGCGTCTTGTTTTTCAAGACATAAGAGAGACTATTTGGCAGGGATTGTGAAGAGTAACCCTGGGCTAAGCCGGGACAAATTTCAGCGCGACACCATTATTGCAATAGCGCAGACGTGTTGGTGCAGGACCATCATTGAATAAATGTCCCTGATGCCCAAGGCAGCGCGCGCAATGATATTCGGTACGCGCATAGCCGATCTTATAATCGGTGCTGGTGCCAATGTTTTCCTTGATTGTATCAAAGAAGCTCGGCCAACCCGTGCGGCTGTCATACTTTGTCGCTGCGTCAAACAATGGCAAATCACAGCCCGCGCAATGGAACTTTCCGGCGCGCTTTTCATCATTCAGGGGCGAGGTCCAAGGGCGCTCTGTGCCGGCCTCTCGCAAGACATAAAAGCTTGCTGGGCTAAGCACTTCTTTCCACTGGGCCTGGCTCCAATCGCGAAAATCAGAATTGGCAAACCGGTCCTCACCAGTTTCGGTTGTGGCATTCGCCGCTCCCCGGCGTGAGCAGGCCGCCAGCATTAGGCTTGCTGCCCCACTGAGGAGCAGGACCCGGCGAGAAAGATCAGGTGTGTGTATTTTTGTCATCATGGTTCTCATATAAGCGCGAAACCTTTAGCTGTATGTTCAGACCTACATCACATTTGCGTTAGTATCCGTGCGCAGCTTATCTGCTTACCTCTTGCCTCCCAGCCCGGCGCAGCTCATAGTGATTCATGTGAACAAAACAGAAACCTTTTACCCTTGGTTAACCCTCAATGCGCATAGCTAGAGCCATGACAGAGACCATTCGAATCCTCGGCATTGATCCGGGCCTTCGCCATACCGGTTGGGGCATTATCGATGTGACGGGGCCGCGCCTTTCCCATGTCGCGCATGGCGTAATCAAAGCGCCGACAGATGATCCGCTCGGCAAGCGGCTGGCCTATATTTTCTCCGCTGTGTCCGGCCTCGTGATTGAACACAAGCCAGACTATGCAGGCGTTGAGGAAACGCTTGTAAATGTGAATGCGCGCGCCGCCTTGAAGCTTGGACAGGCACGTGGCGCTGCGATGACAGCCCTTGCGCGCGAGGGTCTCGAAATTGGCGAATATGCTCCGCGTAAGATTAAGCTCTCGGTTGTTGGAACAGGCGCAGCCGATAAGAAACAGGTGCAATTCATGATCGCGCGCCTCTTGCCGCGCGCTGGAAAAATGAGCGAGGACGCCGCAGATGCGCTGGCATGCGCCATTTGCGCTGCCCACCACAAGCCAAGACATGGAGTGGCAGCATGATCATAGGCCGCCTCACCGGAACCATAGCCGCCATCGGCACCGACCATGTCCTGATTGACGTGAACGGCG
>CAYUFN010000002.1:18820-46211 GCA_964443965.1 uncultured Hyphomonas sp. | reverse complement strand
AATGGCGCAATGCTTGGCCGGACTTCCCATGCCCATACGGAACAAAAGCACATCACCACGACGCGCCTGCCCGATTGAAATTTCACTTAAGTATTGTTGGGCGGCCATCATCAGGGTTTCTTCTCCCGAGTGTTCGGCCCAATCAGGCGTATAAGGCGGTACTTTCATAGGTTCGCTCCCATAATGCGCTCGCCATACGCCCCGCAAAAGACCAAGGCAGTCCGTACCAACACCTTTTAAGCTAGCTTGATGCTGATAAGGTGTACCCAACCAATCGCGTGCAGTGGAAATAATATCGCTTCGCTTCATCGCCGCCCTCCATCATTTCCGCTTGTCGCTGGGCCAGAAAGTACAAAATCCGGGCCCGGCATATGCGGAAAGCCACGAAAATTCTCAGCATTTCCAAAGCGCTCCTTACAGGTATTAAAGCGTTGATCGCAGTTTAATCCGAAAAAATCGGGCCGATTCAAGTCGACGCCACATCTTGAATCCCCCAAGACCGCATCACACCGCCTTGAGTAGATCCTCCCAACCGGCCTTTCCAAATCAGCTTTTAGCGAAATCAACTCTGCTGCGAAGCCAAGCTTGCCATGCGTTATTTCAGAAAATCGGCCCGACCAAACCTGAACACGGTCATCACTATTAAGCCAATCAACGCGAAAAATATCTACGCGTGCGCCATCCCACAAACCAGCTTGCAAATCCTCTTCAGAAATAGCCTCACTCGATAAAGCACCCGCCGCGCCCGCTTGCCCAGGCTGCAGCCCCGCCGAACTCGTTAACTCACTCGCCGTCATCGCACCGCTTGGCTCATATGTCATGCCATCCATCGACAGACTGCGGTCATGCTCGGTTACAGCAACAACCAAACCATCACTGCGCGTTAACCGCCAGCACAAACACGTTGTTGTCACCCCCGATGCTAAACGGGTGGCAAAATCTTCACTTATCTGTCTCATATTCTAGCCTAACAATTCAACAATTGGCACTTGTCCTGCTCGGCCGGCACCGAAGGCTTCAAGGCTTGTTTCAAGGTGGTCAGTGTCAAACCGCACAGGCACATCAAACACATACCCAGCCGTTACAATCGCCCCCTCAGGCGGTACATCCTGAAACCGCACTGTCCCGGACGCTGAGCTCACCACAATGTCGCTGATCTCCTGGCCGTTAATCGCAGCACGCACAGATCCTGGCACAGGCTTAAAAATACGCCGCTGCACATCGCCGTAACTTTTAACAAGTTCGAAAATGCTGCGCGTACCATCACCAACACCAAGCGTTTGGTCCATCGAAGAGACTGTCTCACCAGGCTTAGCAGAGCGATCGTCAACGACATCCCGAAACCGAAAGCCATGCAATTGTCCACGTCGTGCTTCAAAGAACGACACAAGCTCGTGTAGAGCCTCGATCTTTGTAATCGCACCGCCCAGCTCCCATCTACGCCGAGAGCCAGACCAAACAGCATTGCGCGCTTCACCTCCACTTGCAAGCGCCACAATGTCTGTTCGCCGCTCAGGTCCACCTTGTGCACCGAACGCCAATGTTAATGGCAACCTTACCTCATGAAATGCATTCAAACTCATATGAATCTTCCCCCAGCAGACGCCGTGCGCGCCAAGGCGGTAGCAATCGTCCCGCGGCTTGCCATCACTGAGTTCGCATTCGCCCCGGCACCCATGTTGAAATTCATGTTCACCGTCTGGCCTGCGCCGTTTGGGCTGCCATTGAAAATGCCAGACACCAGTGCCTCGGCCGCAATCCTGGCAAAATCTCGCAAGATACTTTCTGCCATCCGGGAAAAGTCGAGTTCCCCGGTGCGCGCCGCGCGACCGAGCGCTTGCTCTATCCGTGTTCCCGCCTGATCAAAAGCTGCGCCTAAAGCCTCTGCTGCTGCGCGACCGGGCCCATCAGCAAGCGCAGTAAGGGCTTGGCCCGCTTCAGCTAAACCCTGTTCAAATTCTTCCATTTTCATCCTCCTCATCAGGGAAAGTGTTCATCAACTCTGCGAGTTCTTTAAAACTCAGCTTGTGCGCACGC
The DNA here is from genome assembly GCA_964443965.1 of uncultured Hyphomonas sp. GTDB lineage: Bacteria > Pseudomonadota > Alphaproteobacteria > Caulobacterales > Hyphomonadaceae > CALLCD01. The sequence continues at coordinate 44,174 of CAYUFN010000002.1, read as the reverse complement.
GCGCCTTCAGACAGCCATCGCCATTCACGCAAACTCAGCATCCAAAAATCAGAAACCGGCACACCAGCGGCCAGTGCAGCACGCATCATTTCTGCCCATGGCAACATCTAATCGCTAAGCCCAAGCGTGAATGCTTTAGCAACTGCTTTCGCCGCAGCGCCCGGTGAAATAACCATTTCACTAATCCGCTCTGCCAAAGCCGCTTCACCGCCACCTCGCAGCAGTGCGCCTAAAACGACGACTAAATCTTTTGCTGACAGCGCCCGCATCCGCAGGTCCAACTCGCGCAGTTCTTTGCACCCAAAAGCAGTTTCAATTTCCGCAAGCGCACCAAGCGTAAGGCACAGCCGCCTCACTCGACCGTCAATCTCCAGCGCGACCTCACCGCGCGCGCTATTTACCCTGCTCATGACAAGCCCCTGAAAGTCAAAGCGCCAGCGCTCTCTAACGTCAATGTAAAGGTTGCCTCGCCATCATGATCGCCTGAATAAGCCAATTCTGAAATTTGGAACGGGCCTTGAATCTCCCCAAAATCAGGTACGATCAAACACCAGGCCGCAACATTACCAGCAAAGAAAATTTCACGTATTCTCGCATCTGATGCTTTATCCTTAAACACACCCGCTCCACTTAAGCGTGCTGACTTAACCCCCGCCCCGCTAACAAGCTCGCGCCAAGCCTCCGGGCTATCCGTGTTTGTACCATCAACTGTTCCAGCATTCAGCAAAAGCGTTTTTGTGCGAATGCCCGCCACAGTAATAAAAGTCCCCGTTTCATCTGCTAGCTTTAAAAGTATATCACGTCCTCTTTGGCCCGCCATTATGCAATCTCCTCGCTAATTATCCGTATACGTAATATACCGCGAAAGGCTTGCCTGTCAGCGGTACGAAACACATCACCATAAACCGGAAGAGCCAGAATTATCCGTTGCCCCTCAGGCAGAATGTCGGCCCTTTGAATGGCCCCGCGAAGTGCCCCTAATGCTTCTTTTGTAAAAGCGCGTCCGCCAAACCGTGATGAAACTGAAAAAGTAAGCGTATGCTCCAGCCCAGCAACGCCCGCAGCATCTGCCGGCACAGTTTCATGGCGTTCCAGCGTTGCATACGGATAGGCAGGTCCTTGTGTTTCATCATCATAAACGCGAGGCGGCGCGCCAAACACGCGCCTTACCTCTGTGTCCGCGCGCAGTGCTGTCAAAACGGCTTTTTGGACATCACTTTCAGCATCGCTCGGTAGTATAAATCCATCTACCATTAGAGCCGCACCCCCTTATAAGGTGCCAGCAAATCATTAATCTCTGTAGGCAGAGCATCTTCGGCAGAATCGGCACCTCCATCACGCAAGAGATATCCCTGCGCAGCTAACATCTTCACCGCCAAAACCAAATCTGCAGGCAGACTTCCTGCCAGCCCATATCCAGTCACAAACGACACTTCGATATGTCCGCCTGCCTCGATCGCTGGCAAAAAGCTCCACGGTCGCAAACATAGTCTGCCCCCGCTAAGCACAAACCGAGACGTAACATCCTCGCGGGCACCATCGCCGCCAACGCTGTCCACACTCACCAACTCACGAACAGGCCCTGGCTCCAACCGCACCCCGCGCTTCATCAAAGCACTTGGCCACTTATCCAGCGTTACCAAGAGCGTGCGCGTCACCAGTGCAATGCCCAGTTCAGCCTCAAGCCGCGCCCGCGCAGACCCAATCAGAGAAGCCACCAGCGCATCCTCGCCCTCATGCCCAATCCGCAAATAATCTTTCACCGCAGACAGAGACACAGGTTCCCCGTCCGGCGGCGTCAAAACCGTCGCTTTCATCTCCAGAATCCTTTAAATTCAACCTCCAATCATGGGGCAGAACGACCCGCACCAAAGCACGGGCCGCCCCACATTCTCCGTGCCGGGAGGGGGCTTGCACGAAGAAATATTTGCGCCAATAGTGCGCCAAAACAGCCATGATCCCACAAAGCGAGACCTAGAACCCTAAGCGCGATCCATCGTGACGCTTATGCGTTACGGGCAATCAACCTAAAAAGTCATAACCTTAATGGCGTCAAAGTTTTGCACCCCACCGCCTACGCGTTTAGTTGTGTAAAACAGAACGAAAGGTTTAGCAGAGAATGGGTCACGCAGCACGCGCGTCCCAACACGGTCGACAATCAAATAACCACGACGGAAATCCCCAAACGCAATCGCCGCGTTCCCTGCACCAATATCGGGCATGTCTTCAATCTCGGTAACAGCGTAACCAAGCACTGTTGATGGATCACCACTGGCACCTGGTTGCCAGAGATAACGCCCATCAGCATCCTTCAATTTGCGAACCTCAGAAACGGTACGGCGGTTCATGACGAACCGTCCATTCGCGCGAAACTGAGATTTTGGCGCATAGATCAGATCAATCAGGCCATCTGCTGCACCCGCACCTGTAAAATCGCCCATTACAGCGCCAATTTTACCCCATTCATGCGCGCTATCATCAACAATATCATGGCTTAGCAAACCACGCGGTTTCGCCACACCGTCACCATTGATAAAGGCGGCGCTTTCCTGCGCAGCAAATGCAGCTTCAACTTCATCGGCCAACCAAGCATCCACATCCGAGAAAGCATCTTCTAAAAGCGTTTGTGTCGCGGCAGGCTGGGAAAAAAGTTCCCCTGCAGGGAATTCGATCAAGGACAGCCCTTCAACCGCGCTCGATGGGCGTGCCTCTGTCTCTCCTGCCCAGCGTGCCTCCACGCCCAGTCCAACCGGCTTGCGGAAAGTTCCCGCAGAGGTCTGGCGAACGGTTGCAATTTGGCGCATTGGGCTTGCTTGCATCAAACGAGACTCAATCAGTTGATCAAGCTCGGGTGGTGCAACGTAACCACCCTGATCATCTGTGCCTGTATTTAGCGATTTCAAATCAATCCGTGCCAGGCCGCTATCGTCGCCCACGCGCATGTACCGCCCCCATGCAGAACTATGCTCGGCATCAACCGGTTCGCTTTCTCCGGAAAGATCAGCGCGTGCTGATTTAAGACTGAGCGCCTCAAGACGACGATCAATCTTTGCTAACTTATCATCCAGAAGCGGATCAGCCTTTCCCCTTTTCTCAATCTCAGCGAGTCTTGCCTCATTGGTTTGTTTGTAAGCCTCGAAAGCCGCCAGCGCTTCGGCCGCAGCCGTCTTCACTTCGCGGCCCTTGGCCATTTTGGTTTCCTTGGTCATATCAGTCCTTTTCCAATGTAAATCTTCCCCTTGCTTAGTCTGTGGTCAGACAAAACTTTTATTACCCAAATGAAGCGGGGAACCGCATCTGGAATTATATATTTTCTAGCTGTAAGTCTTTGTCATTAAAGCGAATCTCGCCTTCGGCATCATGGGCTCTGCAACAAGAGAAACTTCAACCAGATCTACATCCGTCAACAAGCGTCCACCTCCAGACCGTCTTTGCCACATCAAAGGGCGAAACCCGATTGACAAGCCATCAAGGCCAGCTATAGCCAGCGTGCGTGCGCTATCTGCCTCAATCATGCCGCGCACAAACAAACCGCGCCCATCTTCAACCATCCTCACCCATCTTCCGGCAATCGCGCCAGCGCGATGTTGCAGCAGCATGGGTGGAAGAACTGCGCGGTTCAAAGAGCGCCGGAACGCCCCACCTCGCACAATATCTCCGGTTAAATCCTCAATACCAAAAACAGAAGCATAGCCCTCAATCAACAGCGCACGCTGACCCGACCGCGTCGCGCGGGCACTACTCACCGCCATCATGGTTGCTCAACTTTTCGCTCAATTCTGTCGAGCTGCTTGCGCATAGCCGATAGTTCAGTTTCAACCCGCGCAAGCCTTTCTGAAACGCCTTTTTGCTCTGCAACTTCTTGCTCAAGCATTTCAAGGCGCTGCGCAGCCGCACCCGTCCACATAAATGCGCCTGCAGCTTGCACGAACAGCGCAAAGATAAGGCCAACAGCAATTCTCTTGTCAAGCGTCATGGCATGACCTCAGGCATTGGGGGCAAACCAGCCATTTTTCGTTTCTCAGATTCACTTAGAAAGCTTGCTGCATCCAATCGCGCCCACAATTGTTCGCGTTCCTCAGATAAGGCGGGTACAGCATCAAGATTACATCGGATATTGACCGCCTCCTCAAATGCATCTCCAAGCCAAATACCAAGCGCGCCAGCCGTCCGCTGAACAAGCGGAATAATCGTCATTCGCCAGAATGCAAGGTTAGCCTCCTTATAGTTTGCATACGTATTATCACCAGGTATGCCTAGCAATTGCGGCGGCACACCAAGTGCCAATGAAATCTCGCGCGCAGCAGCATTTCTTGCTTCTCTAAAATCCATTTCAGCTGGTGACAAGCTCATTGGCTTCCAATCTAATCCGCCCTCTAAAAGTAAAGGGCGCCCTGCATTTTCAGACCCGGCATGCGCTGTTTCAAGCTCTACCTTCAACCGATCGAACTGCTCATCTGTCAGGCGCGCGCCATCACGCCCGTATACAAGTGCACCGGAGGGCTTTGCCGAATTATCAATCAAAGCCTTTGCCCAGTCTGCGCTGGCATTATGCAAGTCAAGCGCTTGCCGCGCTGCCGCGAAAGGTGAAAGCCCGTAAATATCATCACCAGGGTGGAAGAGTTTTAAATGCAGAATCGGCAACCAACCTCTCTGATCAGAAGAAATTTCGCGCGACTTTTGTCCAACGGTATAAGTCCAGCTATTGACCCAGCCTCTGGGTCCTAGTGATGCCTTCATGCGCTCCGGGCGTAAAACTTGTAGACCACGTGGCATCTCCTCATCACTTAATCGCATGGCTTCGAGATATGCATTCCCCGAAATCTGCAAGTGCGCATAAAGCTTTGCAAATACATCCGCGCAGGCTTCATCTGGTGAGGGTCGCTCCAAGAGTCCACGCGACCCTTCATGTTCTGTTGCAAAGGGAACTGAGGCCGCAGCCTCAGCCACCATACGAACACAGCGATAAGCCACCGCATTGCGCAAATACCCATCCCGCATCAGCGACTCACCATACCGGGCACCCCATCGCGCTGACCCCAGCTGGGACAACGCAACCATTAATGACGAGACGGCCTTCGTCTCTTCCTTTTGCCAAGGCAATTTCATTCCGGTCTCCATTATATAAATTCTTAATTCTCTAAATGCCGCGCAGTCGCGGTGCATCGCGCCGATCCAGCATCAATGCCCATAGCCCCCAAACAAGCGCGTCTAACCGGTCAGGCGAGCCTGAAAACCCGTCTGCGCCAAAGCTGCACATCTCATCCTCAAGTTCAGAGAAAACACCAACGTGTGACACACGCCCGGCTTCATAAAGCGCCGCAACTGGCATAGCCCGTGCCGTCTTCCCTGCCTTTGCATGCACTAATCGAACCGGCAAAGTACATCCAGCCGTTTCCAGCGCGTGTCGCACCATTTCTCCGCCCTGATTAGCCTCAGCAATGATCACACCTGCGCCCAACTTTACCGCCATCGCAACAACATGTCCTGCCCAGCCAAGCGGAGTACGCCCCTGAACGCTGGCATCAGCCAGCACAAAGCCTTGTCGGGCACCCTCAACAATACCGACACCCACAATCCCGCATGCATCTGCTTTCACACCGCTACTGACAGGCGGATCAACGGCAACGACAATATTCTCTAGCGAGGGCGCCTTAAGTACACGCCCGTTCTCAATAACGTCGCGCGCCCACAACGCACCCTCAGCATCTTCAATGAGCTCACCCCCAAGCTCCTGTCGTCCAAGCCGGGATCCGCCATAGGCGCGCTCAATCTCTTCAAGAAAGCTTGGCGCTAGATTTTCAACATTTTGATCCGTCCGTGCACGTGTCACCACTGTTGATGGATCATCAACCAAGCACTTTATCAAAGGTACCGGTCTAGGTGTTGTCGTCACCATCGCGCGTGGGTATGCGCCAAGGCGTAACGCCATCTGCAACATATCCCAAACCAACTGCCCTTTAGGCCAGGCCGCTGTCTCATCACACCATGCAACATCAAATTGCGGTCCGCGTAAGCTGTCTGCATCCTCTGCCGAAAAAGCATAAGCCTCCGCACCATTCTCCCATACCAACCTTTTCCGCGACACTTCATAACGCGGCGGTTCCTCAGTCACAGGCGTAATGGCCTTTAGCCCCGAAGGACCTTCAATCATAACTTCACGCACATCTCCTAAGGTCGGTCCCACCAAGGCAGCCCGCCGACAACCGCCGAATAAAACCGAGTACCGTAACCACTCAGCCCCAGCTCTGGTTTTCCCCGCACCACGCCCCCCCATAAAGAGCCAGGTCCGCCAATCAATCCCCTCCGGTGGTCTTTGGGCAGGCATCGCCTTGTGCAGAAAAGGGTTCATCAACACATGATTTATTTCCTGACGTGTCTTTAGTTGCGCCAACTCCTGTAAACTTATGTTCCAGGCCTGCCACGCGTCTAAGTTCATTCATTGCTTCCTCATCAGTCATTGACAGTATCCGTTGTCGCTCTTCATCACTTTTACGGCCCATCACCTTATCCTCCTTTTCAAAACCAAATTTGAGTAACCGCGCCAACGCCAGAGCCTGCTTTGTTTGAATACCGCAAAGCCGTGTGTGATCGGCATGAGAGACATCTGCCAATTTCAGCCGTCTGTTCGTCTCGCTAAAGGTTGCAAGCATCTCCAGCTTTACTGCTTCTAATTCACCTACCGGCGCATCCAGATTATAAGTCTCAATACAGCGCGAGACGGCCTGCCTGCTAACGGAATACCGCTCGCCAATACATTCCTGGCTGAGCCCGCAATACCGCAAATATCGAATCGACGCGTAATCACGCTTGGTAAGCTGTCCACGCGTTTGAACCTGTTTATCAACCATGCCCATTTATAGGCGTCAGACTTCCCCAGTCGGATTATTTAGCGACAAACCATTGTATTTTAATGAAATTCACTTCTATTTTCCGGGATAAGCAGGCGTAAGTCCGGCACAAACTGGCAAGTTTGCCACATGCTCGCCATGATTTTTATGCTATTAAGCGCCTTTGGAGACTGCAAAGTAACCCAATCTTGCGAAAGTACATCATGGCAACGTCAAAACCAAAAGTGAAAGCCCGCAAGTGGAGCTGGGTAAAATACACTGCGATCGCATCTACGGTTCTATCTGTCAGTGGCCTGATTGGGGCGGCGATCGTCTGGAATCACCTCTTTTCAGATATGCCAGACCTTCCTGAAACAGAAACACTATGGACCACCAACCGCGACCAAGCTTATGAGTTTCGCGACCTTAATGGAGAACTGATTGTCAGACGCGGTCCCAACTATGGATATGTCATTCAGGTAAGCGAGTTGCCTGACCACATTCCGCAAGCTTTTCTTGCCGCAGAAGACAAGCGTTTTTTCGAACATGACGGCGCTGATACAACGGCGATTGCGCGTGCAGCATGGTCAAACTGGCGATCAGGGCGCACCGTGTCTGGCGCTTCAACAATAACACAGCAAGTCATCAAAAACTTCGTCCTTGATTCCAAACAAACCTACCGGCGCAAAGCCCAGGAAATGCGCCTGGCCAGAGAGTTAGAAACTCGCCTGACAAAAGATGAAATTTTAACGCTATACCTTAACCGTATCTATTTTGGCTCAGGCGCATACGGCATCAGCGCAGCCGCCGAAGAATATTTTGGAAAGCCTGCAACCCAATTAACCCTTGGTGAAGCGGCCCTCTTGGCAACGCTACCTAAAGCGCCCTCACGGCTTGCCCTCGATAATAATCTTGAAGCCGCGCGCGATCGGCAGCTTTACGTTCTCTCTGAAATGGTTAGCGCAGGATATATCTCAGACATTGAGCGGCAAACCGCTTATGCCGCGCCTGTAACATTAGCAGAGCGATCCAGTTCGGCTACAGAATTTGGCTATCTGCTTGATTATGTGACAGAGCGCTTGGGTGAATTGCTAACCGACGCACCTGGCGATCTTGTCATTACGCTTTCTGTCGATGCCGACCTTCAACGAAATGCTTATGAGACACTTGCAAGGCGCATTGCTGAAGAAGGCACACCACTGGACGCAACACAGGCTGCTTTGATATTGATCCGTCCTGATGGGGCAATCGCAGCGCTCGTTGGCGGTGTTGACTATGATGCCAGTAAATTCAACAGAGCCACACAAGCCAAACGCCAACCCGGGTCCAGCTTTAAAGCATTTGTCTTTGCCGCCGCCTTACAGTCAGGTATTGATCCATTCGCCGTCTATGAAGACAAAGAGGTTAAGTTTGGAAAATGGGAACCTAAAAACTATTCACCAGGGTATTATGGTCCAGTTACAGTCTCTGAAGCGTTCGCAAAATCCCTCAATACAGTTGCCGCGCAAATCGGCAATGAAGTCGGCAATCAAAAAATCATAGCAATCGCCAAAAGCTTTGGCATATCCTCAGACCTTTCTCCCCTACCATCCATCGCGCTTGGCAGTCAGGAAGTCTCTTTGCTCGAGCTTACAAAAGCTTATGGTGTGTTTCCAAAGATAGGGAATCGGCTAGATCCTTATATGATTGTCAAAGTTGAGGATTCACGCGGTCAAACGCTCTATGAACGAAATCTCGACAGCGCCCCCATACCCATCTTCCCAGCAGCGCTCGCAAAGGAAATGAACGGTATGCTCGCGCGTGTTGTTGAGGCCGGCACAGGCGGAAAGGCCCAAATACCTGGCTGGAAAGTGGCAGGCAAAACAGGAACATCTCAAGATTGGCGCGATGCCTGGTTTATCGGCTTTACCTCACAAATGATTGGCGGCATCTGGATCGGGAATGATGATGACAGTCCTATGAAAAAAGTCAGCGGCGGCGGCTTGCCCGCAGATATATGGTCAGACATCATGACGCTTGCACTCGCTGATATCGAACCTGCAATACTACCGGGTGCAGAAGGTTTGATTATCCCATCAAAAGCTGCCGAGGAACGTATAACGTTTTATCGCTCACTTGCCGGTGCCTTTGGGGAAGTTGCCGGACGTGCCGCAACGCAAGCATCAGTAGAAGCGGCAAGGCAGTAAACAGAAATCGAACCAGCGCTTGCATTAAGGCGCAGCCCGATCCAAAACAGCGAAATGGCTCAACCCCCTATCCTTTCACTCAATGATATTCGTCTTTCCTTCGGCGGGAAACCGCTTTTCGAAGGCGTGGAGTTTAGCCTGAGCAAAGGCGAGCGTGTCGCCCTCGTTGGCCGAAACGGAGCTGGCAAATCAACTTTAATGAAGATCGTTGATGGTCGGTTAGACCCTGACCTTGGTGATGTCTGGCTGCAACCGGGCACGCGCATCGTAACAGTCGAACAAGAACCAGATATGTCCGCCTTTGATACTTTGCTTGACTTCACAATGAGCCACCCCGTCAGAGAGACACAAAGCACTACACGTGTCGATATCACAATCGATCACCACCGCGCTGAAGCTGAATTAATGGAAATGGCACTTGATCCGAAAGCCGACCCGACAAAAATTTCCGGTGGCCAGCAACGCCGTGCTGCATTGGCCCGCGCTTTTGCCGCAGACCCCGATATTCTATTACTAGACGAACCAACCAATCATCTTGATGTCCCTATGATTAAGATGATTGAAACCCGCATAAAAGCTTTTCGCGGTGCCGTTTTACTTGTTTCACACGACCGTAAGTTCCTCGAATCTGTTTCAACGAATACATTATGGTTGCGCCAGGGTACCGTTCGCAAATCCCCACGCGGTTATGCACATTTTGAAGCCTGGGCCAGCGAAATCGAAACAGAAGAAGAGCGCACACTCGCGCGTATGAAAACCCAACTTAAAGATGAGCAACGCTGGCTTGCACGCGGTGTAACAGGCCGTCGCAAACGAAATATGGGGCGCCTAGGCCGTTTAAAAGACATGCGAGCCGAGCACGCTCGCCGCAGATCCGCGCTCGGTGAGGCACGCAGCGCAGCAGCGCTAAGCGCTGAAACAGCTGACACGGCGAGCCGGAAAATTATAGACGTTCGAGGCATCTCAAAATCTTTCAAATCCGATATGGCAAACCCAATTATCATCGCCAAAAATTTCTCTATCAGGGTTCTACGCGGCGATCGTATCGGCATCATTGGCCCGAACGGCGCGGGGAAAACAACACTGTTAAAACTGATGCTCAAAGAGATGGCTCCAGATAGCGGTTCGGTAAAATTGACGAAAACGATCGAAGTCAACTTCCTTGACCAGACGAGAGAAACCCTCAACCCAAAAGATACGATCTGGGAAACACTCGCCCCCAATGGCGGGGATAGTATTATGGTTCAGGAAACTTCTCGGCATATTGCAGGTTACGCGAAGGACTTCCTTTTTGACCCAATGCAATTGCGACAACCCGTTAGCGCCCTATCTGGTGGAGAACGCAACCGACTTACACTCGCTGTTGCTCTTGCTAAAAAATGTGACCTGCTTGTGCTGGATGAACCAACCAATGATCTGGATATGCAAACGTTAGATTTGCTTGAGGATATGCTCGAACAGTATACGGGTACGCTCCTGATCGTTAGTCATGACCGTGCCTTCCTGGATAATACTGTCACCTCTTGCCTTTGTCCGGTCGGGGACGGGACATGGATTCAGACCGCTGGCGGCTGGAGCGACGCACAAGAGCAGCTCGCACAGCTACACGGTGAAAATGAAAGTTCCCCAAAAAAAACAAAGCCAAAGCCGCATAACCGTACAAAGAACACAAAGCCAATCAGCAAGCTTTCCTTCAAAGACGCTCATCGATTAAAAGAGCTTGATACGGAGATTCCCAAACTGACTGAAGAAATTGGCTCACTGGAAAAAGAACTTGCAGACCCTGCGCTCTATACGGCAAATCAGGATCGCTTTAACAAGCTATCTTCCAGACTTCAAACGGCACGCGGCGAGCTTGAGACTTCTGAAATGGAGTGGCTCGAACTTGAAGAAAAGCGTGAAGCGATTGAGACAGACAGACCCTAGCAAGTTTGCAAATACAACGGTTCGTTAATCAAGAAACGGTAGTTTCTCCAAAAGTAATTCGGAGACACTCCAGATGCGCATCTTTATATCCCTTGCTACGCTCGCACTTATTACCAGCGGAGTATCCGCCCAACAGCCTTATTCAAACGAGCCAAACACATATCGATATGGCGGTACATACAAAACAGTAAATGCCAGCACAGCTGATAGCTGCGCTTCACTTTGTGGGCAGGAGCAAACCTGCCTGGCCTGGAGTTATCAGCGGCAAACGCGCGGTTTTGGTGGATCACATTGCGAACTAAAGTCAACCATTGGGCGTGCAGTGAATAACCCGCTCATGATCTCAGGTATTAGCCCACAACTTTCAAGCCAGGGGCAAGCCTCACGACGCTCCCTCCGCTCAGCGGGCACCCTTCTGGGCGGGCCAAACGCTCGCGCACCCGAAACATTCATTCGTAACTCTACGGCAAGCACACGTATCACGACGCCGCCGCCCCTCGCGCCTGCGCCGTCGATACAGCGCAGAACACCAGCCCAAGTACAAACTTTCGTTTCACCAGAACCTGCGCCAACGATTCGCGCAACGCCCCGCCCGGCCCCAATAGGAAGCATCGCCCCTCCCCCAACGCCTGTGCGTCCAATACAGCCTGATTTGCGCTCTGAAGAATTTGTAGGTCCGGTGACTCCCCCGCCAGTCAGGCAAGCCCCACCATCCTCACGCGAGCGTATTCAGGTGCCCGTCACACAGGGCGACCTCCCCCCCGGGTCAATCCTTCGGGATGCGCCTCCACCACAAATTTCATTTTCACCACCAGAAGCAACGCCGCTGCCGGCAAGGCCATCGCCGACGGCCACGCCAACCCCTGAAACAATTACACTTCCACGCAGTTCAAAGCCTGTTAGGCCTGCGCCAAAGCAACTCCAAACAGTCCCAGCCGAAACAATCCCATCACCTGCTGCTACCCCGGCAACGCCCTACAATAATCTGCGGAATCGCAAAGTCCCAGATTTTTCAGTTAATAATGATACCATCACAACTCCAGAAGACCTTGAGGCTGCCGACAAAGCCGCCAGAGAAATTATTGAAAAAGTAGATATAGACAGTGTCGATCTGGCTGAAGATGTGGGCCAGCCCATAGGACGAAATCTTGCTGAAGAACGCCGGCGCGCCACCACAGGAGGTGGTAGCTAAAGTGCGCGCTCCTTCGTTGTCGTAAAACGAATATCAGGGTTCTTCTCTGCGGCGTATCCTGCATCCCAGGCATTTTTGCCTAAGTATACAGGTGCGCCGTCGAGATCTGTCCCGGAGACAGACTTATTTCTATCCATGAATGCATCAATTGCACCCTCAGCTTCACTCGATAGCCAGCGCGCAACATTGTAGGGAGCTGTCTCAAAATCCACCTCTAACCCATATTCAGCGGCAACCCGTTCGGCCATAACATCAATCTGCAAGCTCCCCACCGCGCCTACGATCAGGTCAGAGCCAATGCTCGGTCGGAAAAGTTGCGTAACGCCCTCTTCTGCCAAGCTTTCGAGCGCTTTCTTCAAATGCTTCTGCTTCATCGGATCTTTCACGCGGGCCCGGCGCAAAATCTCAGGTGCAAAGTTGGGAATACCGGAAAACTGCAGGTCACCATTTTCAGATAGCCCATCCCCCACACGCAATTGGCCATGATTGGGTACGCCAATCACATCACCAGCATAGGCGGTTTCGGCAATTTCTCTATCCTGAGCCAGAAACATCAGTGGGTTATGCACATTAATTTGCTTACCAGCCGCTGTTTTCAACCGCATACCGCGTTTGAACTCCCCCGAACATAATCGCAAAAAGGCAACGCGGTCACGGTGATTAGGGTCCATATTCGCTTGAATTTTAAAGACAAAACCTGATACGCCTTTATCCTCAGCCCTCAACGTAACAGGTTGCCCTTTACGCGTGGCCGCTTGGGGCCGCGGTCCCGGCGCAAACTCGGTCAAAGCATTAAGCAACTCAGCCACACCGAAATGGCGTAAAGCCGAACCAAATACAACTGGCGTCATATGGCCTTGCAGGTAGGCGTCTCTATCCATATTCGGCAATGCATCAGCGGCCAGCTCCGCGCCCTCGCTCAATTCTTCAAAGACTGCCGCATCCATGACCTCAGCATGCGAATTACCCTCGAGAGAAATGCGTTCAGCTACTCCAACATTTGGTGCCTTGCCTGAACTTGCTTTTTCGTAGACACAAAATTCGTTAGTGCGCAGATCTTTCATGCCTGAAAACCTGTTTCCACTAGCGGCCGGCCAATAAAGTGGTGCCGTTTCCAATTGCAGCTTGTCAGAGACTTCATCGAGCAATTCAAATGGGTCAAGCGCCTCTCGGTCCATTTTGTTGATAAAGGTCAAAATAGGAATATCCCGCATCCGGCAAACCTCAAACAGTTTCAAAGTTTGCGGCTCAATCCCTTTGGCGGCATCAAGGACCATGACCGCACTGTCTGCGGCTGTAAGGGTACGATACGTATCTTCGGAGAAGTCTTCATGTCCAGGCGTATCAAGCAGATTAAACAGCAGATTTTCATATTCAAATGTCATAACCGACGCAGATACCGAAATGCCGCGATCACGCTCAATCTTCATCCAATCTGACTGTGTCCGGCGTCTCTCACCACGTGCCGCAACGGCGCCAGCGGCTCGAATCGCGCCACCCGCCAGCAAAAGATTTTCCGTCAGCGTCGTCTTTCCCGCATCAGGATGGGAAATGATCGCAAAAGTGCGTCGGCGTGCTGCCTCTTCGGCAAAAGGACGTGTCATATTAATAGCTCTATTCTTCAGAGCTTACGCACTAGCCGATGCAGCGTCATTGTGAAAGAGCTAAGGTGAGCAGCCTATGCTGCATCCGTCCAAATTTCATCAAGGGAAAGGCCAGATCCAAACTCGCTATATAATCCTTGCAGGATAAATTCATCGAGTACATTCAAGCGAACGACGCCCTGGTCGGAAAATACTGCAGCATTTGCACCCGTTTTCGTAATCAATAGAGCTGCAATATCCTTTAAGGTTTGCGCCTCAAGCGCCATACCTTCACTGATATGTTCATGATAAACCATCGTAGCGAATTTAACCGCATCATTAGCGATAAGACGTATAGGGTCGCCACAGCCAATTCGCCGCCAGTTTTGGGCCAAATAGTGCTCAGGGTTGTCCACATTAACAATGGTTCGGTTTAGAAGAAACAGCATATCAGGCCCTCAGCGATCTTGCGCCAGGATATTGATGCGGCAGTTTAGTTAACGAGACCTTTATGTCGATTGCACTTTCTCAGTCAGAAAATGCCGCCCCTCACGATCTTCAATCTCGACGATCCAGAGGTCACGGTCGCGATTTTTAGCTCGCGCGATATAAGTATCAATCGTAGCCTCATCCGGGCCCACCCCCTGAACGATTAAATCCAGAAACACGCGTTCCCCTTCCATATTAATCGTAGGTGTATAGAGGCTTGCCGTTTGATCCAGCTTTGCAACCTTCACAAGAACATCACCACGTTCTTCATCACCTTTTTGCAGGACATAAGCGGATGCACCAACCACATTGACACGCCGAACGAGTGCATCCACCCAAATCTTGGAAGTAAGTCTCGTCTTCATACTTGCTACTCAGCAGCCTCTTCGAGGCTTTCAAGACGGCTGATATCCAAAGCGGGCAGCGTCACGCGGACCTGGGTTCCCTTACCTTCCTTTGTATCAATGATAACTTTCCCGCCATGTAATTGCGCAAATCGGCTCACCACAGCCAAGCCGAGACCTGTCCCGGCCCGTCCTTTTGCATTATCGCCTTGCGCAAATGGCTTGGAAATCCGTTCAAGATCATGCTGACTCATTCCGGCACCGCGATCCTTTACACTCATTGCCACAGCCCCCGCCGACTTTCCTGCAGACAGGGTCACGGTGCCCCCGTCATTAGAGTATTTTATCGCGTTGGATATGAGGTTTTGCCAGATTTGGCGCACAGCACGCGCATCGGCTTCAGCCCAAACTTCTTCAGTTTCCTTTAAAACCAATTTCACACCCGCACGTTCGGCCTGATCACTCAGCTGTCGGATAACTGAAGACGCGCTTGCCACCAGGTCGACCGGTTCCATATCCAACCTGTGACTACTCGCTTCGGCTTTTGCAAGATCGAGAATATCGTCAACCAACAGCATAAGATCCTGCCCGCTCTCATGAATAATAGCCGGGTAGTCCTTATAGGCATCAGGTAACGGTCCCCGCACTTCAGCTTTCATTAAGTCAGCAAAACCAAGAATGGCATTCAGCGGTGTTTTTAAATCGTGTCCCAGGCCAGCAAAAAAAGCTGTTCGGTCGGACAAGGCCGCCTCTGATTCTTTAAGTCGACTCATCAATTGCTCAATTTCAGCTATCAATGTTTCAGTTTGTGCAGCGTCGCCATCAAACGGCAAAACACCTATCCAGCGACCATCATGATTACCCAGACCTTCTACTAACGTGTAACGCTCGCCTGAATTTAATGTCAGCTTCCCTTCATCAGTCATGCGTATGAAAGCGTCAATCGGCCTTCCAACAGCAAGATCAGGCAGATGCAAATCTAGCCCTCCCTCTATCCGGCGAATACGGCCTTCGGGCGCAACGCTTATCAGCATTATTGGCAGCGTTAAATCGAGCCCCTCAAGAGCTGTTAATGGAGGGGCTTTTGAGGTTGCAACTTTCGTTTTAAGAGGCCTTTCAACGTGAAGGTTTGCTGGCTCAACCTCGCTCTCAGCGCCCCTTAAAGCCTGAATCTGAGGCTCTAACGTCCAGACAAATATGACCACTTGCATCAAGGAAACAACAGCAAGCGGAGCAACCAAAGCCTGCCAGCCGGACGGAGCAACTAAAGCCCAGCCAAAGACACCTGCAATGATCGCAATTGCATATGCGACAACGCCTGTTACTGCGGTATATATACAAACATCCAATCTTCCGAGCACCACACAGGCAAGCGGCCCTAAAACAAGCATCGCTGTCAGCGGAGAGAGGGCACCCCCACCAATCGCCATTGCCCAAAGTGCTACACACCCCCAGGAGGCCATATAGACGTCGTCAAAAAAATCACTCTGTTCACCGCGTCCTGCGATAACCCAAACAAGCACTGGAAGCGTAAACACGAGCCCGCTCGACAGCCCCAGCCAGATCGGCCCTCCCTTGGTAAGCCCAACAATAATGGCGAGGATTGTCAGGCAAACCCAGGAAATGTGTGCCAATAAAATGCGTTTTTCTTTATCTTTTGGCGAGACATTAAGAAAAAGTTGATGATTCAGTTCGACCATGTGTGAACCCTAGCATATTTCGCAGCGACTAAATGATAAAACACACCTGAGAGAGTTCCAAACTGACCCAATATAGGGCATATTGGAATGGGGCGGTAAACGGAGTACTGACATGGCTATAAAATCTAAATTCCTCGTGGTAGCAGCAATTGCCACTCTTACAACTTCTTATGCAACTGCCGAGGATGCAAGCCCCACGCCGAATGCACTTCAGGCCAGTCAGAGCGCCTCTTCTGCGGTTGTCCAGCAGAGTGACCCGATTGCCAGGGCAGCAGCTTTTTATGGCACATATCAAAAAGACGTTGGCGAAATACATGCCAGAGGCCTTAGCTCTGTGAATGACGTTGATAATGCCCTGAATAAACTTGGAGGCCAAAACCCGTCCCAACTTTCCAGAGGCTGGTTAGCTTATGCGGCCATGGTTGCCTCTCAATCACCAGAATTAAGAACATCTGTGCGTGAAGTTGTCGCCGCCTATGGGCGCGATGGAATTTCAAACGGCATGATTGCCGATACTGCCTATGTGCGCCGAGTGCTTACGGGCGGTAACAGCGCTGTATCACTTGGACTGGCAGCAACAAAAGCAGATAGCCGCCGCCTGAATCGTTCAGCCAGCTATTTCAGAGAGCAAGCTTACACCCTGCAGGGTCAAGGCTGGGCAAAAACAAAGTTACGAAGCGCCCAGATGAACTCTAAAGTAGATAAAATGATTGCTGCATCACGCACCGAACGCGCCGCCAGAGGAAACATCGTTACCGCATTTGCGTCGCCAAATATTGATGGCGCACTACAACAAGCAGGCAATAGTGGGGCACCAAGCCTTTGGGATGGAGTCGTAGATGCCGCATCAGGCATCAAGTTTCCAGGCTTTAGCAATAGATCATCTGCAAGCCGCCACACCGTAAGACGTGGCAAGGAAACCGCTGCCGACCAGGTTGCAACATTAGCCGCCTTCAGAATTATGGGCATTGACGCAACGAACGCGCCACAAGTACGCAGAGCATTAGGTGAAGGCCCAATGCGCTCTTGCCTGTCAAAAGCACAGCTCAATACAAACCAGTGCGTGGCCGCGAACTCGTTCCCATTTGAAACAGTCGATTGCATCGGTAAACACGCCATTGGTGAAGTTGGCGAATGCTTTGGAAACGTTTCAAACTAGTCCAGTATTTGCTTAATAGAGTTTCTAAAACCCCTGACTTTAAGTCAGGGGTTTTCTTTTCTGCCAACCACCCCCAAATGAAGGCCATGACGATAGACCAAATTGCACAAGACCTCCGTGACGAATTCGACTTCCTGGATGATTGGGAGACACGTTATGCCCACTTAATAGATTTGGGCAAAGCTAACACACCCTTGAAGGCATCTGAACGGATCGAGGAAACGCGGGTGCGTGGGTGTGCCTCACAAGTTTGGCTGGTTAGCGATTTCACAGATGAAGGTAAATTGCACCTTCGCGCAGAATCTGACGCCATGATTGTGTCAGGCCTAATAGCCCTGCTCATTCGCCTATATTCCGGACAACCAGCCAAGCATATTTTAAAATTTGATATTCATGCATTACTTGACGAAATAGGCGTCAGTGGAGCTTTGACCGCGCAACGCTCCAATGGTCTCGCCTCTATGCTCGAGCGCATTCATAAAGACGCACGAATGATTCTGGCTGACTAATTGTGGGCTTGTGGCACGGCTGTATCATAGACTTTTGCCAATCGATGCAGCGCCTTCAACCCTAGTTGAGAAAATGCGTCACGCTTAACACCAAAATCATTGAGCAGCTGATATATCGGTTTTGGCCGCACCAAAATTGCATGCAGCAGCAAAATCTCCTGTTTATCAAGATTTGTATGCAACATCGCCAAAGCCCTGTCGGCACTTAAGCTCATCATATCCATGCCAGCGCCGCGGCCAGCTTTTCGTACCTTACCACCGGGCACAAAGCTCCAATTCATCGTTACAGATGGCCCTTTTTGAGACGCTTCATTATCGCCTATGTAACGAAATGCTGCACGTGCAAGGTAGGCTTGTTTGGCTGCATCAGGCTCGGCACGAAGCACAAACTCTAATGGACTTCGATATCCTTTTTGAGAGAGGTCGAGCTCTGGCGCATTTAGTAAACACTTATCGGCTGAAAGCCTTGCCCAAACCCACCGTCCTTTACGACCCACCAGCTCATGCAAAAGCCCCGCATCAATCAACGGCGCAAAACAAGTTCTCTCAATCGTGCACATAACGCTACGCCGAGCATCTCTACTACGATATACCTCTGCAAATGCCCCTTTACAAACGAGCATACCGCCATTCTTCAGGGCACGCTGCCATTTCTCCCTACTCATTCAAGACAGCCGCACTTGGCGTCACCGATAATATCGCAGCTTGGCACAATGTCTTCTCCAACACATCCAGCCAGCTATCAAATTCAGGATCATCACGGCGATCCTCGACCTGGTGGCAAGCGTAGGCGACAGTCGAGCGATCGCGATCAAATGCTGTTGCAATACGTGCAAGGCTTATCCCAAAGCCAACATAAACAATGTACATTGCAATATGTCGCCCTAAAGCGGCCTTGGCTGAACCGCGCCTGGTCTCAAGTATCTCACGACTTGAAACCTCCAATGCATAAGCAACGAGATTGACGGCCAGCCTCACCCTTTCCTCATCTTTGTACCTATCGATTCGCCCCATATTGATTTCCTTCTTGCTTAAGAGGACACTTTAACAAGAGGGATTAGATGTAGGATAATATTCCTATTATGTCGATAGCCGATTATCTATATCTTGCGCCACAACTTGTGGATTACGCGGCAAAGGCTCTATAAATAGAGCGAATAGAACAAAATCTAGAGCAACACTTTTCTCAAAGCGCTAAAAAGTATGTAGGATAAAACATGCAGTTACGGCCTGCACACAAATATCATTAAGCTACAATGCGCTCAGCGGAGTCTTCAAAAATATCTGCAACTGGTGGGCGGGTTGGGAATTCATCAAGACACAAAACTAACGTCCGCTGGCCATCATCATCAAGTAATGGAACGCGCAACCAGAAATGCCACAACGTACCAACTTGCCTACTGCCCGAAACAGGGCGCCCAGTTTCAAGTGCCAGTTCAACAGAGGACGTCCCCGCCTCTTCGATACTTGCATCTATCTTTTCAAGCAGTTCATCAGGTCGGTCACCGCCAAAGAGTGTATTGATTCTGGAACCGGTAAGTCTAAACCTGAATCTATCATCCATTTTTTCGACAAGAGATGTATTAGCTAAAGCGCCACCTAACTGCACAGGGTTAATATCCCTACGTGTCGGCAAACGCCCATCCCTACAAATTGATGCCCAATAAGACAGCAAGTTATTTTGGTAATTTGTTAAAACAGATTCTCTGCTCTTCAAGATCATAGTGCCACTCCCCAGACCGATTCGAGAATCAGTATTCACTTGATTTGAAGGTCTAGCGCAAGTAATTTTTAACACTTGTTAAAAGAAATTTACATTTCGGAAACGAAACGCTATCACCCTAATGTACTCGTAAAAAGAGTTGAAACATAACTGAAGTAATACACATCGTCAGACTGCAAAATTAAGAAGCTTTCTTGTTTTGCCCGAGCCCCATTTTCTTTGCCAGCATAGACCTTTGGCGTGCATAACTTGGCGCGACCATTGGATAATCAAAGGGCAGTTTCCACTTCTCGCGATATTCTTCAGGTGACATATCATACTTCGAGCGAAGATGCCGCCTGAGTGACTTGAACTTTTCACCATCCTCCAGACAGATCAAATAATCATTTGTCAGTGACTTTGAAATAGGTACAGCAGGCTTTGAAGCTTCTATGGCATGCGTCTGATCACGCAAGCCGCTTAGTGAGACATGAATACTCTGAATAAGAGCGGGCAGATCATCACTGTCTATCTTATTATTGCTAACATAAGCAGACACAATCGTTGTGGTCAGCTCTGCAATTGCAGGCGCTTTCCCATTTAGCTCATTTAAAGCGTCACCAGACATTAAAATACCAATCAAAACTAAGTAAACTAACCTCTCTCTAAGAGAAGCTAATCGATCAATACAACAAAAGTATCAGTGTAATGCACAATAGCAACAAGCATTAACATCACGTTATATTTACAGTGGTAGTTTAATTATTAGATAAAAGCGACATTAACAAAACAGCTCCAAGCAAAACACCTGACCATACGGCCATGCCACCTGTTAAAGGCCCCCTGGAAAGCAACCCTTGGGGACTGAAAGTTGCCTCTATCCGGTCGATCGCACGCTTTAGCAAGCTCTGCCAAACGCGCATTAAAGCTGGCCCTACTTTGGTCCAGACAGCTCCGCTCCAAAGCGCTGTTCTATATCCAGCACGCCGATAAACCCAGTCAGAATCCAAAACCGTACCGGGTTTTTCTGGCGGGTACAGACCAAACCGCTTCAGAAGCACAAAGGCAAAAGCTGCCAGGATGAGAAGCTGCATCTGGGTCAGCACATGCGCGAATGTATATGGCTCATACCCTAAGGCAACATCCGGGCTTGGTAGAAATGAATAAAGAAAGCCATATCCAAGCCCAGCAACAGCCGGTAAGCCAACACCAATACATATGAATGCTGCAAGCCCCATCGCTAGCAACATATTAAACGGAGCCTCCTCAACGCGCTTCCCGCTATCATGGCCAAAGAATGCAAAATATGGAATTTTTATCCCGGAGTGCTCCAGCACACCCGCAGAAGCAAACAACAGCATACCCCAGATAATGTAATGATGCTCTGCCAGAACGGCACTCATGGTGAGCGATTTGGCAACAAAGCCGGAAAAGAATGGAAAAGCCGAAATCGAAGCAGCCCCTATGATACAGAAAAGAGCCGTCCACGGCATTGATTTGTAAAGCCCGCCAAGCTCACTAGCCTTTGTCGTCCCCGTCCGGTAAAGGACAGCGCCCATACTCATGAACAACAAGCCTTTATACATGATATGCGCAAAAGCATGCGCAGCCGCACCATTGATCGCCAGCTCAGTCCCGACTCCAATTGCACATACCATAAATCCAACCTGATTATTCAGACTGTAAGCGAGGACTTTACGCAAGTCGTTTTCGATAACAGCAAAAAAGACCGGAAACACCGTCATCACCGCACCAATATATATCAACAAGTTTTCACCGGGAAAAACACGCGCCAAAATATAGACAGCAAGTTTCGTTGTGAACGCTGACAGAACAACAGCACCAACCACGGTTGCACGCGGATAACTGTCTTGAAGCCAGTTATGCATCAGTGGGAATGCCGCTTTAATTCCAAACGCAATCAATAACAGCCAAGTTCCGGCATCCGCGCCCAGTTCCAAGGCACGCAAAGACATATTCCCAGTTGCCGCAAATAGCTGCGCAGCACCAAACAATAGCAACACACCAGATAGAATCTGCACCCCCAGATAGCGCATCGCCGCGCCATAGGCTGCTCGTGTTCCAGTTTTTAAGATTAGGAAAACGGATGAAATCGCCGTCAACTCCCAAAAGATAAACAGGCTCATAAAATCGCCCACAAATGTGGCCGCAACAGCAGCGCCCGCATAAATGAGGGCAGAGGAATCCTCAATGATGGAGTCCTGATGAAGCGCGTAAATACCGTTCAGTGTTGCAGCAATCAGGAAAGCCAAGCCGAAAACAAAACTCAAACTATCAACACGGTAAAGCACCATATCGACGCCCATCGCGCTTAGCGTGACCAGGTCTGTATCTTGTGCCGCACCAGAGAGTAGAAACATAGCAATCAGCGGTGTGCCAATTGCCAACACCTGCCGCACACGCTGTATCGGCATAACTGCCGAAATTACACCGGCCAAAATCAGTAATAAGCCAGGGTTAATCGACATGATAAAACCACTCATGCCTCGCCCTCCCCATCATCAGCATCGCCATAATAGTTTTTATCACGCCGGAGCAACCTTCCAAGTGGCCACCCCATCAGGACAACAAAAGCAAACGCACAAAACCCGTATATGCCATAAAATCCGATATAACTCTCAGCCTCATTATGCGGATGACGCTCAAACACCACATCAGCAAGGATTAAAAGCAAAGATAAACCACCAAGCCCCCAAAATATAAATTTGCCGATATTAGGATTGGCAACCCATCCAAATATCAACTTAGCTATCGGGTGCACGTCCTGCTCACCGGGTGTAACGGGCTGTTTGAGATCTTCAGACATCTAAACCCCCTCAAAAGCAGGCGCGAGAAAGCTGGCGATAGCGCCCATCGCAAAGAATAAGATTAGCGTGCCGAAAGCTGTGAACACAGGCGCAACCACCACGAAACGCGGCGCACCTTCAGGGCGCTTATAAGGAGCCGGCTCCGGTGTGCCCTTAGGCGGCATCAAAGCAAGGATCGGAATTGGAAGGAGATAAGCAATGTTAAGCAGGGACGAAATCAGCAGGACCCATGCCACATAGCTATGCTGAGCCTCCACTGCGCCAAGGAAGAGCTGAAACTTTGGCCATCCCCCTGCTAAAGGCGGTATTCCAATGATAGATAAAGACGCAACAAAGAAAGCGCCAAATACCCACGGCATGCGTTTTCCCAATCCGCGCATATCAGAAATATTTGTCAGCCCCGTTGCAACATAGATCGCCCCAGCACACATAAAAAGTGTAATTTTACCCATGGCATGCGCAGCTATTTGCAAGCTTCCGCCCATCAAACCTGCCTGTGTTGCCAGCATTGCACCAGCCGTTACATAAGCTAACTGCCCAATTGTGGAGTAAGCTAAGCGTGCTTTTAAATTGTCTTTGGTTAGGGCGATAAGCGAGGACACAATAATCGTGAAGCAGGCAACGCCCAGCACCCAATCGGTTGCAGGAAGGGTTTCAAGATAATCGACCCCGAAAATATAAATCGAGATTTTCATAATTGTGAAAACCCCGGCCTTCACCACTGCAACAGCATGTAACAGCGCAGAAACAGGGGTTGGTGCAACCATCGCATTTGGCAGCCAAAAATGAAATGGCATCAGCGCAGCCTTACCAACACCAAAGGCAAAAAGTAAAAGCAAGACGCTACCAATTGTGGGGTCTACTTTCCCTGCCAATAGTCCACCCGGTACAAAGTCCAGACTTCCAGTCAGAGCCGATGTCCAAACAACACCGATCAAAAAGAGGCCTATAGACGTTCCCAACAACGTCATCAGATAAATACGCGCGCCGCGCCGTGCGTTCAAATCACCCTTGTGGGCAACGAGCGGATACGTCGAAATCGTCAAAACTTCATAGAAAACAAACAGGGTGAACAGGTTACCAGCCATCGCAACACCCATGGCTCCGAAGAGGGCAATCGCGAAACAGATATAAAAACGAGTCTGGTTTCGTTCTCTGTTTCCGCGCATATAGCCGATCGAGTATAACGAGTTCACAATCCACAAACCTGACGCGACCATCGCAAACAAGGCACCAAGAGGCTCAAGCTTAAACGCAAACAAAAGGCCCGGGCCAGCGTGCCCAAGGATAAGTTCGGGAACATCGCCACCCTGCATTGTCAGGACCAACCAAATAACGCTGCAAAAGAGTGCCGTTGCACCAATCAGCGTTGTTCCTTCGCGCAGGTCCGGTACTTTCTCAAAAATATAAATACCAATCGCCGTCACCAATGGCAGCCCAAGCACAACAAGGATCAACATATCGGGGCTCACAACGCATTCCCCTCTATCGGCAGCACCGCTTGTGCTGCGGCATTTGTCAGGTCAATCACCCAATCAGCCTGTATACCGATATAAAGGTTCAAGAAGGTCAGCACCCAAAGGGGTAATAGCAACAGCATGGGTGCTTCCCTGCGGACTTTACGCGGGTTTGCTGGAGCCTCAAAAAAGATTGCCTGCATAATGCGCCCCATATAGACCACCGCCAGAATACTGGAGAGAACAACGATAACAGCTCCAATCCCCCAGCCTGATTCCAAAAGCGCCTGCAGAAGCGCCCATTTAGATTGAAAGCCTGCGGTCAGCGGCATCCCTATTAATGAGAAGCCCGCAACGGCAAATGCCGTCATGGTTAGAGGTGCGACGCGCCCAAGGCCCTTAAAGTCGCTAATGCGTGTCCCTTTATACGTTAGAACCACACCCGCAACAGCCATGAACAAAGCCCCCTTCATGATCGCATGCGTTGAGAGATGGAACAGCCCGGCTGATAGGCCAGCACTGGTTCCAATAGCAACCCCCAACAGCATGTAGCCCACTTGGGCAACCGAGGAGTAGGCCAGCATCCGCCTTACATCAGATTGAAAAACAGCTTGAAATGAGCAGGCGACCATCGCGATCATGGCAAGAGGTGCAAAGATTAACGTGAAATTACTCGCTTGAAATGTGAAATCTGGAACAAAGACTGTAAAGATCATTCGGATCAAAGCATATATAGCCACCTTTGTCGCTGTTGCAGAAAGGAACATGGTGACAAAGCTTGGGGCATACGCATACGCGTTGGGCAACCACTGATGCAGAGGCCAAACCGCCGCCTTCACGCCCAACCCTACAACGATAAATGCAAAGCCGGCTTGAACGGTCCTGTTGCTTCCATTCTCGGCCAGACGTGCTGCCATATCAACCAGATTAAGCGTACCAGTTGCCGCATAGAGAAAGCCGACACCTATCACGAAAAACGTCGCGCCAATTGTCCCCATGATGAGATAATTAAAGGCTGCTGAAAGTGCGCGCCGGTCTCGTATCCCACCCGAAGCAACGAGAACATATGTCGAGATAGAGCTAATCTCCAGAAAGACAAACAGATTGAAAGCATCCCCTGTTATGGCGACACCTGCTAACCCAGTCAGACAAATCATGTGCGCAGCATAAAATAAGGCCCGCTTTTCTGCACGCACTTCGACCTCGACAGTTGGAAGAGAAAAAATTGCAGCCAGCAAACCGATACCGGTCACGATAATCAAGAATAGCGCATTAAGAGAGTCGACCCGAAATTCAATGCCCAATGGTGGTGCCCAGCCGCCGAGTTGATAAGAAACAACCCCCAGCAAGTTCACCTGAGCAAGCAGAATAAGCGCGCAAAAAAGGGAAACTGCAGACGCTATTACTGTGAGCACCCACCCGCTTCGCCCATTGGGCATGAATGTCGCA
>CAYUFN010000002.1:4428-18810 GCA_964443965.1 uncultured Hyphomonas sp. | reverse complement strand
ACATTAAAGGGACAATAATCAAAAGCACCGGAGAGTGGCGCTCAAAGAACACTGGCGCTAGATCAAGTATAAATTGATACATTACGCAATTGTCCCCGCTACATCATCTGCATCTTGCGCATCAGCAACGATAATATCCATTTGTCGCATCTCATCGACCTCAATTGTCCCGTAAGCCTCCCGGATGCGAACAATCAGTGCCAGGCCAACAGACAAGGTTGACACCCCTACGACAATAGCCGTCAGGATGAGAACATGCGGCAGGGGATTAGAGTAAATTTCATGTAAACCAGTGACCGGATCAACACCATGAGAAACGTCAACAAAATGCTCAGAGGCGGCGCCCCCCTCACCCCCATGTCCAATTTCACCCCCGTGTGATTTAGCATCTTTGCCAAACAATATCGGAGCTGTTCCTCCAGCAAATTTTGCAAGCGTAATATAAAACAAGAAAACTGATGTCTGAAAGACAGATAGTCCAACCAGTTTTTTAATAAGATTGGTAGACTGATAGGTTATATATAACCCGACCATCATCAACGCGATGATCGCCCAATAGTTTGCGCGCTCCAGAATGAATTCCAGCATAGCCTACCAATCCTCGTCGCGGATTTCGGCAACACGGCCTGCAAATGCATAGAATATAGTCACCATTGCCCCTGAAACCGTAAAAAGCACACCAAGCTCTATAAGCAGTATCCCTAAATGCTGTCCTTTGTGACCCCCGGGAGGCTCGTCAACCAAATAATCATAATCAAGATACTCCCCACCATTTAGCATCGCCCATACACCGACACCTGCATACAGTAAAAGCCCAACGCCAGCTAAGACGCGTGCAAACCCCGCTGGCACAGCCTCAAGCGCCTCAGGCACGCCAAAGACGAGCGCATAAAGAATAATTGATACAGCCAGGATGACACCTGCCTGAAAGCCACCACCCGGTCCATAATCCCCGTGAAACTGAACATAGAAGGCATAGACGACAATGACAGGGATAAGCATTTTCGAAATGACGCGGAGGATAACATGATGGTCTTTCATACGCCCCCTCCTTTGCCCTTCTTCTTTGCAGAAGCGGCTAATGAGCGTTCGCCAAACCCTAAAAGCAACGCCACTGCAACAGCGGCCATAAAAACAACACCCGTTTCACCAAGCGTATCAAACCCGCGATAGCTTGCCAGAACCACGGTGACAACATTCACAACACCGGCATCCTCATAGGCATTAGCCAGATACTGAGCCCCCACATATGAATTTGCAGGAGACGTAGCGTCTCCCAAGGCTGGCAAATCAATTGTTGCATAAATCAGAACTGCGCCCGTCACCAGGCAAACAAGTAAAGGCGCAAAACTTAAAATGTTGCGTTCAGCCTTCGCACGTCGAGACGTCAGCAACATCGCACCCAGCATTAAAGCTGTCGAGATACCCGCGCCAACAGCCGCCTCAGTGAAGGCAACGTCTACGGCATCCATAACGACGAACCAGGTTGCCGAAATAAGTGAATATACTCCAGATAGCATAACAATCGCGAAAAGATTACGCATCCTTATAATAGCAACCGCTACGACAAACAGCATACCTAATAAAGAAACATTGATAAGGCCCGTTGCAATGTCCATCACGGCTCCCCCTCCTGTTCTTTATCTTTTATGTATGCGCGTCCGATAATCGGTTCCAGACCGACAGTATGCGCAGCATTTGCAATCGCATGCGAAGCGGTAGGGCCTGTCAAAAATAGAAATATCGCAATGGCCAGTAGCTTGACCAAGATAAGCCAATGCGGTGCCAGCAAAGCCATACCAAGCAGCATCGCGATAACAGCCCCTGTATCCGTAACGCTCGCCGCGTGAAGGCGCGTATAAAAGTCAGGAAAGCGAAGGACACCGACTGAACCTATTATGGCCAGCAAGCCGCCCAGAAGACAAAGCAGCGCTCCGATGGTCGGCTTCCACGCAAAAGCCAAATGTGCAACCTCGTTCAGGAAAGACATGTCATTTGCCCCCAACCGTTTTGGATTTACGAACAAGCGTCACTTGAAACGAGCGATAGCGAACAAATTTTAAAACTGCGATCGTCGCGACGAAATTTGTCAATGCATACAGGATTGCCAGATCGAGAAAGTCAGGGCGCCCCATGAGAAATCCTGATAGACCGATCAGCAGCACGATTTTAGTCCCAAACGAATTGACCGCCAGCACGCGATCATAAAGTGTCGGCCCCATCAAAGTCCTTATCAAGGTTAGACCAAGCGCGATGAAAAGAGCTGTAACCGCAGCGCCCAAAATCATGTCTTTTGTTCCTTTTTGCGACCGTCTATCGCACGTGCCGAGCGTGCGTCCATTTCAGCAAATGAGTCAGGTGCTGCGGCCTCCTCAAAAAGAGCATGAACAAGCATGCGGCCCTGCTCAACCTCAACTGTCACAGTGCCGGGTGTTAATGTTATCGAGTTTGCAAACATGGTTTTTGCCAAATCACTCTGACAAACCGTCTTCATTTTCACCAGCGCGGGATTAATATCCAGATCAGCGCGCAGACAAGCCTTTATGACGGTTAGATTCGCTTTCACAATCTCCTTTAACAGCCAGGGCAGATAAAGGATGAGGCCTATAATCGCAAAATAAGGTGCACCTTCGCGATCAATGATTCCCAGTCGACCTGCCAGAACCAAAGTCACCAAAATTGAAAGACTTCCAAGGGATAGAAGCAGTGGTGTGTAGTGCCCCGAAAGCCCCAACCAAAATAAACTGAGCGCCAGAATCAGCCCGAAAATGTACGACACGCCACCCTGCTCCAATCAATTCTACGATCAATTAGGAGGGTTACCCCCTCTTGATGTGCTTGACCAGTCGAAAGCGTAAGTTTTAGCTGCCAAAAACCAGTTTCTTGGTTCGCCTTGAACTTGAGAAAGAATCCTCAGAGCTTGCATCATTATCAGCGTCAGTAGCTGCAATACCTGATGCAGTTAAAGACCAGTTCCAATACCTTAAAACTGTCTGAGCTTTCACAACACTCAAGATGTCATAAGTTTCTAACACATAGGCTAGTTGCGGGTGAACTTTTCCAGGCTCGATTTCCAATGGCCGACGCATGGCGAGCCAAAGTAAATTGAGATTTTTACGCTTCAACCCGGTTGCCTTGCACAACACAGCAATCCCCTCACCCCCAAGATCAGACATGAGTTTGGCCATACAAAGAGGCTTGATGCCGCAAAGATATCCGATCTCTTGCATGCCTTCGGGTGTGAGCCCCTTATTGGCGGCATCTTCAATCGCTTCTTCAAGGCTTTCATAAGCACTCTTTTCAAGTGCAGCGCGATTACGTTGACGGCGCTCAATCACTTGTAGAGTTTTGCGTGCAATTGCGTCTTGATAATCGACATCAGTAAACTGGGAAAAAACATCTGAGCATTGCTCAATTATAATCATACGGTCCGCAGCCTGTTTGGAGAGAACCATACGTCTTTCTGGGCCATCACACCACCAAAACATTGCCATCGCTTGTGAGGGCCTAAGCTCATCACGTTTTGCGATTAGCGTGCACAAATCGTCATTCTGTTGAGATAACTGGATGAGATTATCCATACCCAACTCAGAGATTTGTGCCCCCTGGTTTTCCAGTAACCGCCTGATCACGGCAAGTTCCCCGGTCTGGATTAACGCATCCGATACCGTAACTGGAATGGTTTTCCTTTTAGCAATAAGGAGGCGGTGTTCTGTTTTGGTTGTACGCACAAGATCGATAAGATCAGATGCATCATAAGACATGTTGTTTTCCAGCAGGCAGCGAGCAACTTCAACTCTGCATTGGGCGAGATAGCGCATTAGGCGTCGGGGTGCATCCGAGGTTGCCTCTAGGCGTTTAGCACATAGAAGCCGCTCTTCATCTCCAACTTGATAGAGCAAATCAACCAGAATATCACCCGCGAGTGCACGATTCTGTGGGGAGATACGTGAAGCAGGCAATGCAACCGTATCAATCAGGCGTTTCAACAATATACCACGCCCATTTCCGAGCTTGGATTTTTGCGCGTCATTGGCGGATAAGGCCATGTCTTGTATCCTACATTGCTGTGATCAATGTAAAAAACCAAGGTTAACAGCCGGTAGCGAAATATTGATTTATAGTCTACGTCGCTTCTTACGTCCCGGATGAACGACAATCACCAGAATGCTGGCCACCAACATGGCCACTGCCAACGCAAAAAGTGCGCCGCCATCTGTTGCCGTTTGGGTTGGGTCAAGAGACAAAGGGATCTCGCGTCCAAGCCATGATGACATATGCAACCCGACGGCTCCAAACAAAATCATAGCGGAAAGAAAGCCGCCAAAGCGTCTGGTAAATGGCAAGAAGAGTAAAACCGCTGCCAACAGTTCCAGCACGCCTGTAAAGAAGCGACCCGTCGGCTCAAATATCGCATAACCAGATTTTTCAGCCAACACACTGAACACAATGTTCTCACCGGGCAAGTCAAAAAATTTGACGCTTCCAATAGGTGGATTAGGTAAAGGATGAAGTGTTGCTTGCAGATACATTGCTATTAAAAACAGCGCGAGCAACCAGCTACCGATGTGCCTTAAAAACCGCATTGTGTCCTCCACCACTATACCTGAACACTATAGCAAGCCTGCGACGCGGATGGCAATCATTGCCATAGAACGGTTTTAAGTGTCCATTTGCAAAGGCTTATGTGTAGATGGAACCAAAAGAAATGGATGACAGCATGCACGAGGAAAAGACCCATGCAGAGGAAGAGCCAATCGCGCCCTCCGCATTAACACCAATAGCAGGTGTTTCCTCGGCATTGGTGGCTGGCAAATCTCTGGTTGCCACGGCACGCTCGATAACCGCAAAGCGGGTGCGTGAGGGTGTGAAGGTAGAACTACCGGCCTATTTACTGGTTCAATCGAGTTGGTTTCTCGCCTTTGGCTTACAGATGGTTTTGTTCCCCTATCTGATCACCAACCGCCTGGGTCTCAACGCTGTCGAGCTCGGGCTTGCGAACATGGCGTTATCAGCACCTTCAGTCATTTTTCTGCTCCTTGGCGGCGTCATCGCTGAAAGAATGGCGGGCAAGCCACTTCTTGTCATGCTGCACATCTTTGCAGCTATACCAGCAATCTTGCTGGGATTAATTATCTCGACAGGCCAATTGCGCTTCTCACATATGATTATGTTTGGCCTTGCCATAGGGACAGTTGGCGCATTCATGATGCCTGCGCGAGACGCCATCCTGAATGAAGTCATTGAGCGCCGTTCAAGGGTCGGCTCAACCATTACGCTTCAGCAGGGTGTAGCTTTTGCAACGCTTGCCCAATTTGCAGCCCAGATCGGCGGACTTGTTCTTGCAGGCTATGCTGACAAACAAACGCTAATGCCAACCTGGCTGGGTGGCTTTGGAATCGGCCCAATCGACGCCTGGAAACTCGTTATGGTCCAGGGTGTTATTCTCGCTTTAGGCGCAGGTTTTGCGCTCTATCTGGCACGCGGCCGCCAAGTTAAAACCGGACGTAAAGGCCCCGGCGCTGCTTTTGGAGATATGAAAGATGGCTTTAAAGCAGTGCGTAATAGCCCAGAGCTTTTCTCCATGACAATTTTGATGTTCGGCGTTGGCTTATTCGTCATTGGATCATTTCTGGTTGTCCTGCCAATCATAAACAGAGACCTTTATAATTTGGGATCAGATGGCATTCGGGACATGTTTGTCACCTTCTGGTTCGGTGCGTTTTTATCCTCAGTTGCCTTATCAGTGTTTCGCAACATCAAATATCCTGGCCGACTACTTCTAACTGCGCAGCTATTTGGATCATTGGTCATTTTACTTATGCTGCGATCCGTCCCACATGAAGTGTTTTTGGGGATTGTCTTTGTTTGGGGACTAGCCGCTGGCATCTCAATCGCAATGAGCCGATCGATCGTACAAAATGCTGCACCACGTGAGCAATTGGCCCGCGTTCTCTCGATCTATCAGCTTGGGTTCATGGCTGGTGCACCTCTTGGAGCCGCCATTATGGGTTACCTGACAGACCTTTTCGGCCCCCAAAAAATCGCTGTCGTCCCAGCCTTTGGTATGACAGCCGTGATTGCATGGATGGTGTTTGCAACGCCTATTTGGCGCATGACGAGTGAAGCTGAGAGCACTTAAACTGGTATTTTTACACCAAAAATTCGCCCAACACGCGAAACTGGCATCCCGTTTGCAGCTAAACACGCAAAAGGCCACACGGATTCCATCTGTTTGGCTGTTCAGAAGTTCGGAACCTAACTATGCAACTGATTGAAGACATTTCTCCTAAATATGAAGGTCTTTTGACGAGAGGGGAACCTCAAACGTCAAATCCAGGGGCTTATAAATCCCCTCTTCCGCCGAGTTTGTTACGATGGGGCGTTTTTACGATTGATTTGGCAATCTCTTGCCTAATCGCATTGGTCGCGCTCTATACTTATCACACAACAATACTGGACGTATCTTTACGTACGGCCCTTCCTTATATGTTGTTACCAGTCGCTGCGATGTTAGGCCTGTCTTTTTTTGGGACTTACGGGCTCAGCTTTTCTCGCACCATAAAGCTTCATGTGGTGCGCGCCCTCAATGGCGCTGGCGCAGGATTGATGGTGCTAGCCATTATTATTTGGTCCCTTTCAAGCGCCCCGGGCAAATACATTCTTCCGCTCGCCCTGATCTGGGGTAGCGTTGGCTGCATACATGTTGCCTATGTTGTCATAATGAAACGGCTATTTCTTGCAGGTCATCTCAGCGAGAAAGTCATCATTATTGGGGCTACACAGCAAGCCGAATCACTGATTACGCAAAACCATTATAGCGGGGAGTTAAATGTATTGGGTGTCTTTGACGATCGGGCTTCACGTACGCCAAACTTGATCGAGAATGTGCCTGTCTTGGGCGGTATGAATGATTTGATGAACTGGGATCGCTTGCCTGAGGTTGATAGGATCATCGTTACGATAAGCAGTGATGCACGCGAGCGTGTTGTTGACCTGATCAATCAATTGCGTGTTTTGCCAAATCGTATTGTACTCATGCTGGATCTGGCAAGCTTCCAGCCTGAAGAGACCAAAATGACAAATATTGGCACAAAGCCCGCCACTTACGTCTCGGGTAGCCCGGTCAATATAAAGCGCGTTTTCATAAAACGCCTCACCGATATTGTCTTTGGAGCAGGTCTCCTGATTGCATTTTCACCAATCATGATCGTCACAGCTTTGCTGATCAAGCTTGAGGATGGCGGCCCTGTTTTCTTCCGGCAATTACGCCATGGTTTCAATAATGAACTCATTCGCGTCTGGAAATTCAGAAGTATGCGCCCGGATAAGGAAGCTGCCGATAGGATCAAGCAACAAACAGTTAAAAACGATCCTCGCGTCACACGCATTGGCCGCTTCATTCGCGCAACCTCAATTGATGAGTTACCCCAGCTCTTTAATGTTCTGGCGGGCAATATGTCCCTTGTCGGTTCTCGGCCGCACCCGGTTGGAATGACAGCAGAGTCGACTATCGTACATGAAATCGTCGCCGAATACGCACACAGGCATCGCGCCAAGCCCGGACTAACAGGCTGGGCGCAGATTAACGGCTCACGTGGACCGGTCCATACACACGAAGAAGTCCGCGAACGTGTCCGCTTGGATATGGAGTACCTTAAACGGTCGTCTTTTTTCTTCGACCTATATATTATGATTATGACTGCCCCCTGCCTTCTGGGCGACACCAAGAAAGAACGTTGAGTCAGGCTATATTCAGCTTTGCCAGGCATTAAGTAAGATGATGACAGAAGAGATCACAAAAAATGATGTTGCGGGTACCCCCCGCATCAGCATCTGTATTCCGACCTGGAAGGATGCAGTTACCCCTCTCTTGTCTTCCCTCAAGACTTTAACAGCAATCGCGCAGTGCGAAATTTTGATCTATGACGATGGCTCAAACAGTCCCCAATTGACCGCTCAGCTAATGTCGCAGGTCGAAACAATCCCTGCACCTACCCGGCTTATCACAGCAT
Organism: uncultured Hyphomonas sp.; assembly: GCA_964443965.1. Taxonomy (GTDB): domain Bacteria; phylum Pseudomonadota; class Alphaproteobacteria; order Caulobacterales; family Hyphomonadaceae; genus CALLCD01. The sequence continues at coordinate 10,795 of CAYUFN010000002.1, read as the reverse complement.
CAGAAAACCGTGGCCGTTCATTCGCGCGCAATCGCTTGATCGCTCATGCGCGAGCTGATTGGCTCCTTCTGCTTGATGCCGACATGCTTCCTGATGAGTCTCATTTTATACAGCGTTACATCAATCAGGCGGCACTGTGCGATATCCCCTCCTTGATTGCCGGCGGGTTCAGCCTGCAACAGGTAAAGGCAACACCGGGTCAGCGCTTGCATGCCGCACAATCGCAAAGATCAGAATGCCTGAGCGCCGCAGCCCGCGCCAAAGAACCAGGCCTGCATGTGTTCACCTCTAACATTCTTGTTCATAGAAAAATTATTGAACAGGTTTTGTTCGATGAAGGATATGCCGGGTGGGGCTGGGAGGATGTCGATTGGGGGCTTCGCGTCGGCGCAACTTTCCCGATCCTGCATATTGAAAACACAGCAACACATCTGGGGCTCGATGACACAACCAGCCTACTCAACAAGTATGCTGGCTCTAAAACAAATTTTGCGCGCCTGGCCAATCAGCACCCCAAAGACGTTGCGCAGATGCGTATCTACCAAGCTTCAAAGAAAATGAGACACATGCCCTTTCGCAGCCTGGTCGGCATGCTTGCCAAAACGCTGGCACGGGACCCGCTTGGTATAACGCCAATATCCGTGCGTCTTCTGTCGCTAAAACTTTTCCGGGCCAGTATTTATGCCGAGGTGTTGAAATGAATGAGCACCCCCAAAACACCTCACCCTTTGATCATGTCTGCGATCGTTCACTACAGGCGAAAGTGCGCAGGAGACTCACACAATGGACGACCGCCAAACCTCTCCAATCATTTCCACAGTCTCTGATTACATTTGGTTTTGATGATTTTCCAAAGTCCGCAGCTGACACTGGCGCAGAGATAATTGAATCTATTAATGCCAAGGCTATTTATTATACCAGCACTGGCTTGGAGAGCGTGACGCTGCAAACTGGAGAGCAATTTAAAGATACAGATATGCTTGCACTAGCAAAAGCAGGGCATGAGATCGGCGCACACACGCACAGTCATATTGATTGCTCAAACGCATCTATTGAAACCATTATGATGGACATAGAGCGCAATCTGGTAGAGCTTAAAACAATGGGGCTGGATGCCCCAGTAGAACACTTTGCTTATCCTTATGGGGAAACAACCGTCCGCTTAAAGAAAGCGCTGAGAGAGAAATTCGTAACATGCCGCGGCGTCCTGGCAGGATTAAACAATAGGTCCTGCGACGCGATGCAGTTACGGGCCATGGAACTGACACCAGACGCAATGACAACTGACCGCGCATTATATGCAATAGAAATCGCGATGACTCGCCCAATATGGCTGCATATTTTCACGCATGATGTTAGGCAAACGCCGAGTGATTTTGGTACAACGCCAGCCAACCTCATGCGCATCGCGCGTCACGCACGCGATTCAAAAATCCCGATTGTCACCCCCAGCGCAGCAATGCGCCAGTCAGCTGGAGCCGAACATGTCTGAGCTCTCTATCACCGTGATTATACCAACATTTCAGAGACCTGACGACTTAATCGTCGCAACCCGAAGTGTTTTCATGCAGACCATCATCGATAAAACAGCGTGTGCACTTGTTATTGTTGATAATGATCCAGAGCATAGCGCAGAACAGGCCATTGAACAGTTGCGCTTAGAAGCCCCGCCTAATCTTACATTTATATCTGCACACGAACCCCGCGCCGGAGTTGCAAACGCCAGAAACTGTGCAATGGAACACGTTAAAACTGACCTGATTGCATTTCTTGATGATGATCAGTCTGCGGGTGACCCTGAATGGCTGGAAAAACTTTACCGCCTCCATAAAGAGCTCAAAGCGGCCGTCACCTTCGGTCCCCTCATGACCGTCCTCCCCAAAACAGTTACCGAACATAAAGCGTATTTCAGTAAATTTTTTGGGCGGCACGACCCTTCACCCCGTGGATTCATTAGTGATTATCATGGCGGCTGTAACACACTTATAGATGTTGCTCAGCTACCGAAAAAGCGTCCGCTTTTTGATCCGGCAACGAATGAAACTGGCGGCGAAGATGACTTGCTCTTTATTGCAATAGCAAAGCTAGGTGGGCGATTCGCCTGGGAACCAGACGCACCCGTTTACGAGCGGGTGCCAATCCGCCGCGCGCATCTTGGCTATACGCTGCGCCGTGCAGTCGTCTACGGCCAAGGGCCCACCTCGAATGCGATCCGCTTGAAGCAATACCACAAACTGGTTTTCTGGATGGCGGTTGGGATGGTGAAATTCCTATGGCACGGCTTGAGAGCGGGCTTTGGATACACTTTCAAATTAGAAAATCGAGCAGACCACCTCGACAAGGCAATACGTGGATTGGGCAAAGTATTTTTCTGGCGTACGTTCAGCTTGTATGGCGCGCCGGCACTTCGCGATGTCAATTCAATTAGCGAGGATGAAATCACGGTTGCGCCGGATAACGGTCAACTTGATCGGTTGACGCCCTAACCTATCTTGCACAAGTGAGGCAGCCACGGCAACGTAAGCGACCCATGTAATCGAGTTTTGCTGCAATATGTTGCTTTCCGACAAGCTGAATACAATAAACTGAAGAATAAAACCCAAAGCAAAAAATCCTATCCATCCGGAAAATGCTTCTCTGAGGGCGCGCACCACTGTCATAAAAAAACTTAAACAAAAAAGAGCCAGCCCCCAAAAACCAATGCCCAGCCAGACTTCCAACCATCCATTATGAGCAGTCGGAACCTCCCATTGGGTAATCTCGCGCACATACAAAGCAGGTGATGAACCCGGCGACCAGAAGGCACCATAACCATAACCGCGCTCCGGTTGCTTCTTGATCAATTCCAATAGAATTTCCCAAATATCAGTTCGTCCCGTCAGCGTTGCATCTCTGCCGATCAAGCCAAAAAGTAACTCAGGGTTCACGATCATGATAAGCACAAACGCGCCCCCAAAAGTCACAATCGCCCAGAACATAGATAAGCTTGCAATCGGGCCTCTGCGCATAACCCATCCGGTTGCAAGCACAAGGCATCCTAAAATCATACCAAGCAATGCCGTTGCAGACTGGGATAAGACGACTAAAACCACAGACATCAATAAGCCCGCAGCCCAAGCTTTTCTTTTATCCGGCTGGGTTAAAACCAAAAACCCGAAAAGAAAACTGGCGCGAGACATGTGTCCCCCCATGGCATTTTTCTCAAACCACAACCCTTTCCAGGCGCCAATATGGACCTCAGAATCGACACCAAGAGACGGCAGGGTCAGGGTAACGATAAACGTGCCCAGACAAAGAATTAGCCACGTTATACCAAAAAGAGTAAGCAAGTCAGACCAGCCATACCTTGCCGCAAGGTATAAACCAAAAGTGGTCGTCATGCCTATTGCAATAAACCGCCGTGATGTCAGCTCTTGATCAATCGACCAGAGTGTCGATGCAGCGATAAAGCCCATCAGTATAATGAGAATAGGCATGCGTATAGCAAGATTTGCCAATGGCAAAATTCGCACCATGCCCAGAACAAATATCACCCCATAAATCGGAAACCACATAACCCGTAAAAATGCAGAATCCTCGGGCCGCGTAACATCGGTCAGCAAGGGGCCAAGCAGCGCCTCTGAAAACATTAATAACATGCAGATAATAAGTATGCTCTCGCCAATCATCGGTATTGTTGACGTTAACCTAGAGGTATTCACCTCTCCGATTTTGCCATTTGAATGATGATCAAGAACAGCCATTTATCTGGCTTTTTAACCGGCAAGTCTATCGGCAAGCAAGGCATCTGCACGCATCTGATTCATAACAACCCCAAGAACATGCCCGCCAGCCGCGTGTATTTCCCGTTTAACCGTCGTCAGGCTAATAGCGTCAGTTTTATCGCCACTTACAACAAGGACGACCCCATCCATATTTTTGGCAAGCTTAAGGCTGGCCTTTGATACTTCAAACGCCGGCGCATCAACGATGATCCAGTCAGCCGATTTTCGCAATGCTTTCCACCAGGCCGGGCGCGTAGATAAGCGCACTTTTTGACCATACGCCAAGCGTTCATTCCGAAACCGCGTCACAAGTAACCGTGTTCCGTTAATCTGGTGAGCTGCGAGAAGCTTGCCGCTCTGCAGAGACGCCTTAGCTTGCGCTTGACCGGGCGCGGAAACATCAAAAAAAGGAATTTGTCCAAGCGAAGCATCATAAGGGCGCCCGGGCCGCCCAACGCCTTGCGCAAACCCAGCCTCAAAAGCATCAATCAATACATTATTGGCAAAATCAATGTCGACAAGCCATGTCGTTTTATCAGACCGCTTTGCCGTTTTCAGTGCGAAAGAAGCAGCAACGCTGCTTGTGCCGACACCTTCCTTTGTAGACATAAACATAATTGCCCGGCCACCCCTGCCAGAGGTCAAGCGCGAGGATGCGCGCCATAAGCTATCAAGATCAGATCTAAGATCCAGCATGGGTCAAAACTTTAACGTTGCAAAATTTAGCATAACCGCGTTTGGTTAATGACAAATTTCTATCTCTATTTATAGCGCTTTACGGTTGTAACAACAGGCAATCCTGTCGTGCGCTCCAGGGAACCTGGCGTTGCAAATCCTTTGCGCGTTAAAGCCCAGCCAAGCCCAACAAGCAGCGCGCAAAAAGCTGCAAATATAAGCGTGCCGATGGTTGCGAAAAGCTTCAAACTCTTACCCTTTGCCGGTCGCCTGGCGCGTTCTAATACGCGAATATTATCACTGCCGCCCCGGTTAATTTCAGCCAGCGACTGGGCCTCAACTTCCCGGGTCGCAAAGCTTCGCAAATTTGCTTCTAATAAATCGCGATTCCGCACCAATTCCTGCCATTCAGGCTCAAGGCGTGTCAGCTTGCGCTGGCGCTGCCTGATATTTTCTGCTTGCCGTTCCAGTTCACGCCGCTGAAGCCGCAAGGAGGCTGCTTGCGCACTGGCCTCGCTTAGTCGTGTCTCAATACTTTGGAACGTTGGATTTGGACCACGCGTGATCGCCCCAGGCGGACGTCCCTGACTAGACGCATACTGGCGTGCACTTGCAATTCGTCTATCGATATCTGCGACTGCCTTTGATTGTGGCGTGTAGCGCGTTAACAGCTCTTCGCGCTCTAGTTCCAAAGCAACAATGGCCTGCGGCGTCGTATCCTCAACAAGGATATTGATCTCAGGCTGAATGAATTGCAATTGCTGGCGCAGAAGCGCCTCTTCGCCATCAACTTCACTCTGTAGGCGACCATTATCAAACAGCGCTTCTTCAACATTTGCAAACAGTGTCCGGGTCGTTGTGCGCTCAGTGTCAAAGTCACTTATGCCATTGCCAAGCAAGAATGTGCGTATTTTTGCTTCGGCTTCAGTTAGGTCTATCTCAAATTTACCCCGTTGAACAGTTAAAGAAGACACGCTCTTGTCTTCAAAAACTTCAGCCCTGTATATCAGGTATTGATCCAGAATCTCGTTCAGAATATCAGCTGATTTTGCCGCATCACGGTGCGTGAATGAGACGAAAATAACTGCCTCCTTTGGTGCAGCATAGGCATTGAAATTCTTTTTAAGCGCGATCAGGCCAGCTTGCGATTTTTCATATTTTTTATCTACTGGCGCCTCAGCCAGTGCCTTGGCAGCCTTTGGGTAAAGTGCCTCAAGGCCAAATGTCTCCATAACACGCTCAAGCACGACCGGGCTATACATCAGACTGATTTCAGTCGCAGTCAATGCATCAATCTCTGTTGCAACATTTTGTAGATTTTCACCGACGCGCGGCCGGTAAATATACTCTTCACTTAGAGCAACGCGGACACGTGATTCAGCTGTGTATTCCTTCTCAAGCTGTAATGCCCACCAAAGTCCAGCAGCTGCAATTGGTAGAAAAACGAGCAACATTAATGGGGTCGCCCGCACAAGGAGCAGTCCCACCTCCAGCAGCCCGAGTCGGGGGCGCGTGAAAGTTTGTGTATCCTGACTCATCTCTAACTAATGGGCTCCCAAGTGAAGAATATGTCTAATAACCGCATTTCATTTGATAATTCCTTAATCATTAACAACCATATTACATTTCAACAGATTGTTTGTGTTTCCGGGATTTTATGCGTCTACAAATTCTTCTCTTTATGGCCCTTGGCGCACTTTTGGGAAGTTGCGTGGCAACACCTGTTCCGTCTCCAGATTTTCCTGAAAACACCTGGCAAAATTACAGCCAGGGTGTTGATCCATACATATTGTGGACCGGTGACACGCTAGATATCTCTGTAACAACAGCCCCAGAACTCTCGCGTGAGGACGTCATCATTGCGCCCGACGGGAACGTGCAGGTCCCATTTGTCGGCACAATTCAGGCCGCAGGACGCACAGTTGATG
>CAYUFN010000002.1:0-4418 GCA_964443965.1 uncultured Hyphomonas sp. | reverse complement strand
AAGGCCTTCGCAGCGAGCTACGGGATCCACGTGTCTTCGTTGCCGCGACTGATTTTGCCTCACAACAGATCTTTATTAGCGGACAAGTGGCACAACCCGGCATCCTCCCGCTTCCGGGACAAATTGGCCCTTTGCAAGCCATAACCATGGCAGGAGGGTTCACAAATGCGTCTAACCCAAAACAAGTCATCATTATGCGGCGCTTACCTGATGGTGAAATGAAGTCAGCCGTTTACAATATAAAAGATGGCATTACCGATCCACGCATCGCAACATGGGGCCCATTGCAACGGTTTGACATTGTGCACGTTTCACCAAAATGGATCGCTGTAGAAAATCTGTTTGTTGAACAATATTTCCGTAACGCCCTACCAGTTGATTTTTCCCTCTTCTTCGATGTAACAGGCGGCGGCTTATTCTAAGGTGCACAAGCGGACAAATATTGTCGGGTGGGTGTCGTCAATCTGTCCGGCAATGTGTCCAAGGAAAACCAACCAAAACCACCATGCTTTTCTGGCTCCATAAGCTTAGGGCTCCCGCTGATGATTTTTGCATTGTAAACAGGTGCAACCCAATGACGACCATCTCCAGCGTCTATTGTCTCGGTCAGGCAAGCAAGTGCCAAAATAGAAATCTCAATGCCCAATTCTTCAGCAATCTCACGCACGACCGCCTGCTGGGCTGGCTCGCCAAAGTCAATCTTTCCACCCGGTAATCCCCAGTGACCAGCTTCGGGCGCCCGCAGGCGCTGGATCAAAAGCAAGGCACCTTGTGCATCCCGGATAGCTGCACCGCATCCTGCTTCTGGCTGTCGGTGCATGCGTTAAACCTCACCAAAGGCCTTCAAGGCAGCCCGCGCAACTGGTTCGCCCCATTCCTGCACAAAATGCCCGGCATCTTTTATACGCATAGGCTCAGGACAACCCTTTATACCTGTGCGTAATGCCTGCATAATCGGCCCGCCAAGTACCGGGTCAGCCATACCAATGGCCATGAAACTCTGCCCTTCCCAATCATCAGCCCACCAGCGTGCCGCCCTTTTAGATGTTTCAACACCCTCCATATCCGGGTTTACCATCACCAATTCAGGAAAGCGGCGCACACCCGCCTTATAGGTCACATCAGGAAATGGCGCGTTATAGGCAGCAGCCTCCCCCCCCGAAAGGACCGGCGTTCCACGCTGCATTAACTCACCGACATCCATATCTTGCTGCGTGGCCGCAAACGCCTTCCAGGCTGCAAATCCATCGCCTAGTGATCGCCCGTCCGGAAGCGCAGTGTTCATGACAATTAGCCGTTTGAACCGCTCGGGCATATCTTGTGGGACACTCAGCCCCAAAATACCCCCCCAGTCCTGACAAACCAATGTTACATTTTTCAAGTCTAACTGTTCAATAAAAGCAAGTAACATGTTGCGATGGAAGTGATAGGTGTAGACCGCATCGTCTACTGGCTTATCAGATCGACCAAAGCCCAACCAATCAGGTGCAACTACTCTTGCGCCTGTCTCCAAAAAAACCGGGATCATCTTACGGTAGAGGTAACTCCAACTGGGTTGCCCGTGAAGGCACAAGAACACTTTGTCGGCATTTTTAGGCCCCTCATCGATGAAATGTATACGCAAACCTTCATAACCGGCCAGCGTGTCAACATAATTTGGCGCGTAATTATATCCTTCCAGCCCTTGAAAATGGCTGTCTGGCGTACGTTTCACATCAATGGGCATGGCATCCGTTCCTGTTTCTATGCGCTATACTGAGCAAATATTAGCCAACTGCCAAGCAGGAGCAGCGAAAATAAAAACCCACAAGCAGTTCTTGATCCCACGCAACATAAGCTCCCTTTAAAACATTAAAGCTCGATACTCAAAATCGTATTCTTTCATGTTTAACCACAAGATCAAGATGCTTGGTATGCCAACAGAAACGTGAAGCATGGTGACGACTTTGTCGCGTGTAAAACCGTCAAAAGTGCGCTACTTTGTAATAAACAGGCTACTTTAGGAGACGAGTTACATGAAAACTAAATTCATAAGAAACACCGTAATGGCCGCCGCAAGTCTACTCTTCCTGAGTGCTTGTGTCACCGCAACGCCGTATCAGCCCTCAAAAGGTGGCATAAATAGCTTTGGCTATCAAGATACGCGCATTGAAACCGGCAAATACCGTGTCGGCTTCCGGGGCAATTCGAGCACAGACCGTGCAACAGTTGAAAACTATATTCTCTTACGCGCCGCTGAACTATCTTTGGCCGATGGTTTCGGACACTTTATCATACTTGACGAAGGTGAAGGCAGCACCAGTAATTTCAGTTCGACCGGGTTCAATAATGGATTTGGTGGCGGTTTTGGTGGGTTTGGACGCCGTGGCTTTGGATTTGGCGGGGGTTTTGGTGGAACAACGACAAGCCGCACACGCGAGCGCCGCACCTTCGACATAAATGTCGTCATACAAGCCTTCCCGGGTGAAAAGTCATCTGAAAATTATGAAGCTTTCAACGCGCAGGATGTCATTACGAATCTAAGACCATAGGTCTGCTTTCATTTTTTAGGTTGCTCCAAAAAAAGAGGCCGCCATTTTTGGCGGCCTTTAAAGGAGGAAACTGCGTGAGACTTGGTGTAAAATGTCACGCAGTTCCTATATAATATTTAATGAACGTATTGTCAATTGTTCATTATTTGCGTTTTATCTTTGCTAATCTTTAGCTTCTCGCCTCGCTATATGTATTATGAGCTAGGTTGTTATAGGTCGTATCTTGCTGATAAGCGGCCGTCAAAGTAACGCTATTAATACCTTCGACAGCCTGCTTAACAACATCTTTAACACAAGCTTCATCGACACTTTCAGTGTTCAAAAGTGGCCTAACACTCGTGCAGGCATCGCGCGCCTGGCGCCGTAGATCAAGCAAAACAACTCCAGCATCACTAGTTTCTTCGAGCGCGGTGATATCATAGCTAATTGTCACTGGCTCCGATACAAATGTATCTGCCATAGCTGGCGCTGCAAAAGCACTAATTGAAAAAACTGCTACTGTAAGTGTGGGAACCGTTGGGAGGAAACGGGTCATATCAAAATCCTTTTCATTGTCCGACCTCTATGTGCCGTAATTTCAATATATAAACATTGAATAATATTGCAAGCGTTCAGTGATAATTATTTATTACTCCTTGAACTTTTTTACCGAAAGGCCTTTTGCCCAAAGCTGATTTAGTTTTAACCTGTTAGAGGAGGAAGATCATATGGACTTCAATATTCCCGCCGACCTACTGGCTTATCTCAAGGAACTAGATGCGTTTATCGAGGCCGAGATTAAGCCGCTGGAACAACAAGATGACAATATACGCTTCTTTGATCATCGACGAGAATATGCCCGAACAGATTTTGAGAAAAACGGCTTACCGCGCCCCGAATGGGAAGACTTACTGCGCGAGGCCAAACGGCGTGCGGACAAGGCCGGACATTTTCGTTTTGGTCTACCGGTCGAGTATGGCGGCCAGAATGGCTCAAATTTTGCCATGGCGGTTATCCGCGAACATCTCGCCCGCAAGGGGCTCGGCCTTCACAATGACCTCCAGAATGAGCACTCAATAGTCGCCAATTTCCCACAAATTCTGATGCTTCGCGACTTTGCCCGCGAGGACCAGAGACACCTAGCCACGGATGCCCTGGAAGGCCGCTTCCGCGCCACTTTTGGCCTCACCGAGGCCGCACATGGCTCAGATGCCACACATATGAAAACCCACGCTGTACCAAAAAGTCGTGACGGCATCGATGGCTGGCTAATCAATGGGGAAAAAATGTGGATCACTGGCATGCATGTCGCCACGCATATGATGTGCTTTGCCCGTACTTCTGGTCATGATGGTGACGCCAAGGGCATAACCTGCCTGCTTGTTCCTGCCGATGACCCAGGCATTACGATTGAAGAATATATGTGGACATTCAATATGCCCACTGACCACCCACGCCTTACTCTAAAAGATATATGGGTGCCTGAAAGCGCGTTGTTCGGCCCGCTTGATGGCGGCTTGGCACTTGCCCAGCATTTCGTACACGAGAATCGCATTCGCCAAGCCGCCAGTTCCACAGGAGCAGCGCTCTACTGTATAGATGAAAGTGTGAACTATGCCTGCGCACGCAAACCCTTTGGCAAACCACTTGCCATCAATCAGGCCATCCAGTTCCCGCTTGTCGAGCTGGCCTCCGAGGCGGAAATGCTCCGCTTGCTTATTTTCAAAACTGCATGGGAAATGGATCAGATGTCCAAACCCGATGTCGCTATCCATCTCTCGGATAAAGTCTCTATGTGTAATTACCGTGCCAATCGGCTGTGCTGTAATGCTGCCGATCAAGCCATGCAAACCCATGGTGGTATGGGCTATTCGCGCCATAAGCCGTTCGAGCACATCTATCGCCGCC
>CAYUFN010000001.1:40085-53183 GCA_964443965.1 uncultured Hyphomonas sp. | reverse complement strand
GCCTGAAAGGCACAGAACTGCGCCTTTCCCAACCATAGCGGCGGTGGCCTCTTCTGTTGGACATGAGACACGTACAATGTCTGCGCCAGCTTCAGCGCAGGCTTGTACTTGTGCGATTGTGGCAGCGGCGTCTTCTGTTGGTGTGTTCGTCATTGTCTGGACCGCAATGGGCGCGTCGCCCCCGACCCAGACATCCCCAACGCGAATCTTGCGGGATTTGCGCCGATCAATATTGCGCCAGGGTCGGATATGATTGTGCATATGACTCATCGCAGGCATCCTTCAGACTGACTCTTAGCTACATCTGGCGATAAAACATGGCGATGACAAGGCGGGCACATGGCCGCGCCTGAGAACTACCTTGAGGGCTTGCTCTCACCCACGGCTGCCAGAGCCGGTGCTGCGACAGCTTGCGCATCAACAGCAACCGCATCAATGCTGATGGCAAACACCGCAGAGGCGCTTGTCGCAAGGGGGCCAATTTCAACATCACCGACATGCCAGGTGAAGGCACTTCCATCGCGCGCAGAAATCGTCCAGCCTGCCCCGATGCGCGGGTGATAAACTTCACCTGCTGCCATTTTACGGGACCGGAAAATTGTACCATCTGCGCCGCGCACTTCCAGCCACGCAGCGGTATTTGCAGTCAGAGAAAGCGGGAGCTGGGCAGACAGCTCATCAGCTGAAGCCATCGCAAACAGGCTTTCGCGCGCGCCATTAACCGCCTCTCCAGCTTCAATGACAGGCCCAGAGACTGTTTCGTCTTGGGACAGGACCATCATGCCGACACCGCCAATACAGACAAGCGCAAGCGCGGTGGCTGCTGTTGCAAGCACCTTGCGGCCCTGAGTTGGCGCTGCAATTGGTGTGACTTTAGCTGGCTCTTGTTTGTGAGTCTGGGAGACGGCGCCACACTGCTCGGCAAACAGCTTTACAGTCTGCTCAACGGGAAGCCCTAAAAAGCCAGCATAGGTCCGCAAAATGCCACTTAAATAACCTTTTGGAACGCCATTGGCATACATGTCTTCGATGGCACGCAAATAATCTTCGCGCACGAGTAAATCTTTTGAAACATCCCCAAGTGACAGCCCGCGCGCCTCTCTGGCCTGGCGCAGGGTCTCCCCAACTCTTGACGTTTCCGCCCCTTTAATATCTTCCGACATAGCGTCCGACCTGTTTGATATGTCCCATTTTAACAAACGAAACATATTCCCTGCAAAAAGCCCGCCCAAGCCCGTTAGTATGCTAATGAGATACGAGAAAAACTTCAAGCATCCTCAAGCACGATGTCATTTAGCTTGGCGATCCCTAACAATTCGTTACGGAACGATCCGTTCGATCTGGGGAGTGCATCTTTAATCGCTTCAGAGAAAATCCCCAAGTTCATTGAGCGCACCATACGCTTGATAGGCCCCACCGCACCAGCAGACATGGAGAAAGCCCGAAACCCCATCGCCAGTAAAGCCAGCGCTTCAAGCGGTTTGCCAGCAGACTCCCCGCAGACCGACACTGGCAGGCCGAATTTTTCGCATTGCTCAGCAATTTGGCGCATGAAACCAAGTGATGGTCGCGCAATCAGGTCATAGCGATCAGAAATATCCGGCACCATACGGTCAGCAGCGTGGAAAAACTGCATCAAATCATTCGTACCAACCGATATAAAGTCTGCATGCCCGGCCAATGCTTCCAGTTCATAAGCCAGTGAAGGCGCTTCCAACATGGCCCCGACTGAAAGCGTTAACGGGGTTGGCCGCCCGCGCGCCTTGGCCCAGCTAATTTCTTCTTCCAGCAAGGCTTTTGCAGCGTGAAACTCTGAAGCCACTGTAACCATTGGAAACATAATCGATAAGGGACGCCCGGCTGATGCACGGATCAGCGCGCGCAGCTGACGACGGAAAAGGCCTTTCTTGTCCAGCGCAAACCGGATTGAGCGCCAGCCTAGCGCCGGATTCTCCTCAACAGCTGTCGGATAGGAGGCCATCAGCTTATCAGCGCCGATATCAAGCGTGCGAAAGAGAACAGGTCGCCCGCGCGCCGCATCCATCACATAGGAATAAAGGTTCGTCTGCTCAGCAAGCGTTGGCAGCTTTTCAGAGACCAGAAACTGGAACTCGGTGCGAAAGAGACCGATCCCATCGGCGCCGGAATCGCCAAGATGATCAACATCAAGGCGAAGCCCCGCATTCAGCATCAGCTTGATTTCGACCCCATCGCGCGTCACCGCTTTTTCATCGCGCAATTGGCGGTAAATTTCCTGACGCTGAGAGAGCAAGCCCTGCCGGGCACGATAGGCCGATACGACACCTTCATCAGGGCGCAGATGAACTTCCCCTAATTCAGCATCAACAATCATATTATCGCCCGCTTCGAGCAAAGTCGTTACATTGGCAACGCTTCCTAGCGTCGGGATGCCAAGCGCGCGGGCCACAATGGCAGCATGGGAGGTGGCCGCCGGCTCTTCCAATACCAAAGCGACCAGCCCGGCACTTGCATATTCAAGAAGTTCCGCTGGCCCCAAACGGCGCGCGACAAGCACCGCGCCTTTGGCATTTGCAATATGACCCGTTTCATCGGCTCCGCCCAGAATGCGCAGTAAGCGGTTATCGAGGTCTTCAAGATCGTTCAGGCGCGCACGTAAATAAGGGTCACGCGCATTTTCAAGTTTCACACGGTGTTCACGCCGCGCGCGGTCAACTGAGGCTTCTGCACTCAAGCCTGCTTTTACACCTTCAGACAGGCGTGTGGCCCAGCCTGGATCATTGGCGAGCATGCGGTAGGCTTCCATAATATCGAGCGGGTCATCACCCAGATTAGACGCATCGCCTGCCAGCATTGTATCTATAGATGCTCGCAGCTTTTGCAGCGCGACAGCCAGGCGCAGCATTTCTTCATCTGTATCCCCGGCAAAAAACTTTGCCGCCGGAACATCCGGGTCGTGGCGGCAGGCTTTGCCAATGCCCAACCCTTTACTGATCACACGGCCGCGCAAACTTTCAGGGCGCGTGATCCGCTGGGAAGTGGCCGTGTAAAGGCTGGCGCTTGCTGCATCGGTTGCCACAACCTCAGCGATCACCATCGCGATGGTTTGAAGCGTCTCGATTTCATCTTCATCATATACGCGTTCGGTACGGTTTTGAACGGTGAGCACGCCAATAACACGCCCGCCCCGCAAGATCGGCACACCAAGAAAGGCGTGGTAGGGATCTTCCCCGGTTTCAGGCCGGTAGGAGAATTTAGGATGACGCGGCGCATTCTGAATCGCCAATGGCTCAGCGGTCAGGCTAATCAGACCAACGAGTCCCTCATCAAGTTGTAACCGGGTTGAGGCGACAGCCTCCAGGCGCAGTCCTTCTGTTGCAACAAGCTCAAGCTCATTCTGGTCAGTGCGTAAATAGATAGAGCACACATCGGCAACCATTGTGCCCGCGATCAGTTGAACAACACTATCAAGGCGCTCACGCCCCCCCTCGCCACGCGCCATAACATCGCGCAGCCTGTTGAGCAAAAGCCGGGGGGAAGAGAAGCCTTGAGGCATTTATGCCGCGTCCAATCCAAACGCCGTGTGTAATGCACGCACAGCCAGCTCAGTGTAGGCTGCCTCAATGAGGACAGAAATCTTGATCTCGGACGTTGAAATCACATCAATATTGATACCCTTTTCATGCAGGGCGCGGAACATTGTTTCGGCGACGCCTGTATGACTTTTCATACCCACACCGATGACGGAAATTTTCGCAACATCGGTGACAACTTCCAGAGCTTCATAAGCAATCTCATCTCTGGCATCGCTCAAGGCTTTTTCTGCCAGGCTGCTTTCCTGAGATGTGCAGGTAAACACAATGTTTGCTCTGTCCGGGCCACGCGCATTGGCCTGGACGATCATATCAACATTCACCCCGGCAGCAGCCAAAAGCGAAAAGAGCCGCGCAGCCATGCCCGGCGTATCGGCGATGCCGTAAAGCGTGATCTTTGCTTCATCACGCGAATAGGCAATGCCACTGACAATTTGTTTTTCCACGATATGTTCCTCGCCGCAGACAAGTGTTCCTGTACTTTCAGTTTCGCTTCCCGGCGCACTGAAACTCGATAGTACGCGAATGGGAACTTTATGATTCATAGCCAACTCAACAGAACGTGTCTGAAGCACTTTGGCGCCAAGGGAAGCCATTTCAAGCATCTCTTCATATGAAATTTTTGGAATGCGCTGCGCCTTGGCCACAATGCGCGGATCGGTTGTGTATACGCCATCAACATCTGTGTAAATATCGCAGGATTTTGCCTCAAGCGCAGCTGCCACAGCCACAGCACTTGTATCCGATCCACCGCGCCCGAGTGTCGCCACGCGCCCGGCATCCGTCACGCCCTGAAACCCGGCAATGACGGCAATTTCGCCCTGATCAATCGAGGTGGGCAGTGCCTCCCCTTCAAAGCCCATAATACGCGCGCGGGCATGCGCCTGATCCGTTTTCATCGCCAATTGCCAGCCAAGCCAGCTGCGCGCCTTGAGGCCGCGCTTGCGCAAAGCCAACGCTAACAGCCCGCTCGTGACCTGCTCGCCTGATGAGACAACCACATCATATTCATCGTCAAAGGCTGCTCCTTCAACCGCCTCACCGGCCGCGCCACGGGCATAATCGACCAGCTTATTGGTCTCGCCAGACATGGCCGACACGACAACCGCAAGCCCATCCCCATGGCTTGCCCGCGCAGCCACAATCTCAGCCACATGTTCTATGCGTTCCAGATTGGCCACCGAGGTGCCACCAAACTTCATTACTGTGCGCGCCATTGTCGCTTCGCCTTATGCATCCCATCTGTGTGAAAATATAAGTTCTTTTACGAGGCTTGCCGCAAAGTCGCAAACAGGAAGATTGAAAGAAAATGGCACAAACAGCCGGAAATGCACAAAAAGCGCCCGAAAAGCCCAGTATTGACCCAGATGAGGTGGCAAAGTTCACCGCAATGGCAGACGAATGGTGGGATCCGCGTGGTAAATTCCGCCCGCTCCACAAGTTTAATCCGGTCCGGCTTGGCTTTATACGTCAAGAAATTGAAGCGCATTTTGGTCTGGCCACCGGACAAAAGCGCCCGTTTGAGGGATTAAGAGGGCTGGATATTGGCTGCGGTGGCGGCCTGGTCAGCGAACCCATGGCGCGCCTTGGCCTCGCCATGACCTCAGTTGATGCCTCTGAAGCGAATATCAAAACGGCAATGACCCACGCCAAAGCGGGCGGCCTGGAGATTGATTTTCGCACGGGCACAGCAGAGGGCTTGCTGGCTAGCGGGGAAGCCCCATTTGATGTGGTGTTCAACCTTGAGGTGGTCGAACATGTAGCCAATCCGGATGTGTTTCTGGCCAATTGCGCCCAACTTCTCGCGCCGGGCGGGGTAATGTTTCTGGCAACACTGAACAGGACCCCCAAAGCCTTTGCACTGGCGATTGTGGGGGCTGAATATGTGCTCGGATGGCTGCCACGCGGGACGCATGAGTTTAGTAAATTCCTCAAGCCAAGAGAGCTCGAAGCGCCCCTCTCGGGTGCGGGGTTGGTCTGCGATACGCCCCAAGGCGTTTCGTTCAATCCGCTAACTGACAGCTGGCGCCTTTCAAAGGATACTGGTGTGAACTATATGATGGTAGCAAGGCGACCTGCTTGAGGGTTGCCTGATGTCTCAAAGTGTAGAGTGAGCTGGCCGGATGACGCTGGAAACCCCTGAAAGTCTGCTCGATTTCTGGATCGGGGAAGCGGCGACCTCGCCTGAGGCGGCCAGGGCTCAACATAACTTATGGTTTCGCAAATCATTCGCGACAGACACGCAGATTGCGACACGCTTTTTGCCGACATTGGCAGCGCTCGCAGGCGGACTGGCCTATGAGTGGGCAGTTGCTTCGCCGCGCGGACGGCTGGCGGCGATTATTGCGCTCGATCAATTTCCGCGTAATATTTTCCGAGGCACACCGGCTGCCTTCGAGCTTGATACCCGTGCTCTGGATTTGGCGACACATGGCATTATGCTGGCTCAGGATTTAGAGCTTGCACCGATCGAACGGCAGTTTTTTTATATGCCGCTGGAGCATTCTGAAAGGTTGCATCATCAGGCCCTCTGCGTCGAGGCCTTTCAAGGCGCGCTGGCAGATGCCCCCGACGCGTTCAAACCTATCATGCAGGACGCGCTGACCTATGCTGAAAAACATAAAACCGTCATCGAAAAGTTCGGCCGCTTCCCCCACCGCAACACTATCCTCGGGCGGACCAGCTCAGCTGCTGAGCTGGTCTGGCTGAATTTGAATGGGGGGTTTTAGGTATCACCGAGCGCCACCTCAATGCGATACAATGTACTTTTAATCTCCCTTAGCACAGCCTGGGCCCGCTCTCCTGCTGCAATATTTTTGAGATGATTTTTGGCTAACCTCAATTTGTGTAATGATTTTTCGGAGAAGCTAATTTTTTCGATCTGTCGAATTGCAAACCTACGAGTATACTGAAAATCATCACGATCCTTTGAGGATCCCGCAATATCGGCAAGATATTCCATGACTTCATCTTTTGCTTGCTGTTCGACCATCAAAGAAATTACTTCTTGCTTAAAATCCTTCAGCCCCGCACGCTTTCTGACATGCAGCAAAACTGTTCGAAGTGCTTCAATATCCACTTCAACCCGATGCTTTAATATATCTTTTTTAAGCCCCTCCAGAAGCCGATATAAATAACTTTCTGGTCGCTGTTGATCTGCATATTCTTGTAATAAATCCAGTTTGTCTTTTAGTGGCAAGTCATTACCGCGCTCGTGCGCAATCGCCGCAATAAATATCTTGACTTCCAAGTTTTTCGGATTGGCATAAATTTCTTGCAAGCGGTCAGCATTGTATCTTCTAAAATCGATGCAAGAACTCCCAGTCAGCCGCCTCAGATCAAAATATATTTTGTTGGCATCCTGTTTGGTGATGTCACTGTCTTTAGCTATTTTGGGAGCATTTTTTCTTTTTGTGAGTTTAACTGCCCTTTCTAATTCTATCTGTTCTACGAATACGTCCAACCGATCTATTAACCCCGGCCGATCCTGTTTATTAGGATCTATTCCAGCCCTATACAGTTGTTTTTGTTGTCGGTTCCGGTTGGCAATACTCAGTGCTTGCAACAAAGCTGCGATAAGCACTAAGTCGACTGCCGCGCGTGCGACAAACACCGCATGTCTAGATGTAACATTATCACTCATTTGAATAACGTTACCTCCATTAGCATTCTGGAACTGATAAATCTCAGCCCAATCAACAATCGGTACCGCCTTAGCAAGCTCAATTCCAAAAAAGCCTACCCAGTCAAGGAAACTAGGATCAGGCGGCGTCTGGAACATTCCTTCACCGAAGTATCCACTTAAATGTATTTGAGCCAGAAATATGGGTAGTAGCGCAAAGACAAAAATAAAACCCAGGAGCGTTTCGTCTCGATAGTCTTCTTTCATTTGAGTCCGATAAGGTGCAGTCGGACTAAATTCAGTCATCACTGCCAGAGCTCGGTCGTCCTCAACCCACCCCCAAAGCCGCGAAACGGAAATCGCAAGCACCAGCCCGATTATAGAGCTAAATATCCCCATCGTGGGAGGCAAGTACCAGCTAAGTATACAAAGGCAAAGAAGAGTTATAGCTAATATACAATATCGGCTCCAAATTTTATCGTGCTCCATCCCTGCCACGAAAGCGCCGATACGTACCAAGAGCATATCTAGACAACTATAGATTCGCTCGAAAAATCGCCCCACATACAGTAATATTACAATCAAAACTTGTACAAGTTTGTATAGCTTCACATGCGAAAAGAACCTAGATATCTGCTCTAAAAAGACAACGATTGCGAATACCGCAGCTACCACAAGGCAAAGGCCAATTCCGATGATGGAGCTTATGTAGAACTCCTGCCCATATTTACCAGCATAATAGGCTAGAGCAATAACAACCAATACCATGATCGTCGCGATCAACGCATTCATAGCTTGGCTTTCACTTTCGACGTTTTCGTCAATCGTCTTCGAATAAGCTAAAATGTTCTTCTTTGCTGCTTTTCTGTGCCGATAGAAATTTATCGCATTCCAGACAAGCGGACCAAACGCTAATGCTAAGCACGAATATCCAATACCTTGTCCAAGCCCGGCATCCGGCGCATATAATCCTATTAAATTTACTACTCCATAGCTTTCGAGTACCACTAAAAGCGTAAATGTTATAAGAATGGTCAGGCAAATGACCGGCAATCGCAAGCGAGGCACTTTTCCTAAGTTGGCTCTTGGATCTCGGAAAAGCAAAATGATTGGAAACCAAAACAAACTTGATGCGAGTACCCAGATCATTCTTGCTTCAGATTCAGCTAATAGCTTATTGTCACTAAAAGTGTGATAAAAAACAACTCCCGTGAGGCCGAGAAATGCCGCAATCGCACATGAAATAAAAGGCGTCTGAGGAGACTCCTTCACTAATTTCCATATATTTACCTTAATATCCCCGGCATTATTAGCAAGATTTGTATCCTGCGTTTGCAGCATTCCATCCGCCATAATTTACCCCCATCATTTCTTTCCCGGAACGAATTAACCATAGAATTTTCTCCACGGCTAGTTGATTTTTGCGAGGTGCATAGCTTGACAGTTTTGAGGAAAGTGTAATCTGTTGCCGTTATTCGAATTGTGCGCTTTTAATTTTGCAACGGACCTTCATCATGCCTGATTTATCTCTTTACCAAGCCACCTGTTTGGGTCTGTTTTTGGCCGGGGCGCTGACCTTGGTCAGTCTTGTGTTTACGACCGCGCCGTATGGGCGGTATGAGCGCGGCGGCAAATGGGGGCCGGAGATTGATGAGCGGATTGTGTGGATGGTGATGGAGGTCGTTTCGCCGATCATGTTTCTGGTCTTGTTCCTGCGCGGCACTGATGGCGGGGCAAACGCGAGCACGGCGCAATGGATTTTGGCGGCAATGTTTTTAGGGCACTACACCTATCGTTCTTTCATCTATCCGATGCGCATACGCGGGGTGGGCAAGAAACCGGTCGCGACGGGCGCGATGGCGGTGCTCTTTAATTCGTTTAATGGCTCGGTGAATGGCTGGGGCGTGGCGGCAGCGGGGCATCTGGGGGCGGCGTGGCTCACCTCCCCCTTCTTCCTGATTGGGGTGCCTTTGTTCTTTTTCGGCATGTGGCTGAATTTGAACTCGGACCATATTTTGCGCAATCTGCGCGGGCCGGGCGAGACGGGCTATAAGATCCCGACAGGCGGCGGGTTTCGCTTTGTCACCTCCCCCAATTATCTCGGCGAGATTATTGAGTGGACAGGCTTTGCGATTGCGGCGTGTACGCTGGGCGCGGCGTCTTTTGCGTTCTTTACGGCGGCGAATATCGGCCCGCGCGCCTTCCAGCATCATCGTTGGTATAAGGAGAAGTTTCCGGATTACCCGAAAGAGCGCAAGGCGCTGGTGCCTTTCTTGGTTTGACCACCCGTGCGCTTTGCGCACGATGGGTCGCGCT
This sequence comes from uncultured Hyphomonas sp., assembly GCA_964443965.1. Taxonomy (GTDB): domain Bacteria; phylum Pseudomonadota; class Alphaproteobacteria; order Caulobacterales; family Hyphomonadaceae; genus CALLCD01. Next base: position 43,673 of record CAYUFN010000001.1, on the reverse strand, counting down.
CAGGGCTGTTTTGGTTTGACCACCCGTGCGCTTTGCGCATAAAAAACCCCGCTGCCTCGGCAACGGGGTTTTGCATATTTCGTGGTGTGTGCGTCTTATTTTAAAGCGGCGGTCAACTCATCACGTTTTGCCTCGACAAGGGCGGCGCACAGGCGGGCGCCTTCGACGGCTTGGGCGAGTGGGCGTTCATAGCCAGCGATCAGGTCGCCCTTGGACTTGATAAACGCCTCAGCTTCGTCTGTTTTTGCATTGTCACAGAAAGACCCGGCAACACCGGCCATTTGCGGTTTGCGGATTTCCGGTACGCGCGCCACCAGCCCTTCAAAGTTTTGCTTGAAAGCCGCCCATGCCATGTCTTGCACCGCGTCATCATCATTGCGGATAGCAGAGAAGAACATGAAGAGCGCCTCTTGCCCCTGAATTTGGTCGTAGAAGGACGAATCCAGAAGCGGGGTGACATCTTCAAGGCTGCCATTTCCGGCCAGAATATTGAAAATACTCCGGCGCTCGCGCTGATTGTTCGTTTCATTGGCATACTTGAGCGCAGCATCGAAGAACGCTGTGCCGCCCTCTTCCACGCCGACACGTATCGCAGTGCCAACTTCTGATGCGCTGAGGGCGGACTGGTCTGGGGTGCCGCCCAAGCCGATATATTTATCTGCGCGGGTTTTGATGTCGGCGCGTAGACCGGCATCCTGAACCGTATTGACATAAAGACTATAGAGCGCCTCGCGCAGGAGGATATCGCCCTGGCTCAGACTGGCAGCGCCGCGGCTGTTGAGATAGTACCATTGGTCAGCATAGGTCTCGCCAATCCATGCGCGCATGGCCGGTCTGTCTTCCTCTGCAAGTAAGCCGACCAGACCACCAATACGGCCGAGCGCAATACTGGCTGCATCCCACTCACCTGACGGCGTGACCGCAAGACCAGCAAGCACGGCCTCAGCAGACACTTCGCCAGCGCGGAAGGCCGCGTTCAGGCTATCGGCAAACATCATCTGCTCACCTGCTGACAGGCTGTCATAGTTTTCGGCGAGCGCGGCCCAGTTGCCATCGCTTAATGTGAAGCGCCAATAGCCAGCACCGCCGGCATTTGGCATGATCCAATCCGGACACCCTTCCGGTAGTGCAACCCTTTGTTCAGGTTCTGTCAGCAAATCGCTCACGCGTTCGATACGGTCACTATAGCCAAGCGTCACAGCAAACGGGATTTGCCATGTCGCGTTCGCATCAATTGTTGATCCAAGCGGGGCATAGCGCTGTTGGCGTATTTCAAGCTTTTCATTGCCGGGTGAACACGACATCTGAACATTCAGGAACGGCGTACCCGGCTGGAAGATGAAAGACTTAAAGCTCTCCACAACGCCCTCATCACCAGAGCCTTCGGCGAGCGATGCCATGAAATCATTCACGTCAGCGACACCGTCTTCAAAGCGGGTCATGTGGAGGCGAATGCCATCGCGGAACGCGTCCTCGCCGAGATAGTTCTCGAACATTGAGAGGACGTGGCCGCCTTTGGAATAGGTGATGCCATCAAAGGCTGAGAGGATGTCGCCATTTGCGTTGATCGGGTTGCGGATCTGGCGGGCACTGGCAAGGCTGTCTGCGCCCATTGCGCCGATACCGCGCTGGATTGGCGAGCGGTCAAAGCCACCTTCAGGATCATAGGCGTGCATGGTCTTGTAGCTCATCCATGTCGCGAAGGCTTCGTTCAGCCAGATGTCATTCCACCATTTTGGCGTCACGAGATTGCCGAACCATTGGTGGGCGAGCTCGTGGGCGTGTGTGGTCAGCGCGCCGCGCTTCTGGCCGAGCGAGGTGCGCTCATTAATCAGGAGCGCGGATTCGAGGTAGATGATCGCGCCTGCATTCTCCATTGCGCCATAAGCAAAATCTGGCGCGGCGATCAGGTCGAGCTTGGCGTAAGGATATGGATAGTTGAAATATTCTTCCTGTATACGGAGCATTTCGAAGGTTGCCTCGTGAGAGGTTTCGAGCTGATCACGCTTTCCTTTGGCGGCATAGGAACGCAGCACAATCTCGCGGTCGCGGATCGCATTGGCTGGAATATTGCGGCTGGTAAACTCTTCATACGGGCCAACGGCGAGCGCAACGAGATAAGATTGGATCGGGCGTGTGGTGGCAAACTGGTGTTTGACCCAGCCATCTTCTTGCGTGGTCGCAGAGACTTCCGGTGCATTGGCGATAACTTTATTACCTGCTGGCGTTGTCACACTGATCGTCCACGGGGTTTTGAAGCGCGGCTCGTCAAAGCTTGGAAACGCCCGGCGCGCATCAATTGGCTCCATTTGCGTTGCCAGATAATCAAGCCCACCCTGTGAGGCTTTATAGAGACCAGCAAGGCCGAGGTTGAATGGTGCGGTATAGTTCATACGCAAAGTGGCTGCGCCTGCCGGAATTGGACTGGAAAAGCTAAGTTTGGAGACCCCGCCATCAGCAAGGCCGCCTTCGAATGTCGCCGCTACAGCAATATCGCCCTGATAAACGGCCATGGCGCTTGTTACGTCTGGCCCCAGCGCGTGCAGGAAAAGCGCAGATGTCTCATCGTCAAGTACAACATCAATCTCAATACTGCCGGTATATGTGTCGGCGGTCGGGTCTGTGCGCAGATCAATGCGATAGGCTGTCGGAGTGACGCCTTCAGGAAGTTGGCCTTTTGGAATGACAGAAACTGCCTGTGTCTGGAGAGCTTCTGCTATTGCAGGGGCTTGCTCTGCTTGAGAAGACTGAGCTGGGGAGGATGTGTCACCGCACCCCGCAAGCAATGCGATGGCAGCTACCGCGGACAGAGCACGCGTTGTGAAGGAAGTCATTCTTACTGTCTCCTGTTTATTGAATGGTCACGTCTAACCACAAACCGCAGGCAAGCAGAAGAGTTTTGCAAATTTTTCACAATAATTAGCACGATTTTACTTAAGCAGTCTCATCACCTTGCGTCACCTGTGTCCTCTAAAACACACTCTCCTTCCGAAAACAGCGCTGTTACAAAACTGTCAGCAAAAGATGAGGAATCTGTTGTATTGGCAAGCTAGGGAGACCGCGTGGGGGGATCTACCCCCCTTACATATCTATATAAAATACCGAGTGAGCGTTTCTTTTTATCTCAATCCATCGAGGGAAAACCGATGAACCACAAAGCATTTCTTCGCGGCGCAACCGCGTTAGCAGTGGCGATGGCAGCCGTTCCGGCCGTCTACGCCCAGCAAACCACATCTGATATTCGCGGCCAGGTCGTTGATGAAGTGGGCGCACCTTTGGCTGGCGCGAGCGTTACCGTTGTCGACACACGGACCAACCAGACCCGCCGCGTAACTACAAATGCCCAAGGACAATTCTCAGCGCGAAACCTTTCTGTCGGCGGTCCATTCTCTGTGACCGTTGCAGCAGATGGGCGTCAAAGCCAGATCACAGACAATATTTTCCTGTCTGTTGGTGGCACGACAGCGCTTGATTTCCAACTGACCGCAGCTTCAAGCGAGGCACGCACATTGGCAGCTGTGACTGTGACTGGCACACGCGGTAATGGTCCCCTACAACCACTTGCGATTGGACCGGGAAGCAGCTTTG
>CAYUFN010000001.1:0-40075 GCA_964443965.1 uncultured Hyphomonas sp. | reverse complement strand
ACCGTGACCTTCGCGATACGATCTCTCTGGATCCACGTGTTGTTATTGATGAAAATAATGATGACAATATTTCCTGCCTTGGCGGGAATAATAGAGGCAATGCATTTACAGTTGATGGCGTCCGCCAGAATGATAGCTTCGGTCTGAACGCGTCTGGTTTCCCAGCGCGAAACTCTTCACCAATTCCGTTTGACTCTATTCAGGAGGTCTCTGTTGAGTTTGCGCCTTTTGACGTTGAGTATGGTCAATTTACCGGCTGTGCGATCAACGTTGTGACGGTACAAGGTACGAATGATTTCCACGGCTCAGCTGTTTTTGTCTATTCCAATGACAGCCTTTTTGGAAACACGCTGGATGGCGTTAGCCTCGGGGAGCAAGATTTTGATAATCTACAATGGGGCGCCCAACTCGCCGGTCCAATCATCAAAGATAAGCTTTTCTTTGCTGTAACATATGAGCAAATTAGAGATACAAACTTCGTAGCAGGCGGCCCTGCTGAGCTTGGCTTCCCTAACCCGACGGACGCAAGCCTTGCACAAATCGAAGCTATTCAGGCAATTGCTGAAAACCAGTTCGGATTCCCGTCTGGCGGCATTCCAAATACAATTGACGAAGAGAATACGCGCGTTCTGGCCCGTCTCGACTGGTTGATCACCGATAAGCATAAAGCAGAATTCACTTATTCTTATATCGACGAAGCCTTTGTTGAGCCTGACCTTGGCAGCTTCCAGGATATTGATTTCTCCTTCCTGAACTCATTTGAGGTTTCCGGCACCCGCGCTGACTCATACTCACTCCGCCTCTTCTCTGATTGGACCGATAACTTCTCAACTGAAGTTCGCATCTCTCGCAATGATGTCAGAGACATTCAAAACCCAGTCGGCGGCGGCGAAGCCCAGGACGAAAATCCGATCCCACGTTTGGTTGTTGGTACAGGTGACCCAGATCAGGACGCAATTCTGGCAGCTGGACCGGGGACATTCCGCTCTGCCAACGCGCTTGAGCAGGAGGTTGACCAGATCAAACTGAAAGCTGAATATCTGGCTGGCAACCATACGCTGACTGCCGGTTATGAACTTGATAGTCTTGATGTCTTCAACCTGTTTATTCCCGAAGCTACTGGTTCATTCCAGTTTGCTGACGCTGCCGCTTTTGCAGCCGGGCAAGCCAGCACAATTACAGCAAATGGTTCATTCACTGGTGACCCGAATGATGCAGCTGCAAACTTCCAGCGTAACATTCACTCGCTCTACGCGCAGGATAAGTGGCAAATCACGCCTGATTTGACCATCTTGCTGGGGCTTCGCTATGACTTCTATGATTCAGATGACAACCCAACAGAGAGCCAAGCCTTTGTTGACCGTTACGGTTTCTCCAACACAACTGGCTTTAATAATCTGGATGCCATCCTGCCTCGCCTCGGCATAACCTATGAATCCCCTGTCGACTTTTTCGGCAGCACAACAGTTACAGGGGGAGTTGGTATCTTTGCCGGCGCTGATCCATCAGTTTTCTTCTCTAACGCTTTCACCAATTTTGGTGGCGCTGTTGGTTTTGGTGGCAGCTTTGGCGCAGGATGTGACGCTGATGATCTTATCGCAACGCCTGGTAACGTTACGATTCCACAGTGTATTATTGACCAGCAGCAAGCCCAGACAGCTCTTGGGCAAGGCCGTATTGATGCGATTGATCCGAACCTCGTTCTCCCGACTGCGGTGCGTTACAATATCGGGTTTAACCACCAGACAGATTTCCGCGGCGCTGCTGGTGGCTTTTTCGATGATTGGACAATCGGTGTTGATTACATCCACACAATCAATGAAGACTCACTCGATTTTGTTGACCTGACCCTGGCAGCTGTTGGCACAGCAACAGACGGGCGGACGATCTTTAATGCGATTGATCCGTTAAATGATGGATGCAACGCACAGTTCCTCGGACCGAGAGCTGGCTTCAGTGGCTCTATCGAGGAGCTGACAGGCGCTTGTGATTCTGGTGGCGATGATCAGGATATCCTCCTGACCAATGTTCAGGGATCAAGCGGCAATTCTGATGTTGCCTCTGTTCAACTTGCCAAACGCTTTGACTATGAAGTACCAGGTGTTGGTGATGGCGCGGTTAGCCTGAACTTTGGTTACGCCTATACAGATGTCACCAACGTCAACCCGCTGACCAGCTCAACTGCCACATCCAACTTTGAAGAAGTGGCGACAGCAGAGCTGAACAGTTCACGTGTTGGTCCTGCCAGCAGCTTCTCAACCAATACGGTGACCTTGTCTGCCCGGTTCGAGCAAGATTTCTTCTCAGACCTGACAACCGCACTGACCTTGCGTTATCGCGGCCGGTCTGGACGTAAGTTCAGCTTTGTCTTCGACAGTGATGGTTTCCCGGTCGACTTTGGCGACAGTGATGATGAGGATCGTAACCTGCTCTTCATCCCGGAACTTGGTGATCCGAATGTAACCTTCGAGACCGCTGCTGACGAGGCTGGCTTTAACCAGTTTATTGCTGAGCAAGGACTTGAAGACCTGCGTGGCTCAATCATTGGCCGTAATACACAGCAAGACCCATTCTTTAATGATCTGGACCTGCGTTTCGAACAGGAACTACCAACCTTCCTGAACGATTATCTGCCAGATGCCCGCGGCCTGTTCTTTATGGACATCAACAATGTGCTGAACCTGATCAATGATGGACGGAACACGTTCCGCTCATTTGATCGCGGAAATGTTGGCGAGGCTGTGCCGGTCATCGAAGTTGACACAAATGCAGACGGTTCTTTTGTCTTCTCAGACTTTGATGACGAGCTTCTTGAAGTTAACGGCCGGAACATTGACACAGCTATCAGGCCTTCGGTCTGGCAGATTCAATTCGGTGTACGCTTTGAATTCTAGGTTTGACCGGTAACCAATATCATCAAGGGCGACGCAGGGATGTGTCGCCCTTTTTGCTTTTGGGGGCACCCTCTTTCAAAGCGTGACTTAACACGCTCGCAAATTCAGGTAGTGTGCGCGCATGAGACGGCTTTACCATTGGATATTTGACCCACACGCACGGCTGGTGCGCCTTGTGCTGGCTGAAAAAGGGCTTGATGCTGCACTCATCCTTTCCCCACCCTGGGCGCCCCATAGCGATGTGCCCGGTCTGGCCGTGGGTGCGTCCGGCGTTGCTTTTATCCACCGGGCCAGTGAAGCGCGCTATGTGGCTGTTGGCGGGCAGGCTATATGCGAGTATCTGGAAGAAGCCGGAGAAGGCACGCGCCTGTTGCCACGCCTGCAAGAAGACAGGGCCGAAGCCCGCCGCATCTGGCGACTTGTCGATGATGGGCTGGCAGAGGCCTGCAAAAGCCTTTTGGCCGAGCGTGTGGCGATTGCCCGAGATAGGTCTCATACCCCTCATTCCAGCTTGCTCCGACAAGGCGCGCACGCCCTGCGCGGACAGTTAACTCTGTTTAACCATCTAGCAGAATTGCGCCCGTTTCTGGCCGGGCGGACGCTCACACTTTCTGATTTCGCTCTGGCCGCGCACCTGTCCTGTTTTGACTATTTTAATGATGTCCCGTGGACGCTGGCACCTGATCTGCGCGACTGGTATTCACGAATGAAGTCACGCCCATCATTTCGCACACTCCTAAGTGATAAAATTGATGGCACACGCCCCGCGGCCCATTATGCCGATCTTGATTTTTAGCACAGGCGGGCTGCACAGATGAGCCGCGAAACGGATCTTAAGGCGCTGGCCAGTGAGCTTGGCTTTGATGCGTGCCGGATTACGCGTGTAGATGAAGCGTGGGAAGCTGGCAAAGGTTTGGCTGAATATGTCGGTGCTGGTCATCATGGCGAAATGACATGGATGGAAGAAACACTGGAACGGCGCAGCCACCCGCAAGCCATGTGGCCTGATGCGAAATCTGCTGTTGTCATTGCTATGAATTATGGGCCAGACCATGATCCACTGGACAGTCTTGAAGAGCGCTCAAAGGCCACCATCTCAGCCTATGCAAGCGGTAAGGATTATCATGACCTTCTCAAAAAAAGGCTGAAGCGACTGGCGCGTGCATTCGCCGAACAAACAGGCGAGGACGTGAAGGTCTTCGTCGACACAGCGCCTTTAATGGAAAAACCGCTGGCGGCCAAAGCCGGGCTGGGCTGGCAAGGCAAGCACACTAATCTTGTCAGCCGTGACCATGGCAGCTGGCTGTTCCTAGGCGTGATGCTGACAGCTGCAGAGCTGGCCCGGGACGCTGCGGAAATTGATCATTGCGGATCGTGCCGCGCCTGCCTTGATATTTGTCCAACTAAGGCCTTCCCTGCCCCCTACAAGCTTGATGCGCGGCGTTGCATCTCCTATCTGACCATTGAAAAACACGGGCCTATTCCGCGCGAGTTTCGTAAAGCGATGGGCAACCGGATTTACGGGTGTGATGATTGTCTGGCTGTGTGCCCATGGAATAAATTTGCCGCGCGCGCGAAGGAGGCCGCCTTTCATGCCCGCAGCCATACGCGCGCGCCTGACCTTGCCACACTTGCACAGTTGGACGATGCTGCCTTTCGCGCGCTCTATGCGGGCTCACCGATCAAGCGGATCAAGCGCGGCCGATTTGTCCGGAACGTATTGATTGCAATTGGAAATTCAGGGGATGCTGGCCTACTTGAGACTGTACTTTTACGGCTGGCCGATAAAGATCCTCTGGTGCGCGGCGCAGCCGTGTGGGCACTTGGCGAGCTGGATGCTGCGCGCTTTGCGGCCGAGAAAGCCGCACGGCTAAGGGTTGAAACCAACGCGGATGTACAAGCTGAATGGCGGGCATATGATGGATAGAGTACAATACATTTTAAGACACGCATTCCGTTGGGGCTTGATCATCTTTGTGGTGATCAATGTTTACGCAATTACGTTGAAATTCATCCCCTCGCCGGGCAGTATCTTAATGGTGCAGCGCAGCCTGTCCGGGGAAACAGTGAAGCGAGACTGGACACCACTGAGACAGATCTCCCCACACCTGGTCTATGCTGTGATCGCCGCAGAGGATTCCAGATTTTGCGAACATGAAGGGATCGATACGGCGGCCATTCAGCAAGCCCTGGATGAACGCGCCAAGGGAGAAGGTTTGCGCGGCGCGTCGACCATTACCCAGCAAACGGCCAAAAATGCTTTCTTATGGAATGGTGGCGGATTTACCAGGAAGGGTGCCGAAGCCTGGTTTGCGACATTGATCGACTTTACCTGGGGCAAGCGGCGCGTGATGGAGCATTATTTAAATCTTGCCGAATGGGGTGACGGTTTTTTTGGAGCAGAGGCAGCCGCGCAAGGCCGTTTTGGAAAGTCAGCCCGCGAGCTGACGCGCCGGGAAGCCGCGCTTCTGGCAGCTGTGTTACCGAGCCCTAATAAATGGCGCGTTGATCCGCCCGGCCCTTATGTGAACCGGCGTGCGGGAACTCTGCAAGCCCGGATGCGCGTGGTCGAAGGTGAAGGGCTGGCTGCTTGCGTGCTAGGAAACGGGGCACTTAATCAATCAGAATAATCGGTGAGCTGTTGAGGCTTTTCTCTTCTTGGCTCCGAATGCGCTGCGCCTCACGCACGCGCCCGCGAAGAACTAGAGTCGGGATATCCTTGCGATCAATCACCATTGCGTCTGCCACATCATGCTCAGCCCCCTGAAGGTCGCCTAGGTTTAAGCGTGTCTCGGCACGCATTTTCAGGATTTCAATGTCGCGGGGCAAGCGCTGATGGGCAAAGTTGAGATCTTCTTCAGCCTCATCCCAGCGCTCAAGCTGGATATAAGCTGCCGCACGATCGGCATAGAGCTGTGGGTCATTTTCATTGAGATTGATGGCATTATTGATCGTCACCAAAGCAGCTTCGGGTAAGCCAGCCAGCAACCAGGCATTGCCTGATTGGGTCAGATAAATAATGCGCTGGCGCAATGAGCCGCCATTTGAGGCATTGGCAAGGTCTTCAAGACGCAACGCGCCTTCAGCTTCATGACCAAGCTCAACAAGGGCTAACGCTGTGCATTGGCGCGCAAAAGGGCGTCCGCCTTCACCCACCCATGCCAGACCGTCTTCATAGGCTTCGGCCGGATCTTCACGAATTTTATCAATACAGGCCTCCAGACGTCTTTGCTCTTCTACGCGGCCACGATCACCGGCAGAGGACTGTCCCATTAAAATCAGGGCAAAAGCTGAGGCCGAAAATAACATTAGGGGCAGAACTCCGTTGATATTTATGATTTAAAGGGCGCGACAGAAGAGAGCAAATGACAATGCAGCAATTTATGCAGCAAACCCCATCAAACATGCTGGTTGCTTTTGGTTTTGGATATAGCGCGCAGGCCTTGGCCCGCCGTCTCTCGGCACGCGGCTGGGCCTGCCTTGGCACAGTACGCACGCCAGACAAGGCAAACGCACTCAATACAGGGTCTCAAGCCGCTCAAGTGGTCAGCCTGGCAGATAGGTTTCCTGTTCCGGCGGGTGCTCACTGGCTCATCTCTGCTCCGCCGGGCGGCGAGGGTTGCCCGATTTACAACCGTTTCAAAACCGAAGCAGATACAGCTGCAACGATTACCTACCTTTCGACCACAGGTGTATATGGTGATCTTCAGGGCGGGTGGGCTTTTGAATGGACCGCACCTGCTCCCGCCTCTGCACGTGCAAAACGGCGTGTGCTGGCAGAGCGGCAATGGCAGAGCACAGGCCGTCCGTGCCGGATCGTGCGCCTGCCCGGCATTTATGGTCCGGGGCGCGCGCCCTTTAAGCGGCTGCGTACAGGCACAGCACAAGCGATTATCAAAGCGGGGCAGGTTTTTTCACGCGTACACGTGGACGATATTGCCTGCGGTCTTGAAGCCATGATGGACCGCCCAGAGGCTTTAGGGGTCTTTCATCTTTGCGACGATACGCCCGCCGCTCCTCAAGAGGTGATCGCTTATGCCGCAAGGCTGATAGGTATGACCGCGCCCGATCCGGTTGCGTTTGAAACAGCAGCGCTTAGCCCGATGGCACGCAGCTTTTATGCAGAATGTAAGCGTGTGTCCAATGCCCGGGCAAAATCTGCATTGGGTTGGTTTCCGGTTTACAAAAACTACAAAACTGGTTTGAAACAGGTCTTACAAGCCGAGCAGCGTGCCAAAGCTGATATAGATGAGTAGAAGGGCGCACATGAAAGTCACCGTTTGCCAAATCGATCCACGCCCCGGAAAGGTTAAAACCTTCCTCCACGGCCTGAAAAAACATATCGGGGAAGAAGGCAGCGATATGTTGCTTTTACCTGAAATGGGGTTTTCCGATTGGCTGGCTGGCGAAAAGCCTGGCCCAGACGCAGAGGCACAGTGGGCGCGTGCGATTAAAAACCACGATCGGTATATTGCAGCCCTTGGAGATCTCCGCGTACCTGCGATTGTTGGCACACGCCCCATTTTAACATGCGGGAATAGCCGCCGGAATGAAGCCTATGTCTGGACACAAGATAAACCGGAACCGGCTGGCTTTCATCAGAAATACTATCTCCCAGATGAAGAAGATTATTACGAGCACAGCTGGTATGATCGCGGGCCAAAGCACTTCAACACAGCGCGCGCCGGTGAGGCACGGATCGGTGTGCAGATTTGTACCGAGCTTTGGTTCTTTGAATGGTCGCGCCATTACGCGGCCGCGCGGGTTGACCTTCTATGCGTCCCGCGTGCAACGCCGCATGGGAATGTCGGCAAGTGGATCGCTGGTGGGCAAGCGGCGGCTGTCTGCTCAGGCGCTTATTGTCTATCATCAAACCTGTGGGCGGAAAAAGGCAGTGGTGCAAACCTTGGCGGAGGTGGATACATCATTGATCCTGATGGCAACCTGATTGCGCGCACAGATGAAAACACACCTTTCATTAGCGCCGAAATTGATCTTGATGTTTCCCGCGCAAGCAAGTTGTCCTACCCGCGATATGTTGTCGAATAACTTTATGTGCGCAGACGCCGACGGGTAATGTGCGCCATTTTTCGTCCCGCCTTTGCTTCTGCCTTGCCATAGGCAACCGGGCGATCCTCTGCGGACACCCCCTCTGGAATTTGCGCGATCTCTGCCCCTAGCAAATTATCCATTTCGACGTCATAAAGGCATGTGACAGGGCCAAGTGGCCAGCCTACAACTGCACGGATATGCTGTTCAAATTGCCCGGTCATACATGCCTCTGGTGTCCAGTGCCCGGAATTATGAACGCGCGGAGCAAATTCATTCGCCAGCAATGTCCCATCTGGCATCACAAAAAATTCAAGCGCCAACACACCGACATGGCCTAGCGCATCGGCAAGTTTTCGCCCGGCTTCAGTGGCGGCCTGGCGCACTGTTTCAGAGATATTAGCTGGCACCAAAGAGCACGCAAGGATACCTTCTTGGTGCACATTCTCTGCAATTTCATAGGCGATGGTTTCTTTTTCCGTCCGGGCGACAATCACAGACACTTCGCGTTCAAATGGGGCAAAGGCTTCAAGAATACATGGTGTTGCATCTGCAAGCTCTGCAGCTGTCTGTATTCCCGCTTCCCCTTTGATGCGCACCTGACCTTTGCCATCATACCCTTCGCGACGCGTTTTTAGAATTCCCTGCCAGCCAAAATCTGTCAGGGCCTTCGTCAAATCCATCTTGTCATCAAGAGTGTGAAAAGCGACCGTTTCTATGCCAATCTGACTGAGAAACGTCTTCTCAATTGATCGGTCCTGAGACATTTCAAGCGATTTGGCACCGGGTCGCACGGGGGTTCCCGCTGCTTCAATAATGCCAACGCTGGCCGCTGGCACATTCTCGAATTCATAGGTAACGACATCGCACGCACAGGCAAAAGCCGTTAGCGCTGTGGCATCATCATAGGCAGCAACAGTTTCGCATGCCGAGACCCGCGCCGCCGGAGATCGCGCTTCAGGGCAATAAATATGGACATCAAAACCCAGCTTTGCGCCCTCGAGCGCCATTAAGCGCCCAAGCTGGCCGCCGCCGAGAATGCCAATCATACTGCCCGGCTTTAAGGGTGTCATTTTCCAGTCCACGTATCAGGCGTTTTGGCAACGCTTTGGGTTTGACTGGCGCGATAATTATCAAGCGCCTCTGCCACTTTCGGGTTCTCAAGCGCGATGATCGAGGCCGCCATTAACCCTGAATTCATGGCACCCGCCTCGCCAATGGCCAGTGTTCCGACCGGCACGCCGCGTGGCATTTGCACAATTGAAAGCAAACTGTCCATGCCCGACAGCGCCTTGGATTCGACCGGCACCCCCAGCACAGGCAGCGGCGTCATGGCTGCGGTCATCCCCGGAAGATGCGCTGCGCCACCGGCCCCGGCAATAATCACTTTCAAGCCACGATCACGGGCTGTTTTTGCATATTCTACAAGCCTTTCAGGCGTGCGGTGTGCTGAGACGATGCGCACTTCATGGGGCACGCCTAGTGCACCGAGAATGCCAGCTGCACGCTGCATGACTGGCCAATCAGATTGGCTTCCCATAATGATGCCAACCACGGGGTCATCGTGTAATGTCGCCTCGTCCATACGCACATCCTTTGTGGCTCGAAAACGCTGGAACATATGGATGGGGCGCTAAACGTCAAGCATTAGTACGTTAACACACTGCTTCTATACAAATATCTACATTTTTTGCTATATTTTTCAGATGGGCACCTCAGTAAACATAAAAGCAGAAAACGATACAATCGCTGCGGCAATTGCCCAGCAGGTGGAAGTAGAGTTCTCTGATGCGGATCCAAAACTGCTGTCACTTGTGCGCCTTTTGGTGGCGGAAAACTCAGCCATCCGGCAAAGTATCGACACACTTCGGCTGGAGTTACAGGCCGCCCATGCACTCGCTGACCGGGACCCCTTATGCCCGGTTTTTAACCGCCGCGCCTTCATGCGGGAACTTGAGCGAGAGATCGCCAGGACAGAGCGGCATGAACGCGCTCTATCCCTGCTGTTCATCGATCTGGACAAATTTAAGGCCGTCAATGACCAGCATGGGCACGAAGCCGGAGATCAGACACTTATTGCGATGGCGCGCACTTTGCTCAGAACGGTCCGTAAAACAGATATTGTCAGCAGAATTGGTGGAGATGAATTTGCCATTCTATTGATTGAGACTGACCTCAACAATGCACACAAATGTTCAAGCGCCCTCGCCTCACGTATCGCGGCGGCAAATATTGGCATTTCCGCGTCAATTGGTGTCGCCGGTTGGACGCCTGGCATGACAGCAGACCAACTTATGGCAAATGCTGATCGGGCAATGTTCATCGAGAAGGCACGGCCCTCACTCGTCTAATAAGAGAGTTATGGGTAAGAAATTTCCCGCAGCGGGATGACTCTGCTTTTGTGATATGCTTAGCTGTTGCCTGTAAGCCACAGTTTAAATTGCAAAAGGAGGCGGACAAAATGTCCATTCAGAACCGTATTAACGAACTCTCCAACAAGCATCGTGATCTGGATACTAAAATCCAGTACGCGCAGAAACGGCCGGCTATAAATTCGCTAAAATTGACCGAACTCAAACGAGAAAAATTGCGATTAAAAGAGAAAATATCTGATTTACAGCGCTAAATCCTCGAAAAATTAATTCTTAGAACGTATAGACCCTGATGAAATGTGAGCCAGGGAGCTTGGTATGCGTGAACTATTAAAACAGGATAGAGCTTTATCGCCCGCAACGATTCGCCTCGGGGTGAGCGTGCTGGGCGCGCTGTTTATGCTGTCGGGCCTGATGATTTTAATTCTGGCTGGATATACGCTGTTTGCCTATGGCGACATTTTCGTTGGTCTGTTACAACTGAGTGGTGGGCTTGGCGTTTTGCTGGCCCTCTTCCTGTTTGTACGCTTGCAGGCTGAGCAGGTCATGGCATCCCACCGTATAAATGACCGCTTGATGATCCTGACAGATGCCCTCAGCCCCCGCGTCAGCGATAAAGCACCCGCAAAAACCACGCGGAAGAAAAGCTCGCCTCGCAAACCAAAGTCACGTCCAGCACCCGCCACACCGGCAAATGACCGTTCGGACACCTAGTCAACCATGATCACGCCTGTCACCTTGATCCTTGGACTTGGCCGTGATGTGGGCACTGCTTGTGCGCGTCACTTTCAAGATAAGAACCACCACGTTGTTATCGCTGCACCAGATGAGGATGTGATCCAGCGCGCGCAAGACGAGTTAGATAAAGCCGTAACCGCCCATCATGGCGTGCTAAACACAATGATCGGCATTCGCAACGCTTTCAATGCTGCATTAGAGGCCCATCAGCGGATTGATAATCTGGTCGTCATTCCGGCTGTTCCCGAACCCCTCTCTTTAATGGAAGTAGACCTCGAAGCATTCGATGAGACCATGATACGCGACGCCCGCATGGCTACGCTCGTCTTACGTCTGTTTACAGAAGAAGTCCGCGAGCAAGCACCGCTTATCAGCGATGGGCCAGAACGCCAGCGCCAAACAGGCACGGTCACCTTTGTACTCAGCCTTTCGGCAAGACTGGCAACGCCGGGAAAATTTACCGAGAGTATCTCTCAAGCCGGAATTGAAGCCGTCGTGCAAGCAGGCGCAATTGAGCTGGCCGAAGATATGATCCGCGTCAATGCTGTCAGCGCTATTCGTCCGCGTGCTGAAAAAAATGAACTTTGGTTGAAAGCGCGAACACCACTTAAGCGCGCCGCCCTGGCCGATGAAATTGCCGAAGCGGTTGGTTTCCTCGCCTCTCCCGGCGCTGCCATTATTACAGGTGAAACCCTTATCATGGACGGTGGACGGCTACAATTGGGCGGCACGCTGGATTAGGCGCGCCTCAAATACCGCTAGCCCGTAAAGTTCTTGAAGATATCGTCCGCTGAGATGTTGCCATCTTCGGCGGGCGCATCAACTGGTGCCTCTTCACCTGCAAATGGAGCAGGTTCTTCGGTGGGCGCAAGCCCGGGACCTTCAACTTGTTTGGCGCGCTCTTCTTCGAGCTTACGACGTTTATCAGCTGACTGAGCAATAACCTCATCCAGTTCAATCTGCGAACACAGACCGAGTGTCACCGGATCAACCGGTTTGATATTGGCCGAATTCCAGTGCGAACGATCGCGCACATTATTGATGGTTGATTTGGTCGTTCCGATCAACTTGCCAATCTTGGCGTCGGTTACTTCCGGGTGATTGCGGATAAACCAAGCAATCGCGTCGGGCTTGTCCTGACGGCGGGCAACTGGCGTATAGCGGGCGCCCTTGCGTTTTGGCTGTGGAATATGCGCAATTTTGGACGGTGCCACCTTCATGCGATAATCAGCATTCGCCTCGCCTGCTTTAATCTCGTCTCGGCTAAGTTCACCACCCGCGATTGGGTCAACGCCGCGCATATTTTCTGCAACATCTCCGTCAGCGATGCCTTTCACCTCTAAATGGTGAAGGCCACAGAACGCGGCAATCTGGTCAAAGGTCAGCGTCGTATTATCGATCAGCCAGACAGCTGTGGCTTTCGGCATCAAAATATCGGCCATGTTTTCTTATCCTTTTCCAACGAGTCCTGAACGCCAAATACAACAAACCCGGCGCGCGGCCGGGCGGTCAGGGCGATATATCAGGATGCTCTAACTGTATCTCCTATAGCGCGACTTTTCCAGAATGAAAAGAGCCAGCCAGCGCACGATACAAATTAAGCGCTTTGGGAGCCTGAGACGCTCAGTATTAAATTTTCCATCTAATTTAGGAGTTTCTTTACGCAAAAACACTACCTTAAGCTGCATATAGCAATCCAAGGGGGATTAATGTGAGCGTGCTTCATGAAAAGTTAAACGCTGAAGGTCTCAAGACGCGTCCACAAAGGCGGCGTAGTGAACGTATCACATTTAACAAACACGTACTGGTCTATACTAGTAAGCACCCTGAGGGCCTGTTTGCGACAATTGTAAACTGGTCAAGCGAGGGGGCCTGCCTCCTGTTTAGCGCAGACATTAAAATGCCAAAACGTTTCTTTTTCCGCAGCCTTAAAAATTTCTCTATGGGAAACGCCACCCATTGCGAGCGCATTTGGCAGACAGGACATGAGGTTGGCGTTGCTTTCTTTAAAAGAGACGCAGACCCGGCCGGCTAACAGCTTACCACTCCAGAACAATTTTCCCGATATGCCCGCCAGCCGTCATCTTGGCATGGGCCGCATCAGCTTCTGCGGCGGGGAAAACCGTATCGAGTATGGGTTTAATCCCACCTGCTTCAACAGCTTTCCAGAACGTCGCCTGCATGGCCTCTCTTAAGGCGGCCTTTTCTTTAACGTCGCGTGCTCTTAACGTGGTTCCTGTCAAAACGAGGCGTTTGAGCATAAGTGGCAACAGATTCACAGTTGTCTGCGGACCGTTCATATAAGCGATGTTGATAATACGCCCATTCGTCTTCGCAATCCCAATATTCTTCTGCACATAATCGGCACCGACCATGTCGAGGATAACATCGACCCCGCCAGCATTAGTGACCACAGCTTCAAAATCTTCATTCCGATAATTAATCGCGGTTACGCTTTCGCCACCAAGCGCGCGAATGGCCTGGCACTTTTCATCTGATCCTGCGGTTGCGAAAATAGCGCCGGCCCCGAACACGCGTGCCATTTGTATCGCCATGACGCCAATACCGCTGGTGCCGCCGTGCACCAAGAATGCTTCTTTCTTTTGAAAAGTGCAGCGTTCATAAACATTTGCCCAGACCGTCATCATAGCTTCGGGCAGGCAGGCCGCCTCGGTAAAGCTCATACCCGATGGGATCGGGAGGAGAGATCCAGCATCAACAGCGGCATATTCTGCGTAACCGCCCCCGGCCAGCAGCGCACAAACCTTGTCGCCTATGCCCCAATGTTTCACATTTTTTCCAAAAGCAACGATCTCACCGGCGCATTCGAGGCCCATAATCTCTGAAGCCCCCGATGGCGGTGGATACATGCCCTTGCGCTGTAAAAGATCGGCGCGATTTAACCCGGATGCACGCACGCGGACCAGCACTTCGTTGACGCGCAGCTTGGGACGTTTGACCTCCCCGAGGGTCAACGGCGCATCGCCCTCATGGATCACAGCCTGCATCGTATCGCTCATATTATACGCCTCGTCTCTTGATTTCGTCCGCATCTCGCGGTTGGGTGCTTTTCTTGAATATGATCTTTGCCAGAGAAACAAGCCCATGACTGAAAATGATCCAATTCCGCCGAAACCACTCGACCTGGAGCGCTTGTCTGAAGACGAGCTGGAAGCACGCATTGTCTCACTGGGCGTAGAAATCGAAGCCTGCAAAGCCGAACTGGCGCGTAAACGAAACCATAGAAACGCTGCAAATGCCCTTTTTGGTGACAATTAACTTTAAGAAAATAAAGTCAGCGTAAATCTGTCATAGATCAGTTTGTTAGGATTGCCCATGTCCACTCACCCCTCGTCTGCTCCGAATACGGATATGCTTGGCGCTTTTGCTGGCGGTAAAGTCTTCGAACGTGTTTTCACAGAAGGTATGGCGCTGGTCGAAGAAACGGCGTCCTACCTTGACGGCCCGGGAAGAACGCTGAATGATCAACTATCACGAGAAGCACGCCTGACATACACCTCCTGGAGCATGGAGTTAACAACTCGCCTTATGCAAGCGGCCTCTTGGCTGGTCATGCAAAAAGCTGTTCGCGATGGTGATATGCGGCGCGAGGATGCGTTTGCTGCAAAATACAGGCTGAAGCGTGAAGGCCCACCGCTTGATACATCAGCACAAGCGAGCAGCGGCCTGCCTGAACGTTTTTTAGAACTTGTCGGGAATGCCGAAGCGCTGTTTGAGCGCATTCTACGCCTTGATGAGGCGCTTTACAGCCACGCCCCCAGACGCACCGAAAATCCGATTACACGCCAAATGCAAGCTCTTCAGGAAGCGGCCGACACAGGTGCATTTGACCCGCTCGCAATATGGAGCAAGGCGAAATAGACTTATTATGAAGCTACGCGGCCAAAAATGGATTTATCAGGATGGTAATCACGAAATTATTGTCGAGAATGCCTGGTCCTGGAGCGGGCACTCACAGGAACGCATTCGTATAAACGGGGAAACCGTTCTTGAACAATCCGGTAAAGGCTATATCGCGCCTAAATGGACAGAGGCGCATCAGGAACCTTGGCTCACCCAGCTCGGTGATGACACATTAAGCATACAATATTTATCCGGATTTCTAAAGGTACATGCGCGCGTCCTTCTGGGGGAGCGTGAACTCGAACCTGTAGATTATCTTGAAGGCAAGTGGGTTTCAGAAGGTGGCTATTGGCCTGACTAGAGCATGCGCACAATTCTTCGAAACGCTCACATGCTCTACAGCTTTGTTTTATCGCGCATCTTTATCACAAAATTGGTGCCTACTTTTGTGGATGCGCTCTAACCCTCATATCCGTTTGGGTTTGTTGATTGCCAGCGCCAATGGTCGGCGCACATATCGTTCAGGGTTTTTTCCGCCTTCCAGCCAAGTAAGTCTTCAGCGCTCGTTGGGTCAGCATAAAATATTGCGATGTCACCTGAGCGGCGCGGCGCAATTTTATAAGGGATTGCCCGGCCACTGGCCGTTTCAAACGCTTTGACCATTTCCAACACCGAATAGCCCTGCCCGGTTCCCAGATTTACCGTGTAGCTGTCATCACTTTGGGTCAGCTTCTCAAGGGCCAGCACATGCGCGCGGGCAAGATCTGTAACATGAATATAATCGCGCACGCCTGTGCCATCGGGCGTTTCATAATCATCCCCGTAAACACTTAACGCTTCACGCCGCCCGACCGCCACTTGCGCGACAAATGGCATGAGATTGTTTGGAATATCACGCGGGTCCTCACCGATGCGCCCGGTTACATCTGCACCAACAGGATTAAAATAGCGCAAAATGGCATGCTGCAATGCCTTCCCCCCTGCGGAGACATCACGCAAAATATCTTCAACCTGGCGCTTGGTCTGCCCGTAGGGGCTTTGCGGGTTAAGCGGGTGATCCTCTGTGTAGGGTAGAAACTCTGGTGGCCCATAAACTGTGGCGCTGGATGAAAAGATAACCCGCTTTGCCCCAGCTGCCTGCATGGCTTGTATTAAAGAGAGGCTACCCCCGACATTTGCGCTGTAATATTCAAGTGGTCTCTCATGCGACTCGCCCACAGCTTTCAGCCCGGCAAAATGGATCACGTTCTGGCAATCATGATCTTGGAGCGTTTGCGTGCAAAGCGCCGTATCGCGTACATCCCCTTTAATGCAGATAATCTCTCTTTGTGTCAGCTCAGACAGGCGCGTGACGGCGATTTTGCTGGAGTTGCAAAAATTATCAAAAATTACAGGGTCCCAACCTGCACCAATCAGTGCGAGCACAGTATGTGAGCCAATGTAGCCAGCGCCGCCTGTGACCAAAACTGTCTTTGACATGGCTTTTCCCTGTCTCAATTCTTTAATGCGTGGCTTGTCTTATGAGGCAGAGCGGGTCTTTCGTCTATCTCTTTGCCATCGCTTCAAGTGCGGCAGGAAGAAGAGATAAATCCCGGTGCCCCATAATATAAACAGGAGAATACCTGAGGGAAGAAAGATATAGAGTTTTACCCAGTCTGCAAAATAAGACCCATCATGCAGGCTTTCGATAATATCAGAGCGGCGGAAAGCAACCTTCAACACCTCGCCAGAGTGCGTGTCGATCTGAGCTTCCCAACTATTCTCAGAAACAAATTTGACGATGCCCTTACCCGGTTTCACATCCACACGAGCAAGCGTGCGCCACTCTTCGACATCAAGCTCTGGTATATCGCTG
This sequence comes from uncultured Hyphomonas sp., assembly GCA_964443965.1. GTDB lineage: Bacteria > Pseudomonadota > Alphaproteobacteria > Caulobacterales > Hyphomonadaceae > CALLCD01. The sequence continues at coordinate 23,303 of CAYUFN010000001.1, read as the reverse complement.
GCAATCTCAAACAGCGCATCCATACTAAGCGTTGGAACAGCTGTGCGCGCAATGCCGCTTTCGCTTGCTGGCTGAATCCAGCTGATCTCTTTTTTCAACATCAGCAAAAGGCCTGCGCCAATGATTAAGCCCATTTGCAGCATAATGAAAAGTGAGCCCCAATGATGGATCTTTCGCAGCAAGACTTGCGGTTTCATATCAGCCCTCCGGCATGTTCAGCCCTTTACAGCCCCCTGTAGTAGCGCACCAGCTTTCCTTGTCGAGTAACCAGCGGATGTCTCTTTGCAAATTGTCAGCGAATTCGGCAAAAATAACCTTCATCTGATCAAACCTTGCGATTTTTCACCTTCTCAGCGGGAAAAGCTGTGCTAAGCCTATGTGAACATTATGGGCTGAAGGACAAAGCAATGAAGAAATTATTGGCAGTTCTCGCGGGTGCAGCAATCATTTTTGCTGGCTGCATGGGCTTCGCACAATCTGGAGAGGGAGACGCCACCGAAGACAAAGGGCCACTCTCTAGCAAGACATTTGATGCGTTCAAGCTGCGCGGCATCGGGCCGGCCTTTATGTCCGGTCGCATTGCCGACATTGCTATCGTTCAGGATGATCCGGCCACCTGGTATGTTGGCGTTGGATCCGGGGGCGTCTGGAAAACCGAAAATGCTGGTACAACATGGACCTCCCTGTTTGACGGACAGGCAGCTTATTCCATCGGCGCAATTGGCCTTGATCCATCAGACCCGAACCGCATCTGGGTTGGGACCGGTGAAAACAATGGCGGGCGTCATATCGGCTATGGCGACGGGGTTTACAGGTCTGATGATGGTGGCGCAAGCTGGGAGAATATGGGGCTAAAAAAGTCCGAGCATATCTCCAAAATCATTGTTCATCCTGAAGACCCCGATACAGTCTGGGTCGCGTCCCAGGGGCCGCTTTGGTCTGCTGGCGGCGAGCGTGGCGTTTTCAAAACAACTGATGGTGGCAAAACTTGGGAAAACACCCTGTCGTCTGGTGAGTTTACCGGTGCCACAGATATGGTCATCGATCCGCGCAACCCAGACCGGCTCTATGTCGCCATGTGGCAACACCATCGCACCGTAGCCGCCTGGGTTGGTGGCGGGCCAGAAAGCGGTTTGTGGAAATCCGAAGATGGCGGCGATACATGGACAGAGCTGAAGAGTGGTCTGCCAAAAGGCAATATGGGCAAGATCGGCCTGGCCATCTCCCCCATCCGCCCGGACGTGCTATATGCAGCCATTGAGCTGGACCGACGCGAAGGTGGTGTCTGGAAATCAACAGATCGCGGCGCGACCTGGGAAAAAGGGGCAAACGCCGTTGGCGGCGGCACGGGCGCACACTACTATCAAGAACTTTACGCCAGCCCTCACAAATTTGATCTCATCTACATGGTGTCCAATACAACCCAAATTTCAAATGATGGCGGCAAAACATTTTATGATATCAACAATGAGTACAAGCACGTTGATGACCACGCCATTGCCTTCCGCCCGGACGATCCTGACTATATTCTGTTTGGCTCAGATGGTGGACTTTACGAAAGCTATGATCACACCAAGACCTGGCGCTTTATAAATAATCTCCCCGTCACGCAGTTTTATAAAGTGGCCGTAGATGATGCCGAGCCATTCTATAATGTCTATGGCGGAACGCAGGATAATAATTCTCAAGGTGGTCCTTCACGGACCGACAATCGGCACGGCATTCGTAACTCCGATTGGTTCATCACGCTCTTTGCAGATGGCCACCAATCAGCGATCGAGCCGGGCAATCCAGACATTATGTATGCTGAGTGGCAACAGGGAAACCTTGCTCGCGTTGATCGGATCACAGGCGAGATTGTGCATATTCAGCCACAAAACAAGCCGGGGGAACCAATTGAACGGTTCAACTGGGATGCGCCGATTTACGTCAGCGCGCATAATCCAACACGGCTCTACTTTGCCTCACAACGTCTCTGGCGCTCTGATGATCGCGGGGATAACTGGACCGCCATTTCACCAGACCTGACCAAAGATGAAGACCGGATGCAATTACGCGTACAGGGCAAACAATGGTCGTGGGATGCTGGCTGGGACTTACGAGCTATGTCGGTCTACAATACAATTACCTCAATCGGTGAAAGTCCGCTAAACGAAGATATTCTCTATATCGGCACCGATGACGGCATCATTCAAGCGACCCGTGATGGTGGTGACACATGGGAACGCACCAATGTTGGATCGCTGCCGGGTGTGCCTGATACGGCCTTTGTGAATGATATCCGCGCTGATTTACATGATGAAGACACTGTTTATGTCGCCCTTGATAATCACAAATATGGTGACTACAAGCCGTATCTTCTGAAAAGCACGAATGGCGGCCGTACGTGGCGTTCGATTACAGGCGATATTCCTGAACGGCACCTGATCTGGCGAATTGTACAGGATCATGTTGCCCCGGACCTGTTGTTCACGGCGACCGAATTTGGCCTCTTTTTCACCCTTGATGGTGGCGAGAAGTGGGTCAAGCTGACGGGCGATGCGCCAACTATTTCTTTCCGTGATGTGACAATCCAGCGCCGCGAGGATGATCTTGTCGCTGCGTCTTTCGGGCGTGGCTTCTTCATCGTAGATGACATCTCCCCTCTGCGGGAGCTGAGCGAGGATAAGCTTGAAGAAGACGCGATGCTGTTTCCCGGGCGGGATGCGCTTTGGTATATTGAGCAACATCCGCTTGCCTTCTCTGAAGGGGGCTCACAAGGGCACTCTTTCTATCGTGCTTCGAACCCTGAATTTGGCGCGAACTTTACCTATTATCTCGCTGAAGATTCGCTTTCACTCAAGGACGCACGGGAGAAGGAAGAAAAGCCGCTCCTCGAAGCCGGCTCTGATACGCCCTTCCCGGGCTTTGAAGCCATCACAGAGGAGCTGCAGGAAACAGCCCCCTTCGTTGAACTGATTGTTCGTGACCGCGATGAAAATGTAGTGCGTCGCATTAAGGGACCAGCCAAGAAAGGCTTTCACCGCGTCAACTGGGATCTGCGTTATCCAGATACTTCAGCCATTTCACGGCGCAATGATAGCGACGATGAGCCTTCCGGCTTTCTCGTAACGCCCGGCGAATACACCGTCTCTATGGCGCGGCTTGCTGATGGTGAATATGTCGAGTTGGTTGAACCACAGGCCTTCAATGTTAAACGTCTGCGTGAACAAGGTGCGCTACCTGCGCAAGAGGATGCCGCTGCGTTCTGGGAACGCACAGCCCGGCTTGATCGCGCTGTCACCGCAACGAATATCAGCTTTAACGACCTTAATGATCGTATCGGCCTCTTGAAAACCGCCGCGGAGCGCGCCTCTGGTGATCCGGTGCAGCTTATGACAGGCTGGCAAGCCATCCGTGCAGAGGCCAATGCGCTCGATGAGTTGCTCAACGGGAACCCTGCCCGAAATGTCATTGCTGAACGGAACCTGCCAACAGTGCGCAGCCGCTTGGGAACTGTCTTGCTGGGAATTGGCAACTCGACGTATGGCCCGACTGGTACCCATCGCGAGCAACTTGAATTTGCTGAAGAGATGCATGACGAGGTACGTGAACGGCTTGTTACCCTTATGGATGAAATGGTTCCGGCCTATGAGCGTCTGCTTTCTGAATCTGGGGCGCCATGGGTGCCCGGCAGCCCGCTACCGGACTAAACCGGACCTCTCTGAGATGATAATAAACAAGGCGAATGTGTCGCCTTGTTTATGCGGCCCAGTCCGGTGTATGGCTGCAGGGTTTTATAAATTTATCCTTCTGGACCCTTTCTCATGACCAATATGACTGTCCCTGCCACGCTCACGATCCGCCAGCCCGACGATTGGCATGTCCATCTGCGCGACGGGGAGATGCTCAAAGCAGTTGTCAATTACACAGCGCGCCAATTTGGTCGCGCAATCATCATGCCAAATCTTGCTCCCCCGGTGACAAGCGTGGCAGCTGCGACGGCTTATCGCGACCGTATTCTTGACGCGCTTGAGCCAGGGCTTGCCTTTACCCCGCTCATGACATGTTACCTTACCGACACACTCGACCCTGCTGAAATTACTCGCGGGCACAGCCAAGGTGTTTTTACGGCGGCCAAGCTTTACCCTGCAAATGCGACAACAAACTCGGCCCATGGCGTGACAGATATCAAGCATATATATCCCGTTCTGGAAGCCATGCAACGCACCGGCATGCCCCTGCTCGTTCATGGTGAAGTAACATCACCTGAGATTGATATTTTTGATCGCGAAGCTATTTTCATAGAACGCATACTGAGCAAAGTTGTTACAGATTTCCCTGAGTTGAAAATTGTGTTTGAGCATATCACAACCGCTGATGCGGTGGCCTTTGTGCAAGATACCGGTCCAAATATTGGTGCCACCATTACCCCACACCACCTCACCTTTAGCCGCAATGCCATGTTTGAGGGTGGGATACGTCCGCATAAATACTGCCTGCCCGTCGCCAAACGCGAGGTACACCGCTTGGCGCTGCGAGCGGCAGCCACTTCAGGAAATGCGAAATTCTTCCTCGGAACAGATTCAGCCCCGCACACGATTGGCGCAAAGGAGTCAGCGTGCGGCTGCGCGGGCATCTTTAATGCGCCCTATGCGATTGAAAGCTATGCAAAAGTGTTTGAAGAAGAAAATGCACTGCACAGCTTAGAAAGCTTTACCTCTGAAAATGGGCCGCGCTTTTATGGCCTTCAGCTCAATGAACGTACAATTACGCTAGAGCGCGCTGCGGTTAATGTGCCAGCCCGGCTTGTTCTTGCTGCAGGAAGCCTCGTCCCCTTCCATGCAGAAGAAACATTGGCCTGGCAGCATATGCCATAGCCAAGGGTAATTAGAGCCAGCAGTGTCATTACAATCTTGTTATCTAGCCCTCCAGGAAAGCGAATCCATTTTGTTTAGAAGAGGTTCTGTACTATTTCAGGCAAGATAAGAGCAAATATTTAGTATTTTTGGCACATAAAGCGGACAAAACGTTCGTCTGCAGATCCGTCTGCAAATTTGGAGGTCGAATACCTTGAAGCCATATTGGATCAGCGGCGCATTAGCGCTCACCCTACTCGCAGCCTGCGCTCAGGAAATTACACCAACAGAAGGTCCCGCAGAAAGCCTACGCGCCCAGCCCGTCGGCTATGGCGAAGTGACGCGCGTGATCAATGCTTCAGGAACGGTCCAGCCAGAAACAACCGTATTGGTTGGATCAGAAGTTTCAGGGCGCGTTCTCTCCGTTGATGTAGATTTTAACACGCCAGTCAAAGCCGGTGACATACTTGCCGTGATTGATCCGCAAACGTTCCAAAATCAGGTTTTACAACTTGAGGCTTCTCTGCTGCGTGAACAGGCAAGCATCAAAACAAACGAAGCCAGCATTAGCCGATCTGAGGTGAACTTGCGCCAGAACATGCAAATTCTCGAGCGCCGCAAAGATCTTTACGAACAAAACGCAACCTCGTTGGCTCAGTTGGAAGAAGCCGAACGCTCCGTCGGGGTCTCCACTGCGGATCTCGCCGTCAGCCGCGCCCAGCTTGAAGGCGCAAAAGCAAGCTTGGCACAAACCCGTGCGAGCCTGAAAACGGCACGGTTCAACCTTTCACGAACAATCATTCAAAGCCCGATCGATGGCATTGTCATTGAGCGCCAGATTGATCCGGGCCAAACGGTTCAGGCCAGCTTTTCTGCTCCAGAACTTTTCAAAATAGCTGCTGACCTCTCCGAAATTGAAGTCGAGGCGGCCATCGTTGAAAGTGATGTCGGTGGACTAACCCAGGGCGACAAGGTCGAATTTACAGTCGATGCTTACCCCAACACGCCTTTTCGCGGCGAAGTTCAGCAATTACGGCTTAACTCGGAATTACGAAACAATATTGTGACGTATGTGGCCATTGTAAAAGCCCAAAATCCGGATGGCCTTCTCTTACCCGGCATGACAGCAAACCTGCAAATTACAACTGATACAAAGCGCGACATTCTGCGGGTTTCAGCCGATGCTGAACGGTTCCGACCTACACCGGAACAGCTTGAAAAATGGCAATCTGCAGGCGCAACTGAAACCAGACAAGAATCTCTCAATGCTCCTGTCTATCGCCGCTTGTCTGCTATCAGTATTGAGCAAAACTTGATAGACAGCATACGAACAGAACTTGATAGTGCGACAGAACAAGCGCGGACCGTCATCAATGATCCGACACAAACCTTTCGCCGTTCACGCGCTTTGCAGCAGCTCGCCAATCTGACAAATCTCGTTCTGTCAAACAATCTCGATCAGCGCCAGATGCAGGCCTATAACAGCCTACTGGCACAAGAAAACGCAGTGCGTTCAACCAATCTCTGGGTCAAACAGGCTGATGGAAAAATGATTGCGCGCCCGGTCAAGCTGGGCTTGAGCGATGGGACATTTGTTGAAATTGTCTCCGGCTTGCAGGAGGGAGACGAAGTGGTTCTCACGATTGGCGCGGCGCGCGGCCAGCGTGGCAACGCCCAGCGCCAAGGTGGCTCAGGGCGCAGGCCTGGGGCGCGTTAAATGTCAGCTCCCGCTATGATCCGTTGTGAAAACCTGACCAAAATCTACAATCCGGGTGAAAATGAAATCCACGCATTGGATGATGTTTCGTTTCAAATCGACGATGGAGAGTTTATCGCAATTGTTGGCTCTTCTGGATCTGGCAAGTCGACACTAATGAACATGCTTGGCGGGCTTGATAAGCCAACATCCGGCACAGTGCGCATTGGCGGTGCAGCGCTTTCAGATATGAATGGCAAGACCTTGGCCAAATTTCGGAATGAAACAATTGGCTTCGTGTTTCAGCAATTCCAGCTGCTACCAAAAAAGAACGCGCTACAAAACGTTATGCTGCCTTTGCGCTATCGCCGGCCCAAGGCCAACCATCTTGATGCACTTGCGCAGGAAAGCCTGAGGCGTGTCGGGCTTGGCGATCGAATGGGACATAAGCCTACCGAACTTTCCGGCGGCCAACAGCAACGCGTCGCCATTGCGCGCGCCCTTGTTGGGACACCAAAACTGCTGCTGGCAGATGAACCAACCGGGGCACTTGATTCTGTGACCTCAGAGGATGTTATGGCGCTTTTGCACGATCTGAACAGCGAAGGGCTCACCATTATCCTGATCACCCATGACCCCGAAGTTGCCGCCGCGGCCAAACGCATTGTCACCTTCAAGGATGGTAAAATCCTAAGCGATGTCCGCAATGACGCTGTGGTTGACCTTAGTGCACCCGAAACGATAGGAGACGCCTAAGCATGTTTGGTTTTTCGATCCTGCGTGACGCGATTAGTTCTCTCATCGAGCACCCTTTACGTACCGCCCTCACCTCGCTGGGCGTCATGCTGGGGGTTGCTGCAGTTTACTTCATGCTCGCCATCGGAGAAGGTTCCAAACGGGATATTCTTGAACAGCTCGACAGCATTTCCGCCCGCTCCATGAGCGTGTTTCCCGACAGGCGCGGACGGCGCTCCAGTAATGACCGTCCATGGCGGCCCTTCTCTGAGGACGACATCAACCGCATTCGGAATATTGGCGGGGTCTTGGGTGCAACCGGGTCGCTCAACACAAATGTAACAGCCGTCAATGAGACAAGCGACTGGAGCACAGACCTACACGGCATTGATCTCGATTATATGAAGACAAAAGATATCACCTTGATGACAGGCGAGCCAATTACATCATCGGATATTGAACGCAGAGAGACAGTCGCCCTTATTGGTCAAACCGTCTGGAACACTTTGTTTCGCGGAGAAAACCCGATCGGTGCACGTATCAAAATTAATAATATCCCCTTTAAGGTGAAGGGAGTCCTGTCTGCGATTGAAGAGACCAGTTGGCGCGGCAATGATCAGGATAACATAATCCTGATCCCACGCACCACAGCTCGCAATCGAATCTTTGGGGGCAACGAACTGGTACGCGATTACGTTAATGGCATTGAAATTGCAGCCACAACGCAAGACGTATTGCCACGCATTGAGCGCGAAGTCGGCGAAATTCTACGCCAGACACGCAACCTGAAAGTTAATGACGCCCCTGATTTTCGCGTCTTCAACTTCTCTGCAAACCGGCAACAAACCGCGCGCACACAGCAAATTCTAAGCGTCTTTCTTGCCGCGGCGGGGTCTATCGTTTTGCTTGTTGGCGGAGTTGGCCTGATGAATATCATGCTGGTCTCGGTGACCGAGCGCACGCGTGAGATTGGCTTGCGCATGGCGCTTGGCGCGCGCCAGCTGGATATTCTTTTCCAGTTTCTGATCGAAGCCATCATGATTTCATTTTTGAGCGGCTTGATGGGGCTGGCACTTGCTCATGGGCTTGCCTATTTCGTGGGGCCATTATTGCCTGACGGCATGTCACTTGTGTTCTCACCAGATGTAGCGCTGCTGGCCGTGAGCACATCTTTGATTGTTGGCGTCCTGTTCGGATTCTTGCCCGCCCGACGCGCCGCCCAACTTAACCCGATTGAGGCCTTGCGACATGAATAGATTACACATGCGCACGCTATTTTGCCTTGCCAGCCTGCTGGCCGTATCTGCCTGTGCAAGGATTGACCGCCCCGCCCTGAACGCGCGTATTGATGCGAGCACAGCCGACATTCCCGCTGATTGGCAGGTTGACGGTATGCCAAACACGGTGCGTGCAGAAAACTGGCAGAAGCTCTTTGATGATCCGCTGCTATCGAACTATCTGGCCCGCGCTGAAGTGGCCAATTTTGATATCCGCGAGGCACGGATCAATATTGCCCAGTCCCAGCTGGCAATTACACAAGCGCGCTCCAGTCTGCTTCCAAATATCAACGCCAGCGTTGGGGCTGGTGCCTCTGCACTTCTTGAAAGTCTTGGCACAGTCAATGACAGCTCGACCAACAGCCTCTCAGTGTTCTGGGACCCGGATATCTTTGGCGTGCGCAAAGCCGGTGTCCGCCAATCAAGAGCCGCTTTGCGTGCCCAAGAAGCGATTGCGTTTAATATCCGCCAGCAAGTTTTAGCCAATGTTGCCTCGCTTTACGTGACAATCATTCAGTCTGAACTTCAATTGGAACTGGCCCGCACCAATCTTGGCTTTCTGGAAGATCGGTTCCGCATCTCACAAGCCCAGTTCAAATCCGGCGCCATAGGCGGGGACGAACTTGCCTTTGCTGAATCCAACTTCCAATCCTCGCTGGCAAGCTTCCGAAATCAGGAACTTGCGACCCGGCAAACACGCCGCGCCCTCTCACTTTTGCTTGGCGATTATGGCGTGGATGATCTGGCAGTTGCAAACAGGCTCCCCAATGCGATCAATCTTCCCGCGCAGGGCCTGCCTGCTTCGGCACTCGCGCGTCGCCCGGATGTGCAGCTAGCTTGGGCGCAAGTGGAAATTGCCATCGCCGGATACGAAATTTCAGTTGCTGATGACTGGCCAGCACTCACGCTGAATGGGTCAATCGGTGGAGGTGGCCCCGATATTGGTGATATTTTTGAGCCCTCTTCCTATCTTGCTGCACTGGCTGCTAATATTGCCGGAAACGTGTTTGACGGTGGCTTGAACAAGGCGCAACGCGAAACGGCGCGGTTAGATACAGAAGCGGCTCTCTTGAATTATGAAGCTGTCCTGCGCGCCGCCAAGGCAGAGATTGAGAATGTCTACGATCAGGACCGCGTCTCCAAAAGCGCACTCGAAGCACTGCGGGACGCGTCAACAGCAGGTAATGAGGCGTTGCGGCTGGAACAGATTCGGTTTGACCTTGGCGAAAGCGATTTATTGAGCGTGCTTCAGGTCCAATCAACGGTGAACGGTGTAAACGCTGCACGGATTAATGCCGAAGCTAGCCTTCTGGGTAACCAGATTGACGCCTATCTGGCCACTGGCGGTGATCTGACCACACCTGAGGCGGACACTGCGCTATAAAGATTGCAAAGCGCACGAAAAAAGCGTCTAAAACGGCTATTTAGGGGATTATCTTCAGGAGCCCGCCTGTGACAATTGAAACCGGCCGCCAGATTATTGAAGCAGAACGACAAGGGCTAACCGCATTGCGCGATAGCCTGAATCAGGCATTTGTTGACGCCGTTGCCACCATCGGCGCCTGCCAGCGCCACGTGATCGTGACAGGTGTTGGCAAGTCTGGCCATATTGGCGCAAAAATCGCCTCAACACTGGCCTCAACTGGCACACCTGCTTTTTTCATGCACCCTGGTGAAGCCAGCCATGGCGATCTTGGGATGGTTACCCCTGGTAGCGTGTTGGTCGCACTTTCACGCTCTGGGGAAACAGCCGAGCTGCGCGATGTTTTGCTATATGCCAACCGAAACAGGTTGAGCCTGATCGCGATTACGCAGAATGCGACCTCAACACTGGCCAGGCTGGCCACAATCTGTCTCCTCTTGCCGCCCCTGGATGAGGCTGACCATAATAAGCTTGCCCCTTCTGTATCGACGACTAACATGCTGGCCCTTGGAGACGCCCTAGCCCTAACGGTGATGAAAGAACGCGGTTTCTCAAAAGAAGATTTTGGTGCGCGCCATCCGGGTGGCTCGCTGGGTTTACAATTGTTGAAGGTTAGCGACTGGCTCGTTCGGCATCCTGATAGCGCGCCACTTGTAGACAGAGCAGCAGATATCAAGACCGTCATTACAGCCATTGCCTCAGGACAGATGGGTTGTGTAGGTGTGCAAGACGATCAAGGACTATTTGTTGGGCTGATTACAGACGGGGATTTGCGCCGTGCGTTAGATGGGGATGTCTTCAGCAAACAAGCCCACCAAATTATGACCCCGGAACAGAAAGCAGTAAGCCTGACACGCGACATCCGTCTTAGTGATGTCGTAGCGCTTTTTCGTGAAAAGCGAATCTCAAATGCATTCGTCCTTGAAGATAGCCTGCCCATTGGCGCCATACATATGAAAGATTTACTTGCTGAGGGCTACGTCTAGTCTTTGGTCAAGCCAGACTCTTTAAGCATTTTCCAGGCCCGGATGACGCGTGCGAGCTTTTCCTCTGAAGACCGGTCGCCTTGATTGGAGTCCGGGTGAAAACGACGGACATATTCAGCATAACGTGCACGGATATCTGCCGGCGTTGCATCTTTTGGAAGGTCTAGCTCGTTGAGCGCACGCACTTCAAGGCGCGTGCGGCCACGCTGACGCGCACGCGCAGCGCCGGGCACACCGTCTTCAAACATTTCGCGGCCGCGCCAGTTTTTCGGATCGAGCTTGGCCGCCGCCTTCTTGCCACTCACCGGGCCTGTGCCAACCTTCCAGGTTTGCTTGTGGCCATGACGGGCAGCCTCGTTAAAATCCTTCACCTCATCTTCGGTCATGCCGTCGAAGAAATTCCACTTCTTATTGTACTCGGCTGCATGCCGCTTACAGAACATGCGGTGGCCACCGCCATGTTTGGGGGACTTGAATTCGCCTGCCAGGTCACACCCCTTATGTTCGCATGTCGTATCTCTCTTCGCCTTCGCACGTGACTTTTCGTCAGCGGGTGGCTTAATACGCATATCCATGCCAAATTTAGGGCGGTATTCAAAATCTTTGCTCATATGCTTTTAATGCGCGAGATTGGAGAGAGAGGCAAGAATTGACAGGTCGAGAAACACGCATTCGCTGCATTTTATCGCAGGCTTTTGCGCCAATTGCGCTTGAAGTAGTCGATGACAGCGCGCGCCATGCCGGTCATGCTGGTGCAGCGCCCGGTGGTGAAACGCATTTCAATGTGCGAATCATTTCCAAAGCCTTTGAAGGTATGAGCCGCGTGGCGCGCCAGCGCGCCATCAACAAAGCCCTTGCCGAAGAGTTTGAAACGGGCCTGCACGCCCTCTCAATCAAGGCCGATGCAGGTTAAAGATATTTTTCCATAGAAAAGCGCGGCAGCCGCACGCCGTTAGTCATTTCGACAGTTTCCGGTTGCACGGTAACATAACCCACTGCCTCAAAAGCCGCGCGTGCATGAAGGCTCGCATGAACATGCAGCCGCTTTATACCGTGTGTGTGCTGTTCAGCTTCAAGCGGGGCATACAAACGGCGAAACAAACCCTGTCCCTGATATGCAGACAATACGTAAGCGCAATCAAAATAACCATTTAGTTCAGTCGTCATAAAGCCAACAGGCTCACCTGCCCGCGTCTCAGCCAGCCTCACGCTTTGTCTGCTCATCCTTAACGACCAGTCTGGCCCTGCCCGCAAAGCCGGAGACCAAGCCGCCCGCTGAGCCTCTGTATAAAGGCTTGCCCCATCCCGAACGGCACGGTGAAACACCTCTGCCAGACCATCCCAGTCTGGCGTGCTTCCCTTACGGATATTGATTTCAACCTGCATAGCGGGCACCTAAAGCCATACGATCCCACTATACACACCAAGGATACCTCCCATGACAAGCTCTACTGCCCCTGCACGCCCGCGCCGATCCTTTCTGTATATGCCAGGGGACAAAGCAAAAGTGCTGGAAAAGGCCAAAACCTTGCCCGCAGACGCGTTAATGTTCGATCTGGAAGATGCTGTTGCGCCAGATAATAAAGAAATTGCAAGGGACATGGCCTGCACAGCCGTAACAGGTGGTGGTTATGGCAAACGTGAAACTGTCATCCGCATAAATGGTCTGGACACGGCTTGGGGCGCAGACGATTTAAAAGCCGCCGCTGCAGCCGCACCAGACGGGATCTTGGCACCTAAGGTCGAAACAGGAGCAGATATTCATGCCCTCAACAATGCATTGAATGAGGCAGGAGCGCCTGAGGCTCTGGCGCTGTGGGTGATGATTGAAATGCCGCGCGCTATCTTGAACCTGCAAGAGATCGCTGCCTGCTCAGGCACGACGCGGCTAGCCGGTTTCGTAATGGGAACAAATGATCTGGCCAAAGAATACCGTGCGCAATGGACCCCCGATCGGCTTGCCTTTCAAGCTGCATTGCAGTTAACGCTCGCTGCTGCCCGTGGCTATGGCTTGGTCGCGCTTGATGGGGTTTATAATGATATCCAGAATGCAGACGGACTGGCGGCTGAATGCGCGCAAGGCCGCATTCTTGGCTTTGATGGCAAGACGCTGATCCATCCCGCCCAGATTGAGACGGCCAATCAAGCCTTCTCGCCTGCGCCGGAAGATATCGCACAAGCCGAAGCCGTGATCGCCGCCTTTGCCCAGCCAGAAAATGCAGGACAGGGCGTCATCAAGGTGAATGGAAAAATGACTGAATTACTGCATTTGGAAGACGCGCGCCGCACGGTGGAAATAGCCAGCGCGATTGCAGCGTTGAAAAATTAGCCCCCTACTAAGCCTGAAATATTTTGAGACTAAACAACCCGCCTGCAAACGTGTATATTTGTTGGCTCTGGGGATATAAGGCACACATATAGGATCTTAATCGTATGAACCGCGCTATACTTTCCAGCCGCCTGTCTCTCTCACAAATCGTGTACGGCATGTGGCGCATCGGCGATGATGCTGATACGTCACCAGCACATATACAGGCCAAAATAGAGGCCTGTCTTGATCAAGGTATAACGACCATTGATCAAGCCGACATTTATGGTGACTATGGCGCAGAAGCATTATTGGGGGCTTGTCTGAAAGACGCGCCAGGCCTGCGCGACCAGATCGAGATCATTACAAAATGCGGCATTGTTGCCCCGATCGGGCGCTACAGCGCTGCGCGCGTAAAACATTATGATACAAGCCCGGCTCATATCGAGGCCTCCATTGATACCTCGCTCACGCTCCTGGGGACCAGCCATATCGACCTGTTGTTGATCCACCGCCCCGATCCATTCATGTGCCATGAAAAAACCGGTCGCGCACTTGATGATGCGATTGCATCAGGCAAAGTCCGCGCCGTCGGGGTCTCAAATTTCCGCCCACATGATGTCACCTTGCTGCAATCAGCCATGCACAGAGAGTTGACCACAAATCAGATCGAACTCAGCCTGCTCCAGACAGCCCCATTCACTAATGGCGATCTGGCTTTCCTTCTGGAAAAAGCGATCACGCCAATGGCCTGGTCACCGCTTGGGGGCGGCGCATTGTTTGGAGAGGTAAACCCGGATTTGAAGTCACTCACCGCTAATCTGGCGCGAACATATGAAGTTGACGTGGCCGCGATTGCGGTCGCCTGGCTACTCGCTCACCCGGCTAATATTGTCCCGGTTATGGGCACGAATAAGATCACCAGAATTCATGCGTTTTCTGACGCGCTGAAGGTGAAAATGGACCGTGCAACATGGTTCGCGCTTTACACCGCCGCGATAGGCCATGAGGTCGCTTAACTCCCCCAAATCAGGTCTCAAGCTTATTCCCTGATTTTTTTGATGCCAGCTGGAAAACATGACTTGCTTTCACAGCCTTCGGGGGCTATGTGTCCCCTTCACTGGTGAGGTCTGGTAGCTCAGTTGGATAGAGTACTTGGCTACGAACCAAGGGGTCGGGGGTTCGAATCCTCCCCAGACCGCCAGTGACATTCTCTGAATTATAGGCAAATTTTGAGGGGCTAGATTAGTGCTCAACATACCGCGACTTAGGTCATGGATTGGTTTGCAGGAACCTGCCGAGCGGGGCGTCATAGTAGCGGGCGCGGTAGAAGTAGAGCCCGGTTTCCGGGTCGTATCTTCTGCCCGTATAGCGGAACGCGTTGCCGCTGGTGGGCGCGCCGGTGATCTCATTCCCGAACGGATCATAGGCATAGCGGTCGGTGACTTTGCCTGTACCGTCTGTCAGCGCAGCAACATTGCCGAGCCGGTCAGCATGATAGTAGCGGATGTCTGATGGGCCGGGTGTTTGGGTTGCCCCCTCCACCATCGCCACGCGCTGGTCGACAGCGATATATTTGATTTAACTGGGTATTCCATCTGGTTAGCTTTCCTTCTTTTGAAAGCCATGGACATACGAATGCTAGACCAAACCACAGCAAGCCCTCTGCTGTAAGCGCTGGAGATCAGCATCTTGATTTGTGAGTGTGCGGAAATTATGGCGCCGCAGTTTTCTCGATGTCATTTGTATTTTTCAAAGCCCGTTACCTCATCCTTTTTAATATGAGAAACGAAGCTGTGGCCAAATTATCACGGTTCTACGATTACAAAATACAAACGATTGCATTATTGCCTCGGATAGGTATGACTGAACCTAAGACAAGCCTTCGTTTTCGCATGGGTTGGCTTGGCATCATAATTTTTGGGAGGAATAAAATGCCGAATTTCAATAGAAAGTACGCCCTGTTGGCGTCGGTCGCATTGCTGGCAATGCCCGCTTTTGCGCAGGAGACCACCGCAGAAGAAGAGGAAAGTGTGCAGGACGTGGTGATCATCACCGGCGTGGCGCGAGAAACAACAATCTTCGAATCAACGTCTTCGGTCTCTTCCATAGAACAGGAGCAAATTCAAAACCTTGCTCCAAGATCCATTAACGAGCTGTTCCGTTCCATTCCGGGCGTGAAGTCAGAAGACACAGGCGGCGACGCCAACGCCAATATCAAAGTGCGCGGCTTGCCGATTGCGGCGGGCGGATCGCGCTATCTGTCACTACAGGAGAACGGATTCCCGACCCTGCTGGTTGGCGACACGCAGTTTGCCACAGCCGACAGTTTCCTGCGTGTGGACAGCACAATCGGGTCTGTACAATCTATTCGTGGTGGGTCTGCATCTGCTCTGGCTCCAAATTCTGCTGGCGGTATTATCAACCTGATTTCCAAGAAACCAACCGAGCGCGGGGGCTCCGTTGCCGGAACTTTCGGTGTTGATTTTGAGTCATTCCGTATCGACGCTGAATATGGCGACGCACTGGACAATGGCCTATGGTATCATGTCGGTGGTTTTGCGCGCACAGGAGAAGGCGTGCGCGAGACAGTCGGCTCGTTCGAAGAAGGCTATCAGATCAAGGCCTCTGGTGGCTGGGACTTTGAGCGCGGCCATGTCGCAGCGCATTTCAAGCGGCTGGACGACCGGGTTCCGACCTTCCTGCCATTGCCGGCCATTGTTCAGAATGATGGCAGCATTGGCGAGTTGAACGGGCTCGATCTGGGCGATGGCACCACCTCGCTTGGTATCGTCGATACGGCCGTCAGGTTTGATGAGGATTCACCGAACTTCAATTCTCTGGAAACCGACAGCGAAGGCTTTCAGTCCGAGGTGACCTCAATTGGTCTTGAAGGGTCTTTCGATCTGACAGAACAGATTACCTTGGACGCCAAGGGCCGCTGGGCAGATATTGAAGGCAACTTCTTTGCACCGTTCCCGGCAGGCCTTGATGCCAGCTCTCAAAACCCGGACGGCACCTTTGCCGGTGGCGATGCGAACATCAACTTTGTCCTTTTCAACACATCCGTGCCGGATGTCGGCAACCTGTTTGGCGATTTCAGCGTCACTGGCGACTTTGATTTCATCACTGTTAAGGCCGGTATCTTTCTGGCCGATCAAGACAGTGTGCAGATCTGGAGCTTTAATGATGCGCGTGCGGTTTTGCGTGGCGGCGAGTTCATTACCAATGAGGCGGACAATCTTTTCCTCAATCCGGCAGATGGCTCCTTTATCAATGGGCAGAGCTTTGGCAATCCGAACTTTGGGGCGTGCTGTACCGTCTATTGGGACTTCAACATCACCCAGATCGCGCCTTATTTCTCGACAAGTCTTGAGTTTGGCGATCTGACGGTTGAAGGCTCGTACCGTCGTAGTCTCAACAATGTCGATGGCGAGTTCATTGGTTTTGGCACAGGCATAGTCGGCCCGTTTGATAATAATGGTGACGGCGTTATCGGGACAAATGAGCAAGTCGCGCAGATCTTTGATCCGAACGCGATCACAACGACTGATTATGACGCTGACCACGACAATTTCTCAATCGGGGCGAACTATCAGGTCAACGATAATCTCGCCATCTTCGGCAACTATTCGGAGGGTGCGTCACTCACCTCGCCAGATCGTTCCACCGGCAACCTTGTTGTCGCAGATGGTGTAGCAACGTCACCTGACGGAGATCTGTTCCTGAACTTTGTCGACCAGTTCGAAGTCGGCGCGCGCTTTCAAACGTCTTTCGGTAGCGTAAGCATCGTTTACTTCGATGCCGAGGTTGCCGAAGCCGCCTCATTCGAAGCGACAACGCAGGAGACGATCCAGACGACGTTTGACTCTGATGGTATCGAGATCGAGACAGACCTCTATTACGAAAATAATCTGGGTACGTTCGGGATGCGGGCGAATGCGACCTTCACGGATTCGGAGATTGCAGGCCCTGTAGGTAATGCTGTTATCGGGAACACGCCGCGTCGTCAGGCCGATTATGTTCTGAACGTCAATCCTTACTTTGAAGGCGATGGATACGATTTCGGATTGAATGTCTTCAGCACAGGCGACGCGCCGGTTCAGGACAGCAATCAGTTCGATCTACCGGGTTACACGACGGTGGGTGCCTATGTGAACTATGAAATCTTCAACAATCTGGTGGTCAGCCTTGCGGCGAACAATCTGTTTGACGAAGAAGGGTTCACCGAAGGCGAAGAAGGTAATCCTGCGATTGGCGAGTTTATCCGCTTCCGCCCAATCAATGGACGGACGATCTCGGCGACGATCCGTTACAATTTCTAGTCTCCCTCCCTGGGACTGATATAGAGAGACCCGCCATGTTCAGAATGGCGGGTCTTTTTTTGCTCAAGGTTCAAGGGATTAAGACAAAGCCTGCTGGGCCAGATATAAGCCCCCGCGCAAGCCGGCATCATCGCCATGGGCAGGGCGTGTGATCATGGTTGCGATCTGCTCGCGATCTTCTCCGAGGTATCCGCTGGACAAATCAAAATAGGCGTCTCGTATAAGCTCAATAAGATGAGGTGCCAGCATAAGGCCGCCGCCAAGCAATATTCGTTCAGGACGGAATGAAAGTGAAAGGGCCCAGCAAGCTTGCGCAAGATAGCTGGCTTGCATCTGCCAGCCTTCATGCTCTGTCGGCAACGCTTGAGGAGCGCCAAAACGCGCCGTAAAGGCGACCGCTGAGGCGAGCCCTTCAAGACAATCTCCATGAAACCGGCAAGCCCCTTCGAAGCGGTCATCCTTATGACGAGCCACCCGGATATGGCCGAACTCAGGGTGTTGCGGTTTACCGATGAGATGGCCGCCTGCGTAGACCCCGGCTCCAATTCCTGTCCCTATTGTTACGTATGCTGCAGATGCGGCCCCTTTTGCAGCCCCATCATATAGTTCTGCCAATAGGGCGCCATTTACGTCGGTATCGATATTGACGGGAACCATGAGCGCGTCTTCGAAACGAGCTTTCAGCTTTGTATTGCTCCAGCCTGGTTTCGGCGTGTTCAGTATAGTACCATAGGTTTCCGATGTGGGGTCGACATCCAGCGGCCCGAAGGCAGCTATGCCGAGGCTGGCGATTTTGCCATTGTGCGCTGTCGCTTCTGTTCGCAGAAAATGACTGCAGTCTGCAATCACCGTTGCAGGATCGGTTGTTACGAAGCGCTTCTTTGCGAGTAGTCCGCCATTTACATCCATTAAGGCGCATTTAAAGCTTGTCCCGCCAGCGTCTATCCCGGCAAAAAAAACAGTCTTGTCTACGTTGCTCATTGCATGTCCGATTTGTTGCGTGTGGCCGAAACGACCCATCTGAGACATATAGAATGGCGTGCAGATTATAAAATTGCAAACGATTGTATTATGTTCTAAAACGAAGGCAGGAGGATAGCGAAGATGAGTGTAGCTGAACACCAAACAGAGACGCAAGAGCGCAAGGTAAACCATACCCTTATATCGGCCCTGACCTTTGCCATGTTCTTCATGTTTGCGATGACCACTGATGCCGTGGGTGAAATTATCAAGATCGCCAAAGCGGATATGGGGCTCAGCAATATTCAGGCAAGCGCGTTTCACTGGGCAACCATGGTAGCAATTGCTAGCAGCGGCATCGGGCTCGGTTTTCTTGCCGATCGTTTCGGTCGCAAGAACACAATCATTCTGGGGCTCGGAATCTATGGCGTGGCAAGCGCGCTCTTCTTCGCAGGTCAAAGCTTTTATCTATACCTGTCTCTTCTATTTGTTTCCGGTTTGGCCATTGGCGTTTTCAAGACAGCCGCTTTGGCCTTGATAGGGGATATTTCTGAATCAACAGAACACCACACCCGCAAAATGAATGCGGTCGAGGGATTCTTTGGTGTTGGTGCGATTATCGGTCCACTGCTTGTGATCTATTTTTCGAACAATGGCATCAACTGGACATGGCTATATCTGATTGCAGCTGCCTTGTGTGGGCTTATGATCGTAGCTGCACTTTTCACAGCATACCCCGAAAGCGTTGCGCGAGAGAAATCAACGGCCTCGCTCGCGCATACACTTTCGCTTGTAGGTAACAAATATGCGCTTGGTTTCTCATTTGCGATTGCCATGTATGTCGCGTCTGAAGTTGCGATCTTTGTCTGGCTACCAACATTTCTGGATGGCTATACTGGAACCGAGCTTGCCATGATCTTTGCGACATATGCGGTTATGATCTTCTTCGTTTTGCGTGCAGCTGGCCGGTTTTTGGGTATATGGATTTTGCAGTTTGTTGACTGGAAGATTGTTATGCTTGCATTTACGGGACTTATCTTTGCCTGCTTCCTTGCCAGCGCACTTCTTGGAAAAACAGCAGCCGTGTTCCTGTTGCCAATGTCGGGTCTTTTCATGTCTATGATTTACCCAACCCTGAATTCAAAAGGCATTAGCTGTTTCCCTAAATCCGAGCATGGTGCCATTGCCGGCTTGATCTTGTTTTTCACGGCAGCTTCGGCGGCATTCGGACCATTATTGATGGCGTATGTCAGCGACACGTGGGGCGGAGGTGATATGCGAATTGGATTTGTGCTGGCCACTGGCTTTGCTGGGCTTTTATTCCTGAGTGCGTTCTGGAACTGGCTACGCGACCCGGCAGCCAAGGCCCTGCAGGCGGCCAACCAATCTGAATATTCCGGTCAAGAGGCGTAAATAATGCCCTCAAACCTAGTCACAACTATTCCGGCAGCTGCCGAACTTGTGTTCCGCAATGGAATATCCCACCCGGACTTATGGCTTTGGGATTCGTGGAGCCTGCGCGTCGGCGACCATATACACCTTTATTGTCTTGCGCTTGGCAAAACAGCAGACAATGGCGCACCTATCACGCCTCACGATCGTAATGATCATAGCTTTCATGTCCGCCATTTCGTCTCCAGGAATAAGGGGCAGAGCTGGGTTGATCAGGGACATATCGCCAGCCCGGGACAGCTTGCCGATCGTTCTGATTCGCATAATATATGGAGCGGTTCGGTCACCCTGCTCGACACAGGGCAATACTTGTTTATGCATACAGGTATAAGTCAGCCTGCGCCTGACCGGCCATTTCTGCAATCGCTAAACGCCACATTGGCAGATGATCCTGGCGCAAAATTGGGCCGGGAGCAGATGGCTTTGTCATGCCCGCTACGCGATTACGATGCCATTATTGATGCAGGTTATTATCTGGGACCGCGCGCGCAGATTGGCAGTGCGGAAGGAGAAGATGGCGGACCAATACTTGCCTGGCGAGATCCGTTTACATTCGTTGATACTGACGGAACGATCCACATGTTCCATTCAGCAAAAACAGCGCCGAGAACCCCTACGGTCGCTCACGCCATATTGTCAGTCGCTGATGACACACTAACCCTCGAGAAGCTCCTGCCGCCATTGGAGTTGCCTGATGCAGATCAATATACTCAGGCCGAAGTTCCCAAAATTTATCACGACCAGAAGCGCGACCTCTACTATTTGCTGATTTCTGCATGTGATCGTCTTTGCGAGGGGCAGCCGGATCATGAGGTTAGCAAACAGCACAGGCTCTATAAATCAACGTCATTATACGGACCGTGGGTTCCTTATCATAAGGCCGGCAGCCTTGTGCCCGGTCTGGCTGGGTTATTTGGCGGAAGTGTTTTAAGTGCAAACTTTGACACTGGAGACTTTACATTCATCGCGCCCTATACCGAGATGGTCGCCGAGCACCAGCAACTGACATTCGCGACGGTCCGCCGCGTCAATGTCTATCAGGACCCTGCAGAGGTTGAAGCTGTTTCTGCCTAGGTTTGGCGCGCTCCGCCGCAAGAATCCCGCACCACCAATTGCGTTGGTGTCAGTCGGGATCGGACTCTTTCTCCGGCTATTTTCCGTAGCAATAGATCGACCATAATCTCGCCGCCAAGCTTAATGTTTTGATTGATGGTGGTCAGGGACGGTGTCGACATCGCAGCCTGCCCAATGTCATCATAACCGACCACAGAAACGTCATCTGGTACCCGCAATTCTCGTGACTGGAGGGCCTGGATCGCTGCCATTGCCAACACATCCGAGGCAGCAAAAATGGCATCAAAAACCCGCCCTTGGTCTACGAGCGCACGAACCGCATCAAAAGTCATGTTCCCACCAAAATTTAGTTTGAGAAGCAAATCCCGGTCATGGGTAAGCCCACGTTCCGCATGAGCCTTTTCAAACCCATCATAGCGAAGTTTAACTTCTGGCAGATCAATGTCTCCGAGAAACAGGATGGACTTCCGCCCAAGCCCCAATAAGTGGCTGGCTGCTATTCGTCCACCTTCCGCATTATCACTCCCGACAAGCGTGTAATTCGTTCGGCCTGTCTTACCGCCCCAGACGACAATATTCTTGCCCAATGGCCCCAGCCCATTCAACCGCTCCACTCGCCCAGCCTGACCAATGACAATTAGGCCATCCGCGCGCCCCGTTTGCAGAAGGCGGCGTTCGGCAATCTGTTCCTCATTCTGCGGTATGCTGACAACAAGATCATAACCGTTCTCTGAGGCTGCATGAGACACCGCACCAATCATATCAAGGAAGAATGGGTCAGATATGGTTTGCCCGGAATCCGGCTTCATCGGAATAACGATCCCAATCGCTTCGCTCGATTGACGCCGCAAATTACGCGCAGATGCGTTGACGGCATACCCGGTCTCCGCAGCAATTCTCAGAATATTTTCTTTGGTTTTGGGCTTGACCAGCGGACTGTCATTCAAGGCGCGTGACACGGTTGAAATGTCTACCTGCGCAATACGTGCGAGCTCCGTCATCGTTATTTTCTTTTGTGTCGTGCTCATCGCTCTGTCCCAATTCTTCGAACAAGTCTAACCGATATACCCGCCTCATGTCTCCCCAGAAAACTGTATTAACAGCGAATTGGTTTGAGGCCATGGTCGATGTTTCGAATGTAACCTCGCTGAGCTCGGCAAGGATTTGGTTTATCAGCTGACAAACACATTTTGATCCAAGATATTTGGCACCGGCGAGAGTCCTAAATTCGCTGGTGGTTTTGCTTTTATAGAAAAGGCTGAATCTGTTGGCTATCTCCTGATAACAGCTTCTTCCCAACTTCCATAAAGTCCTTCGACCAAACACAATACTGGCTTTGGGCAATGCCTTCACGCCAACATAGCTCAGCAATTGAATTGCTCCCTACACAAAGCTTCCAGCACAATGCGGATCTTTTCTTCAGCTGAATATTTACGACGTGTTCGTCTCTTGATGGATTTCATGTGCTACTCGGCACTATCGGATTTTTTACTCATCTTCACTTCTTGAGCCAGTTACGGTGAGCCAAAAATCCTCCCTAAACAAAACAACCAACCTGTCTTACAGTTGCTGAACCGCTACAAGGGCAAGGTTCTCCCTGTTCTTAAAACGAACAGAGAGTTTGCACCCCCTCTTCAAACCCAAATCAACGTCTTGGAGTGCCTTAAAAAGGATTACCGCTGAACGCGGCCAGATCCATCTCCGGACATGAGTTTCTCGACCTCATCAACACCGACCCGATTGAAATCGCCTGAGATAGAATGTTTCAGGCAAGAGGCCGCCACGGCAAATTCCAGAGATTGCTGGCGATCCTCATAGGCATTCAGGCCATAGATCAAAGCTGACGCAAAACTGTCTCCCCCACCAACACGATCTACGATGTGAGTAATGTCGTAACGCCGGCTTAGCTTGAACCCATCGCTGTCGCGCAAACACGCCGACCAACCATTATGATCTGCGCTAATACTTTCACGCAGCGTGATCGCAATTGTCGACATGTCAGGATACAGTTCCAGCATTTTTGCGGACAGGGCTTCATATTTGGCCGTGTCCAATTCGCCTGCCTCAACATCCACATCAACACTGACACCAAGCGATTTCTGGCAGTCTTCCTCGTTGGCAATACCGACATCAACATACTTCACGAGTTCGGTCATCACCTCTGGTGCGGTCTTGCCATACTTCCAGAGTTTGCCGCGGAAGTTGAAATCGCAAGAGACGGTCAAACCG